>DAOTTY010000366.1:0-16273 GCA_034437575.1 Anaerolineae bacterium | reverse complement strand
TGGGCAGCGGCCAATCATCAGCCATGCAACATTGCAAAAGCCCTGCGCTCTTGGGGCGCATTTCAGATGATTGGCGATGAAATGCACCCGCGTTCTCGTTACGGTTTAATTCAGCAAAAATATCTGCAAGCGGGTGTTGCCCCACACTAGCAAGCGCTCGCCGTCGGCGTCGAAGGCGGCCCCACGCACAAAATCGTCACTGCTAAAGCGCAGCACCACCTCGCCCGTCTCAACATCCCATAGCAAGCCGCCGTCACTGCCCCACACGGCAACCTGCATCTCATCTGGCGACCAGGCACCGTCTACCACCTCGGCTTCACTGACTTCTAACAGGCGTTCGCCCGTGGCGGCATCCCAAACGACGACCTGTTCACTCCCCGTCTCGATAACCGACGTTTCGGCGTCTATCGCGCTGCTTATTGTGATGATGCGGCTGCCGTCTGAGTTGGGGGTGAAGTAAACGATGCTGCGCGGCGGGTCGCCGCTGACGGGCAGCAGCAGCGGGTCGCCCTCGGTGATGTCCCACACAATGAGCTGCATCCCGCTTTCGGGGTCCGGCTGCGCCACAACGTAGAGCGTATCGGCAGCGGGGGCCAACTGCGACTGGACCACGCTGCCACTGACGCGGTACGCCCGTGTGCCGATGCCGCGCCGCAAATCGTACAGGCGCAGCCGCGTAACCTCTGGCCCCTGTTCCACTGTCAGCAGTCGCCCCAGGGTGGCATCCGCAACAAAGCCATCAACCGCAAAGTCAGATTCGCGCAGGCCCGCTGCTGCATCCCACACTTGATAGGTGCCCTGGTCAACCGCAGCCAGCGTGTTCTCATCCAGCCAATAGTAGTTCAGCGGCACACCGTCCAGCGTGTGCTGTACCTCACCCGTCGCCGCATCGCGCACGGTGACCGTCGTACCATCCACCGTGACCAGCAAGCGGCGGTCCGGGCTGGGCAAATCCAGCGGAACGGTGTGCGGGGCGGTGTAGGCGCGGCTGCCATCGGCCACGCGCCACAGCACCGCCTCATCATCAATGATGTCGTGCGTAATCACGCCGCTGCCGTCGGCATTCCACCATGCCCGCCCGGCCACAGCCAGTTGCAGCACTTCTGCACCGCTGGCGGCGTCCCACACCCGCACGGTGCCATCCCCCACCGTAGCCAACACCTGCGTGCCATCTGGTGACCACGCCGCGCTGTTGACGGCGGCGAATGGGTCACCGGTTTCAACGGTGAGGGTGACGACGCGGGGGCTGCTTTGGGCCAGTGCGGGGAAGGTGTTCATGGCTATAAGTGCCAGGGCAAACCAGCGAGTGAGTGCTTTCAAGAAATTGGCTCCTGTTTGCGGCGGGTGTGTTCTTCGTCTGTGAGTGCCCACCCATTTTCTGCCAGGGTGACGCCTGCGGCTTCCATTACACGGGTAAGCATCCGGCTGCGCCCGCGTGTGGCCCGGATACCTATTTCACCGCGCATCTGGCGCATGGCCTGAAACACGTCTTCGGGCGCGGCATCGGGCGCGGCGACGGGCACAGGCAGCCAGGCATTCACTGTGCTTTCGTCTGCAATAAGCGCCTCGGCCTCGGTGAGCAGCTCCCTGAGCGCCTCGGCTGGGGCCGTTTCGATGTACGGCGGCAGGGTGGCATCTGGGGTGTAACCGAGGATAACCGCCACTTCCGGCTGCAAGATGTGCGCCTCGCCCCGCATTACCTGGCCGTCATCATACACCCGGTAGCCACGCACGGCGTCATGAAATGTCGCGCTTTCATTGTGGGTCAGCGTGTATTGCCACTCATGGACGCGGGCCGCGATGATACGTTTGTCGTCCAGGGCGTAAACCCGGCGCAAGTAAAGCCGTTCGATGAGCAGGACAGTTTCATTAGGGGTGGGTTTGGCGGGGTCATAGTGCCGAAGGCTGTAATGCCACGCATCTTGTTTGGTGACACTGTTCGTCAGCGTAATCGGGTCACTTCCTGTTTCGTAGTGATAAGGCAAATTCTTGGTTTGCAGGTTCATCGTTGTCCCCTCAACATCGCATAATTATTTCGTCTCCCACCCCATACTTTATCATGGTTTCTCCAATGATTGTTGATACCTGACCTAAGAAACAGGGTAATTGCATTCTAGGTGAACCCCCCTCACCCCGGCGCGGACGCGCCACCCCTCCCCCACTTTCCGCCGCTGCGCGGCTGGGGCGAGGGGCAACACAGGGAGAACGCGATTACCCTGGCCTACGAAATCAACGTCAAGGGTAAATGGGCCACTCGATTCATGTAGCGAAACCCCATCTGCCCGCCCTGCAAGAAGTCGATCCGCGTGACAGATGTATTGTAAAACAGGTAGAAGTGGGTGTCGTCCGCTTCAGGGTGAAGGTCAATCAGCAGCGCCTTCACCAGCATATCCATGAACCCGGCGTGCGACACCAACAGGATGCTCTGCTCTTGCCACTCGCGTCGGGCCATGTCGCGCAGGCGTTGCGCCGTATGCGTCGCCCGCAGGCGGCTGGTGCCCCGGCTTTCCATATTGCCACGCCACCACCCCGCCTCATTGACCTCCCTGGGCAGTTGGAACTCTGCGAACTCATCCAGCATCCGGCGGCGCGATAGGCCCGGTTCACCGTTCACCGTGCCGCGATTGGATGTAAACAGCCCGCCCCGCTCGTGCAGTTCAACCCATACTGCCGCCGGGAGTTGTAACTCGCGGGCCAGTACCTGCGCGGTTTGCAGCGACCGCAGCATCGGGCTGCTGACGATGTGGCTGAAGAAAAAGCGCATGTGCTCATAGCCGCCATAGCGCCACGCCATCGTATCCGAAGCGCGATCCACTTCAGTTTGTGTTTTGAAAAAGTCCGCCAGGTGTTGGGCCTGCTGCTGCCCCAGGTTCGTCAGGGGCGGGTCGGCCACGCGCAGCGTGGGGTTATCCACATTGGCGTTGTTAACCGACTGGGCGTGGCGCACCAGGTAAAGCTGCATTAAACGGTGACCATTTCTTCCGGCAGGTGGTCAACACGGCTGAAGTAGCGCAGCGTGGGGGAGCCGTACTTGCTGAAGTCGATGCGCGTTACAGACGTATTGTAGGCGTACATGAAGCTGTCGTGGTGGGGGTTGCGCTCTACGTCGCCCTTCCGCAAGATGACCTGCACCAGCAGATTGATAAAGTCGGCATGGGCCAGCATCGCAATGTGTTTGCCTGCCCAGGCGTCTTCTGCCTGCTCGATCAGGAAGTTGAACACGCCCTTGCCCCGCTCTACAAAGTGCGCTTCTGGCTCAAAGGTTTCCATTGTCCACCAGCCCTCGTCGGTCACATCAACGGGGATGTGGATACCCGGCACGAGGTCGGCCATCTGCTCACGGTTGAGGCCGCGAAAAGTACGGAAGGTGCGGTCACCTTCACGCCGGTAGATGCCGCCGTACTCGTAGATGTCCATTTTGACGAAGGTGGGCACGTTCAGCGCCTCAGCAAGGGGTTTAGCGGTTTGCAGCGTCCGCTGGAACGGGCTGATGTGCAGTTCATCCACGCGGTAGATGGGCATATGCGCGGCCTGATTGAGCGTCAGTTGCAAATCCTCCGATTCAATGTGGCGGCGAAACTGCGCGGCAAGGTGAGCGGCCTGTTGGTGCCCCAGCGGGGTGAGCGGGGCATCCTCAACGTGTTTGAAGTTCGGGTTGCCCTCGTTGGCGTTGTTAACCGACTGCGCGTGACGAATCAGGTATAGCTGCACTTAGGTGTCTCCGTAGGTATTCATAGATAAGCGCCACATGGGGACGACATCGAAGCTCAGGTCGCTTCGCAGGCCCTCCTCAAACCGATAATACCCCGCAGCGGCAATCATTGCACCATTATCCGTACACAAATTCAGCGGCGGGTAGCGCACCGGGCGCTCGGTACGGCTTCGCATTTGCTGGCGCAGGTAGGTGTTGGCGCTTACCCCACCGGCCATCAGGATTTCCGTCACAGCGTACTCGTCAGCAGCCCGGCCCGCCTTTTCCACGAGTGTATCGACCAATGCTGCCTGAAAGCTGGCCGCCACATCCGAAACCGACACGTCTGCCCGCAGTTGAGAGCGCTTCTCAGCGCCTTTTGCACGCGGGGCAGCGCTGTTGGGCTGTACGGTTACCTCACGCATCACAGCGGTTTTAAGGCCGCTAAAGCTGAAGTCCAGCGTATCGTCATTCCGCATGGCTCGTGGGAAGTTGTACGCACGCGGGTTGCCCTGCTGCGCGGCCCGCTCAATGTGTGGGCCACCGGGGTAGGGCAGTTCCAGCAGGCGGCCCACCTTGTCAAACGCTTCGCCTGCCGCGTCGTCCAGGGTGCCGCCCAACCGTTGATACTCGCCGTGCCCGGTCATCAGCAGCATTTCACTGTGCCCCCCGCTGATAATCAGCACCAGCACGGGGAACGTCGGTTCGCGCTGGGGTTGGGTCAGCCAAAGGGAATAGACATGGCCTTCCAGGTGATTGATGCCCAGCAGCGGCTTGTGGGTTGCCAGGGCGAGGCCCTTGGCATAGTTAACGCCAACCATCAGGCTGCCCACCAGCCCTGGCCCGCGTGTGACGGCGATAGCATCAATGGCGGAGAAGGTTGTACCCGCGTCTTGCACGGCTTGCTCTACCACTGCGCCGATGATTTCGGCATGGGCACGCGAGGCCAGCTCCGGGAAGACGCCGCCGTAGTCGGCGTGCAGGTCGATTTGGCTGGCGACAATGTTCGATAGAATGCTGCGGCCATCTTCAACAACGGCGGCAGCGGTTTCGTCACAGGAGGTTTCGATTCCGAGGATTAGGGTCATAGGTGGGTTGGGTGTGATTGACCTGGTGCCCAGGGCTAGTCATCAGCGGGAAGGGGTCCGTCTTCCCGCTTACGCTCAGGGCTTGAATGGGTAAAGTGCTGATAGCCGCATTATAGCAAAGGTTGTAACCTATTGGGATTGAGATTGGCCCCCGGCTGCGTACCCCAGGCTAGGTGCCATCCCGGTCACGCACCCATATGACCATGAACTTGCCCGCCGGGCCGCGCCAGTCTCGCAACACGCGCAAACGCCTGTAGTTCTCCGAATCGTCCAGGGCACGGGTAAGCACGGCCTGATCGTAGCTGACACCAACGTTGTAACCGAAGATGATGAGGTCAAAATACCCGTCATCAATAGCCGCCAAATAGGCAGACTCTCCCTGGTGATAAGTGCCGTCTTCACTGTCATAGTCAAAGAAGTACAGATCGGTGTACTGTTCGGGATTCACATAGTCTGCCCCGTAGTAGCGCAGCGTTTCCACTTCGTCCGTCAATATCTGCGAATCGCCTGGGCGAACCTGGGTACGCATGATGTGAGCGGCGTCTTCGACGTTGCCCCACCCATACAGGTTACGAACATTGATGAAGCCAACACCAAAAGCGAACACGCAAATCAGCACACTCACCACCCAATACCGCCCCAATGGATTATCGGAGGCGTCCCCGTAGCCAGCAATGCGTGCCAGAAAATACCCCCCAAGCGGGGCCGCGAACAGCAAACCATAGCCCAGGTGCTTGTGCAAAGACACCAATTCCTGTGCCCGCAGGTGATAAAGCGGAGCGAGCAGCATCGTCCCGGCCAGGATGATCGCCAACAGCCACCGTCGTTTGGGGGCAAGCACCAGCCCCAGCAGCACCAAAGTGATGCTGATGCCCGCCTGCCCGATGATGATCTGCAACATCTCCCAGCGTGTAATCGAAATGACGGCTTCACGCTCCAGGGTGGTGTAAAGCAGCCCCGCCCGCAGCGATTCGTCCATCATTGCCAAGCCAATGCCAATCACCTGAATAAGGCCCGTAATCATCACATTGACGAATGCAGCGTGCAGCCCGCGCTGTGTATAGCTGCGGTACGCCAACAGCGCCATGAATGTTGGGCCATACAAATAGGTGGCATACTTGGTTGCGGCCCCCAGGAAAAGGAGTATGCCTGCCAACACAACCAGGCCCGTGCTGCGCCCGTCCGCCCCGGCGATGGCACTGGCCAGCGCCGCAGAAATGAAGAAGAGTGCAAGCGAGTCGTAGGTGGCATAAAAGCTGACCAGCAGGATGCCGGGTTGCAGCACGAACAGCAGTGCCCCCAAAATCGCGCTGTTGTCATCCCAAAGCCGCTTGCCAGCAAAATAGACGAACCCTGTGGTAGCCAGCATAAGCACCAGGCTTAGCACCCGCGCACCATACAGCCCACCTAGCCCATCTCCGATGCCGCCCACGACAGGGTACATGAAGGGCATACCCGAAAAGATGTTGCCCACCTGCGCCATGTACTCGGTGTCTACCGCAGATGGGTTGAAGAGCATGTTGAGGTACTGCTGGCCCGCATAAAGTGACAAAGCCTCATCCTGGTGGGCGCTGTTGCGTAACAGGCTAACCACCCCCACCTGCAAGGCCCAAACAGCCAGGAGCGGTACTATGGCCGTGATCCGCTCCCGGAGAAGGCGTGAACGTGTTGGTGGCTTGGCCTGCTGGCGGCGATCATCCCGCGTGTAAGTGGGCTGTGTCGCTGTCATATGGGTCCTCTATTGACGTTACCTTAGACATTTGAGTTTACCATGTTGTCTCAATTGCCTGAGGGGACAGCGTGTTTGATGACTGCTGGGTGGTGTGCATGAGGACGGCTTCCAGGCTCTTCGTTGCGGGTGTGATTTCAAACTGAGGGGGTGTGTTTGTGTTTGCATCGCCAAACACCTCTACAGCAACGGGCGTATCGGGGTAGGCTGCTGCCACCTCATTGACCATGAGCGCCAGTGCAATTTCGTTGTCGCTTGCTACGGTACCATGTTCAACACGGGCCAGAATGACATCCACGGTTGATGTTGGCGGGGCAAACGTTGTGGCTGCCATAACGTTTGCGGGTGCCCACACCCACCGCACCTGGTTGGCGTTGCGGCTGTTGAAAATAGCCTGGATGTGCAGCCATGCAGGGGCAATGTCAATCAGCTTAGCATTCCCGGTCACGGCGGAAGGAGCGCCGTGGGGCATGTCTGCATGGGGCAGGATGATAAGGTAAACCGGCTTGTTGTAAGCCCGCAACTGGCTGGCCCAGCGGCGCAGGTCATTATCGCGGACGCCGTTGGCAATGCCCACCAGGTTGTTGTCTAGCAAGCGCCCGTCCTTGCCGTCGAACAACAGCGTAATCCAGGGGATGGCCCCCTGTTTGTTGACTTCATTCGCCCACCCTGTATCAAAGTCATCCCCGATGCTAAATGTTCGGGTGAGTACGGTGTAGTCCTGGGGGCTGTTGGCCGTGCGGCTGGCAGTGGTGGTTTGGTAGGCTTCCCAGGTGGTGCCGATCAGGGGCTGTTTGGGCTGGATGGTGACGGGTGCGCCCGCTTCTGGCAGCAGGCCGAACTGACTGATGTTGCTCACCGGCAGGACGAATGCGCCAATGAGTACAGCCACCGATGACACTGACGCCACCGACGCCACCCAGGCTGTTGCGCGTGGCATGGGCATCATGTCGCGTAAGTTTGGCAGGCTGGCCCAACGTGATTCGTAGACTGTTGTAATGAAAGCGAGCCACACAATCGTCAGCAGGTTGAAGGTCTGGTAGGCCGTCCAAAACAGGCTGACGAGGATGGGCAGAGAACGACTATGCAGCATGTTGTACCCACCCACAGCGAGGCCCAACACACACACTGCCAGGAAGATCATGTGAACGCGGATATAACGAAAGCTGTCGCTGCCACTGCTGTTCTTCGGGGTCACAACAAAGCCGATGCGCTTGCCTGTCATCACCGTTAGTAGCCCACCGATGTAAATCGGAAAGCTAGCGAGGTTCAAAAAGGTGCCGCGCATGTCTGCCTTGCCCCGAATGACGTAGAAAAAGGCCGCATGGGACATGACCCAGAAGGGAACCCCCTGCCACAGGAAGGCTTCCATGCTGGTGAAGTCGATACTGCTAACGCCTAGCAGCAGGTAGGCCAGCGGAGCAGCGATGTAAATCAGGTCGCGGAGGCCGTTGAGGTAGTGTGTTGTCGTCATCAGGTACTGTGCCCGCTGGGCAATCGTCAGCCCATTGCGAGAAGGCATCAGCAGGTAGCGCCAATTGTTGAGGCCCACCCCGATATTACCTGTGGCCCAGCGGCGCTGCTGGGAAAAGTACCCGCGAAAGTCCATTGGCCCCAACCCGGTGACGAGGTGCTCATGGATGAACAGGCTGCGCCAGTTAGCGTGCAGGCGAATAGACGCCGCAATGTCTTCAGTTACATTGTCCTGGGGCAAGCCATCAATTTCGTCAAAGGCCGCCGCGCGGACAACAAAGTTAGTGCCACAAATGATAGCTGCGTTGAGGGTAGACTTGCCGGGGCTAATCAGGTTGTAAAAAATGCGATTTTGCTCATTGGCCCAGCGCGAAATCGGTGCGTCCAGGTTGCGATAGTACTGCCCGGTTTGCACCCAGCCGATGGACGGGTCGGCAAATGGGGTCACCATCTTCAGGAAGAAATCGCGGTCGGGTATCTGGTCGCAGTCGAAAATGGCCAGCAGGCTGTTGCCGTGAACCCCCAGCAGTTGGCGGGCGTGCTCAATGTTGCCCGCTTTCATGCCGCCGGGTTCGGTGCGCGTTACGCAAGTAACCCCCATTTCTTCGGCCAGGTCTTCCATTTCGTGCCATTCTGGCACGTTGGCTACATAGCCGTCGTTGCAAATGACGATGTGCGCCCTGGCATGGGGGTAGCGGTTTTTGTAGGCTGCTAGCGCCTTCTGAATGCCCCTAATGGTCGGGCGGACGATTTCTACCCCCTCGTTGACGGTGGGGACGAAAACATAAATCGGGTAGTACGTTGGGTTGTCCGTTTGGGTGAGGGGCGCTTCTTTGCGGGGCCACAGCGTGTGATAAAACCCAAGCAGGTGCAGCGCACCGAACGCTTCTGCAATAAAGAGCGGAACACTAATCCACCAACCATTGACGCTGATAGATGTAACGCGCCACACCATGTAGGTGACCGCGCTGATGCCAACAGCAATGCTCAGCAGATAGTAAATCATGCTGGAACTTTCCACGCGGGGCCGAACGACGAATATCAATGTAATAAGCAGGGCCGCCAGGGTGATCCAGGCACCAAGCTTTGTTGTTGCGAACAGGGCCACCAGCAGCAAAACGATGATGACCATTGTGACTTTGCGAAGATATGTCATGCGGGTTTCGTGGGTCTCTCTACGGCAAAAGTTAGACACGGCTAATGGATGCTGTCGGCTGTGGAGTGCTGTAAGCTGGGCTTAACCACGCTGCCACGCTTGAGCCGCCAAAACGCGGCTAAAACCTCGACAGCGGTTGACATCACACGCACCTTAGACCCGGCCACATCGCGCCACACCACCGGGACCTCTTTTATACGCGCCCCATAAGCGTGTGCGTTGAGCAGCAGATCAACATCGAAGACCCAACCGCTTTCTTCAACGGTACTGGTTAAGTGGCGTGCAACGTCGCGCCGGAAGGCTTTCGCGCCGCACTGTGTATCGGCGAAGGGCAGCGGGAAGAGTATTCGCACAGTGGCGGCAAACAGGCTGCCCAGCAGGCGTCTGCTAAGCGGTTGCGGTGTGAGGATTGCACTTTGAGGCAGGCGACGTGACCCGATGGCAACGTCATATTCGTCTAGCGCGTCCAGCAGGGCAATCAGTGAATTGGCAGAGGTGGCGGCATCTGCGTCAGCGAAAATCACTTTGTTGCCGCTGGCCCTCTGGAAGCCGGATAGAACCGCTTTACCTTTGCCAATGGCCTGCGAAATCTCAATAACGTGAATTTCGGGCATCTGTTGGCGCATGGCGCGTGCCAGCATGGCCGTTGCATCCTGGCAGCCGTTGGCCACCACGATAATTTCGAATGGTAGCCCACGGGTACGCATAGCGTGCCAATACAAATCCAGGGTACGCCCCAGCCGATGTTCTTCGTTGTACGCCGGGATAACCAGCGTGGTGTCGATATTCACGTTTCGTGCCCTTTTGCTTTAACAGCGAGTGTTCAAGTGGTGGGTCGCTTTACATCAGCCGACCAGGTACACAACCTGGAATAACCAGGAAATTAACAAACTTTTTTCCATCGGCACCTGCAACAAGGCGCAGCATGAACCAGAGCCACCGACCGTGCGGGGGCACGAATATAAAATTTTTCTGAATAAAATGTCTCTTTACGGAGTCTAGCTGTGTCCCGGTTGTTACTCAGGGTTTGACCTCACCGACTTCAAGGTATCACACTCCGAATGTTGAAACAACGTTTGTGGGGCGTCTTTTAACCTGGTTTTTTACAAAATCTGGCTTTTTTTACGTTTTTCACCGCCCTTCATGTGCGTCGTAAGATTGTAAATCTAGCGACCCTGTATCTATTATTGAATTTGAGTTGTGGGTATGAGCCAGACGTTGATTCAGGCACAATGTTTTAGGTAAGGTTGGTTCGAGGTGGGGGCTGCGGTGTTTGCTGCCCTGCCCAACTTACTGCAACAAGAGGATTTGACGCCATGCAGTTTCTGTGGTCTTGTCAATCTCATTGGACAGCAGGTGTGAGGAGAAACTCAAATTGACCGATGATACGACGGTTGAAATCGAAATCGAGACGATGGCCTACGGCGGCAGCGGCCTGGGCAAGCATGACAAACAGGTGGTCTTTGTACCCTATACCATCCCCGGTGAAGTATTGAAGGCAGCCATTATCGACTCTCGCGGGCGAATCGCCTTTGGCAAAGGGGTGCGCCTGCTAGACGCCTCCGCAGATCGGGTGCTGCCGCAGTGCCAGCACTTTGGGCCGGGGCGCTGTGGCGGCTGCCACTGGCAGCACATGGCCTATGACGCGCAAATCCTTATTAAGCAGGATGTGCTGGCCGACCAGCTTGAGCGTGTGGGCGGCTTGAGCGATGTTGATGTGCGCCCGGTAATCCCATCGCCGCAGGTGTGGGGCTACAACCACCGTATGACCTTCCAATTGACGGATGATGGCAAGCTCGGCTTACCCGGCACAGATGGCGGTGTGCATCCCGTTGAGGTGTGTGAGGTGCTGCACCCGGACCTGCTGGACCTGTATAACCAGCTTGACCTGGACACGGCTAAGCTGCAAACGGTGCAGTTGATTCGCAGCGGCGACGGCAGCCGGATGGTGGTGCTTGGCGCTGCTGCTGACGAAGCGCCCGAACTGGAACTTGACCTGCCTGCAAGCATCAACCTGCTGCTGCCAGATAATGAACCGCTCAACCTGGCTGGCAACACGCACGTCATCTACACTATCGCGGGGCGCACGTTCCGGGTGACAGCAGGCAGCGCGTTCCGGGCGAATGTGGCCCAGGTTGACGCGCTGGTGGCCGAAGTGATGGCTGCACTGGGCAAGGCCGACAGCGTGCTGGACCTGTACGCGGGGGTGGGGCTGTTCGGTGCGTTTATCGCAGAGCAAGCTAACTACGTCACGGTGGTAGAAAGCTACCCCCCCGCTGCCACCGACGCCGACGAAAACACGGCTGAGTTCGATCATGTAGACGTGATTGAGGGCACCGTTGAAGAAATTCTTGAGGCGGCAGAGGACAGTTACGACGCGGCGGTGGTCAATCCACCGGGGAGCGGGCTGACCACCGAGGCGATGGATGGCCTGGCCGCGCTGCGATTGGGCACACTGGTTTATGTGAGCAGTGATGCCGCTACCTTCAGCCGGGACGCCAAGCGCCTGCGCGGGCACGGCTTTGCGCTGGAGTATGTGCAGCCGCTCGACTTCGCCCCGCAGACGTACTACACCGAAATCGTGGGGCGTTTCAGGCGGCGGCGCTAGTCGACATCTGGCACGGCGAACAGGTCGTCATCTGTGGTGCTGATGTCGCCGTCGCCTTCAATCTGCCCAATCAAGCTGCCGCCGGGCGTGCTACCCCTGCCACGCTCGAACCAGGACACGCTGAACTGCATCACCTGGACGGGGGCGGCTTCTGTGCCGACGTTCATCGAGCTACCCCCCGCCGCTGCTTCCAGTTCCAGCCCGCGTACAGATTCAATCACTTCAAACGATGCCGATGCAATATATTGCCCGCCTGCGTATTCAAAGGTGTGCCACGTCAGTTCTACCTGGGCGGCTTTGCCCGCTGGCCCCACAGGTAGCAGCGCGGTGTGTGTGTGTGCCTCGCTGTTAGCTGGGGCGCTGGTGCGAACGTCTTCGGGCTGGTCGTCCCGCAGGTCGTATTCACTCAGTGGGCCAGTGGGCGTTGTATTGGCGGTGGCGCACCCGGCCAAAACGGGGATCAAAATTAACAGAAATAGGTGACGCATGTCAGTTTACCTTCGGTGTGGGCGTTTCAGGGTAGGGTCTGGTGAAAGCCTCATAGCTGCTGCTGGTCGCCCCATCCTCACGGCGCAGCGTTGTGCCAAGAAAATTCGTTTCCTGGGTGGATTGTTGCAGTGTGAGGCTATAACGGAGTTCATTACCCATTATGAGCGGATTGGCCGCATTCATCAATGCTGCTCCGATGGTTTCTGGGGTGGCGCTGTCGTCAATCACGATTGTCGCGCCAACTGACGACGAGCCGTCTGAGACGGTGAACACACTTACGCTGGTCACGCGGACAACGCCGCTCTGGGCAGCGAGGGCTGCTCGAAGGGCTGCGGGTTCTGCCGTTTGTGTAGACTGGATGATCTGTTCGCTGCCTGGCCCGCACGCGGCCAGCAACACAGCGCAGGCTATCCACAGCGATAGGATAATTGTGTTCCTGGGCATGATTTTCCTCGATGGCTGTTTCTCTATGTCACTATAGCATCAGGCTGCAAACTGTGCGCCAGCTTCGCAAACTTTTATAGTGGCGTAAGCATCCCTACGGTGAAGTGTGAGTAAGTTTGCTACTCTGGCTACAATCTGGCATGGTAGACCTTATCAATTCTGCACAACTGGAGTTCCCAAATATCATGGAAAAGTACGACGCAATCCTCATCGGTACCGGGCAAGCAACCTTCACACTGATGGGGCCATTCATTAAGCAGGGCAAAAATGTGGCAGTTGTTGAGGCCGACCGCCTGGGGGGGACCTGCGTCAACTATGGCTGTACCCCCACCAAGACGCTGGTTGCCGCTGCCCGCGTCGCTCATGTGGCCCGCCGCGCCCCGGAATTTGGCGTGGTCGTGCCGGGTGAGGTGACCGTCGATTTTGCGAAGGTCATGGAACGCCCGATGGATAACCGTCAGGGCACAAACGAGTGGATGGACGGCTTTTTGAAAGAGAATGCCACGCTCTATCGTGGATGGGCGCAGTTTGAAGGGCCGAACACCGTCCGTGTGGGCGACGATGTAATTGAAGGCGAGACGATTTACATTCACACCGGGGCGCGTGCCCGCGTGCCGAACATCCCCGGTATGAACCCCGACGAGGTGGATAGAGACGGGGTCATTTTGACCAACAAGGGCTTGCTCGCACTCAGGAACCTGCCCGAACATCTGGTGATTTTGGGCGGCAGCTACATCGGCCTGGAATTTGGCCAGATTTTCCGCCGGTTTGGGGCGCAGGTCACGGTGATTGAGCGCGGGCCGCAGTTAATGAACCGCGAAGACGAAGACATCGCGCAGATTGCCCAGGATGTGCTGGCAGGCGAGGGGGTTGAATTCCACCTGAACGCCAGCGTAACGAACGTCAGCAAAAACGCCAGCGGCGGTGCCACCGTCACCTTTGACCAGAACGGCACCGAGGGCAACGTGAGCGGGTCGCATGTGCTGCTGGCCATTGGCCGGGTGCCCAATACAGACAGGCTCAATCTGGCAGCGGCAGGCGTTGAAACCAACGAGCGCGGTTACATCCAAACGGACGAACATCTGCAAACCACCGTCCCGCACATCTACGCTGTCGGCGATGTGAACGGACGCGGCGCGTTTACACATACGTCTGTAAACGATGGCGAAATCATCTTGAACAACCTCAACGGTGGCGACCGCTCTGCAAATGACCGCATTGTCACCTATGGCCTGTTTATGGACCCGCCGCTGGGCCGCGTGGGCATGAATGAGAAGATGGCCAGGCAGAGCGACCGCAAGCTGCTGATGGGCGTGATGGATATGTCATCTATTGCCCGTGCCCGTGAAAAGAACGAAACCGCTGGCCGCGTGAAGATTATCGTAGATGCGGAAACCGATCAGTTCATGGGGGCGACGGTGCTTGGCACGGGCGGTGATGAGATCGTGAATATGTTCACGGTAGTGATGTACGCGGGCGTGCCGTCCCGCACCTTCCGCAATAGTGTGCTGGTGCATCCAACGGTGGCCGAACTGCTGCCGTACATCCTCCGCGATATGAAGCCAGTCAACTAATCAGCCATGGCGGGCAGCAGCGATGTTTGTGTGCCCGCCGCCCCTAAATCATTGAATACAGAGGACACAAAGGAATATGCCTTACCAACCCATTGAGGACTACGGCATCATCGGGGATATGCGAACCGCAGCCCTCATCGGTAAAAACGGCTCGCTGGATTGGATGTGCTACCCGCGCTTCGATGCGCCGTCTGTTTTTGCGGCCATCCTGGACGACGAAAAGGGCGGTTACTTCCAAATTCACCCGCAGCGTGACAACGTCAAACAGCACCAATTCTACTGGCCAGAAACAAACGTGCTTGTCACACGTTTCACCTGCTCTGATGGTGTGGGTGAAATACGTGATTTTATGCCCATTGACGCAGATGACGACGCCCACCGCACCCGGGTGATCCGGCAGGTGGTGGTGGTGCGCGGGTCGCTCAACTTTGACGTGGTATGCAGACCCGCATTTGACTACGCCCGCGTCAATCACACGATCCACATGGACGATAACGGCGCTGTGTTTGAATGTGACGGCCTGCGGATGGGCTTATCCTCCGAGATGCCGCTAGAGCAAGATGAAGACGCGGTGCGCGGGTCTTTTGAGCTGAGCTACGGCCAAACCCTGACGTTTGAGTGGGCCGAAGTGGCTGACGGCTGCCCCCCGCCCATCAACCAGGATGAGGCCCAGGTGTTGTTTGATAACACCATTGATTACTGGCGAAAATGGCTGGCACAGTGTACGTACAAAGGGCGCTGGCGCAACATGGTGGAGCGATCTGCATTGGTACTCAAGCTGCTGACGTACAAGCCGACCGGGGCGATTGTGGCGGCACCCACGCTGGGCCTGCCGGAAGACATCGGCGGTGTTCGCAACTGGGACTATCGGTATGTGTGGATACGCGATGCGGCGTTCACGCTGTATGGCTTTATGCGGATTGGCTTCACGCAAGAGGCTGAGGCGTTCATGCAGTGGCTCATCGAACGAACGCGAGAAGGCAGCGGCGAACTTGGGCCGCTGCAACCGCTTTACGGCATCAACGGCGAACACATCATCGAGGAATCGGAACTGGGGCACCTGAAGGGCTACAAAAACTCACAGCCGGTGCGGGTGGGCAACGCCGCTTATAATCAGCTTCAACTGGATATTTACGGTGAGTTGATGGACGCCGTTTACCTGTACAACAAATATGGCACGGAAGTCAGTTATGATTTCTGGCAGTATCTACGCCCCATCCTGGACTGGGTGTGCGACAACTGGGACCGCCAGGATGAGGGTATTTGGGAGGTGCGCGGAGAAGAGCGAGACCTCGTTTACAGCCGCCTGATGTGCTGGGTGGCGCTGGATCGGGGTTTGCGGCTGGCGGATAAGCGCTCGTTCCCGGCCCCGCGTGAAAAATGGATGAAACACCGTGACGCCATCTACGAGCAGGTGCAAAAAAACGGTTGGAGCGAGGCGTTGCAGGCGTTCAAGCAGTCCTATCAGGTAGAAACGCTGGACGCAGCCACCCTGATTATGCCGCTGGTGTTCTTTATGGCCCCTACCGACCCGCGTATGCTCAGTACGTTGGATGCGATAATGCAGCACCCCGACAAGGGCGGCCTGATGGAAGACAGCCTCGTGTATCGCTATAACCCACACATCACGGATGATGGGCTGGCGGGGGATGAAGGTACGTTTAATATGTGTACGTTCTGGCTGGTCGAAGCGCTCACCCGCGCTGGCACCAAGTATCCCGAACGCATGGAACACGCCCGCCTCATCTTCGATAAGATGCTGGGCTATGCCAACCACCTGGGGCTGTACTCCGAGGAAACGGGAGACCGCGATCAGGCATTGGGGAACGTCCCGCAGGCGTTTACCCACCTGGCGCTGATTAGCTCCGCGTATAACTTGAATCGCTATCTGCGTGATTAGCGCACGCGATGGGCGTTGTTGAATGAACAGGGAAAACAGGTAAACTGGGTACAGAGCAGACAAGAAGGAAAAATCGATGAGCAAGAAAGCCGTTTACCGTCCCCGGAACTGGAAAGCCTAT
>DAOTTY010000365.1:0-1959 GCA_034437575.1 Anaerolineae bacterium | reverse complement strand
GTCAATGACGGGCAGCGTGTCCACCGCATCGCCGCGTAACGTGTCTGTGCGGTTGATGACGTGCAGCCGGAACGCGCCGTTATTCAGCAGTTCGACGGTGGCGGTGCAGTCGCCGGGCACGTCGTCATAGCTGCTGGTGAGGCACAACGCCGCCGCGCCCAACGCCCCGCCGTCGTTCAGCAGCGCGGTATAGACCGCCTCGCTCGCGGCAAGCTGCGGGTCATCGAAGATCACCAGCAGATGCGGCAGCCGCGCCGCCCCCGGATTCTCGCGCCGGGCGTCCATGACCTGGCTCAGCCCGCCCAGCAGCACCCGCGCCGCCATCGGGTCGAACGCCAGCCGGTCACGCGGGTGACTTTGCACATGCGGCAGCCACGCCAGCCAGCGCCAGTCCTCCGCGCCCCCCGGCGAACTCACCAGGTAGATGTGCAGATCAGACGGCGCGTGCGCCAGCGCCAGATGGCACACCATCGCCCGCGCCGCCGCCAGCAGCAGATCGCGCCGCCCACTGACGCCCGCCGCGAAGTGATCGCGCAAGGACAGCACCACCGGCGCGGCGGTCAGCGTGCGGTAGCTGTCCGCCAGCCGCAGCGCCCGTGCCAGTTCTGTGCCGGGGGAGTCGGGGTCGGGCGTGGTGATGTCTACCGGCGACGGAATCGCGCCCACGCCCACGCGCACCGCCAGGAAATCGGCGTCGTCTGGGCGGCGCTCCCACAGGCGCGGATCACGGCTTAGCGCCCGTTCCAGCCCGGCGGCGGCGTGCGGGAACGCCTGCGCCAGGATGCCGCGCTGGGCGTTGTGGGCGGCGTGCAGACGTGCGCGTTTCTTCTCCAGCGTGCGGACGTACTCCAGCAGCGCGGCGCGTTGGCTGCGCTCGTGGTCACGCATTCGCCAGCGGTTGGCGGCAATCGTGCCGCTGATGGCGAACACCGCCAGCACAAACAGCGGGACGAACTGTTGTCCTCCCTTGCTGCAGCATGCATTGCCACTAGTTTCAATCCTCCGTGAGGATTAACGTGGGTCCGAACCCGCGGAAGATTGCGCGGGACTTACGACGAGATTTCGTTTCAATCCTCCGTGAGGATTAACGTGGGTCCGAACGTCTGGGCCCGCGCCACTTTTTCGTTTGTCATCTTATGTTTCAATCCTCCGTGAGGATTAACGTGGGTCCGAACATAAGCACGCCATACCCACATCGGATGAATGACATGGTTTCAATCCTCCGTGAGGATTAACGTGGGTCCGAACGGCAGGTTCAGCTTGGCGACACCTGGCATATAGGCGTTTCAATCCTCCGTGAGGATTAACGTGGGTCCGAACTGCATCACATGCAGCGATTAGCGCGCCGACGGCCGTTTCAATCCTCCGTGAGGATTAACGTGGGTCCGAACCAATGAAACCAGTTAAACAAAAGCGAAACCACTGGGTTTCAATCCTCCGTGAGGATTAACGTGGGTCCGAACTTCCTCCATGCTGGATAGTGTTGTGTCGAGGGCGAGGTTTCAATCCTCCGTGAGGATTAACGTGGGTCCGAACCGCTTCCCCCTCCCCCGTCTCCGCCTCGCCGCTAAACGTTTCAATCCTCCGTGAGGATTAACGTGGGTCCGAACGGAGGGAATCGAGGGTAGAACTCCCCGGCTTCCCCGGGTTTCAATCCTCCGTGAGGATTAACGTGGGTCCGAACAAATATTCATCGGGTATCACACTACGGGATCTGCAGTTTCAATCCTCCGTGAGGATTAACGTGGGTCCGAACTTCTGAATACCTCTCCAATGATTCGTTTAGATAGAAAGTTTTGTAATCGTTCAGGGGGTCTCCGCCAGGAGCCGCGGAGCCGGCTCTCCCCGTCGGCACGCCTCCACCGCCTCCGTCACAAACTGGCGCAGCGGCTTCCCCTGCCGACAGCATGTCTCCCGCACCGTCAGGATGCGCTCCACAAAACGGCTTCCCGCTTCGCT
>DAOTTY010000364.1:0-28978 GCA_034437575.1 Anaerolineae bacterium | reverse complement strand
GCTCAGGTACTCGGCTGAATTCCCCCATCCCCTGGCCCCTTACCCCCAAAATGAGGGAAGGGGTGGCGCTTTAGCGCCGGGGTGGGGGCAAGCTGAGTCGTTACGTTGCAGGCCAACCCGAATCTTTATCATGGCTAGGTGAATAATTACCCACTGTGGGGGCATCCACGCTATTTTGTGGGTGTACCGTCGGTGTCTGGCAGACAGGTAAACAGGCTAGTCCCCGTAGATGACGCTTTCCGTGCGGGCAACCAGCCAGTCCATTGCGTCGTCGTAGCGCCCGTTGTGGAACAGGCGCACGCCATCTTCAATGCGCGATAGGTCACTAAACGCCTGCGCCAAGCTGTGCAGCAGGCCGTAGCGATACACCACCGCCAGATCAATGTGGGGGGGGCGCATGTACTCTTTGGCCCACAGCCTGACCGAATACGCGGCGTAGCCGACGGGCATCATGCCCGGTTCGCGCAGGTCCAGCAGCACCGGCGCGTAAGCGTCCCGGTGGATGTAGAGGTAGTGCATCAGGTCGGTGATGTGGGACAGCCACATATCCACAGCTTCGCGGGTAGATGCGTGCATCACCATCAGATGCACGCCGTTGTCGAGGACGTAATGCGAACAGGGGGTGTCATCAATGTTGTGGGGTTGAGCTTGCATAAGCATGGAAACTGATTTTTCTCTCACAAATCAGCATCAGTTTAGCACAAGGCTTTAGCCCCCACCTGACCCCCTGATGAGAATCCAGGCCGGGTTACTGAATCGTTACATCAGCTATAGATAACGTACTGCACCAAAAAGTCCAGCACAGTGTTGTAGTAGTCTGCCAGGTTTTGCGGCTGGCTGATGCTGTGGCCTTCCCCTTCGTACAGCCGCAGGATATGCGGCACACCGCTGCGCCGCAGCGCCTGGGCCACCCCCTCCGATTGGCTGTAGGGCACGACGGTATCCGCCTTGCCATGAAACAGCGCAACGGGGTCGGCAATGCGCCCGGCGTGGTACAGCGGCGAACGGTCGTGATACAGCGCGGATGCCTCCGGCAGTTCGCCCAGCAGCACATTGTTATAGTGACGCTCAAACTTGTGGGTGGTGGGGGCCAGCGCAAAGTGATCGGTCACGGGGGCAACCGCAATCGCGGCGCGGTAGACGCTGGGCATCAGGATTAGCGATTGCAGGGCGCTAAAGCCGCCACTGCTAGACCCGCGCACCACACGCTGGGAGCGCTCCGCAAGGCCGTTGTTGACCAGATAGTCCGCGCCGCGTGCGCTGTCTTCCACCTCGTAGGTGCCGTAGTTGCCGTGCAGCATATCCTTAAAGCGCTTGCCATAGCCCGTGCTGCCCCGGTAGTTCGGTTCCAGCACAGCAAAGCCGCGTGAGGTGAAGAAATGCACATCCGCGAAGTACTTGTTAAAGCGCTGGCGCGTCGGCCCACTGTGGATATGCACAATCAGCGGGGGCAGGCCGTCACTCGCATAGTCCGGGTTGGTGGGGGGATTGTAGAACCCCTGCACTTTGATACCCTGGCTGGTGTCCCAGGTGATGATCTCCGCCGGGCTGAGGTAATCCATCGGAATATTTTCTGTGCTGCTGTGTGAGCGAACGCGAACGGTATCGCTGGCCGGGTCACACGTCACGATGCGGTCGGGGGTGCGGGTGTTGCCCGCAATCACTGCCACCTCATCGGTGATGGGCGACACGGCGATTTGTTCCAGGTGGGTATAGTCGTTCAGCGAGGTGGGGGCACTCATGCTGCCTGTGGCAATGTCAATACGCTGCACGGTGAACACGCTGTCGGCGTTCCGCAGCGCGTAGATGGCCTCGCTATTGCCAGACCAGCCGAACGTCCGCATGTCCTGTAACCACGCGGGCATCCCATATTCGGCGTCGTCTTGGGTGAGCTGGGTGTGGGTGCCCGTTTCAATGTCATACAGATAGATGTGCCACCAGTCGGCGCGGTCGCTGGCGTAGGCCAAAAAGCGCCCATCGGGGCTGAAGGCTGTGCCAAACACGGACTCGTCTGTTTGGTCGTCGCCCCCTGCAACAATGTGGTGTTCCTGGGCGAATGGCTCACCGTCACTCACTTGAATCAGATGGAGTTGGCTGCGGTTCCAGGGCATGTGGTGGTCGTCCCAGGTGATGCAGGCCACCATGCTGCCAGACGGGTGCCACGCAGGCTGCATCACGAAGCCGGGGCCGTCAATCAGTTTGCGCGGGTATTGGCTACCGTTGGTAGGGATAGTGGCCAGCGAGTCGTGCCCTTCATAGGAATGCACATATACCAACCACTGCCCATCAGCGCTAACTGCCGGGGCGGCTGCCTTGCCAAATACCGGCGTAATCGGCTGGGGGATGCCCCCCGTTAGGGGCACACGGAAGATGCGCTCGTCTACGCCGACGTAATACACCACACCGTCGTTGACCGTAAAGCCGCCCCCCCCATACAGCACATGGCCGCCAATCACCTCGTCGCGCACCAGGTCACGCGGGCCAGTTTGACCCCCCTGCACCACCAATGCCGAGCCGCTGCCGCGCCGCTCGTGCCAGATAAGCGTGTCGGTGGCGGTGTCCCACTTGACATCGCGCAGGCGGTAACTGCTGGTCGTGGCAGCGGGGGTAATGGGGCTGGGCCACGTACCATACGGACGAATCTTATTAGGCATGTCAAGCCACCCTTTGTTCCGTTTTTATTGTGAGGTTGTGGGTAGTAGTGTAGTAAAACGCAACACCCCACGCAAGGTGGGGTGGTTGTGTTTGGTTGTGTGGCATGTTTGGAAAACACTATTTCAAGAAAATTTAATTTGGGTGCGCCACACAACTTGTTTATTTACCCCAATCTTACACAACCTTAGCCTCACCGTCAAGTTTACTTAACATGGCCTACTGCATAACCGACAAGATTGATTGTGCAACCTGCATAAAAGTAAACAGGGTGTAAAAGCGGGGGCCGCGTTCAGTGAACGCTCACACGGCGCGGGGCATCACACTCTATTGCGCGTTCATTGAAGACAAAAATCACAATCCAACGGGAAAACGCTTTCTCACCTGGAAAAAAGGTTAGGTGTAAGAAACCCTTGAGGTTGCTCTATTTAGAAGTCTGTGTG
This sequence comes from Anaerolineae bacterium, assembly GCA_034437575.1. Classification (GTDB taxonomy): domain Bacteria; phylum Chloroflexota; class Anaerolineae; order Aggregatilineales; family Phototrophicaceae; genus DAOTTY01. The sequence goes on along the minus strand of DAOTTY010000364.1, from coordinate 25,883 downwards.
TTTTGTACAAGAGAAAGGCAATGCTGTTGGCGAATCTATTCGGGTAGGGGCGAAGCGCCGCTTCGCCCTGAGTTTGCCAGCGGCAAACCCCTACCAGATTGTTTGCAGAGTTGAGGTGCGTATTTTCCCATCACGGCTGATAACAGGAACACTCAGGGACAAGGCTGTTGCCGCGATGATGCGATCTGGCATGTCGGGAATTTCTGTCCGTTCAATCTGACTAAGCGTCCGCGCTATCACCAGATCAACCGGATGTTCATCTATCGGTATCTCAGGGTCGCCAAGTATGTTGGCCACACGAGTCAAGGCTTCTGCCGCTATTCGTCCCTTTTCAATCAAATACACCATCTCAACAAGGGTGATGGCAGAAACGAGGATCATGTCACCCGTGTTTATCGCTGCGTCTATGGTGTTCTTGGCTGTTGCAGACAGCCGGACGTCCGCGTAAAGATACCAGATGATTGCATGGGTGTCCGCTACAGCCACGATCATCAGATATCCTCGCGTGGGAAGTTCCCCCACATATCGCGGCGGGCTTCATCAATGTCCTCTGCCGATGGGGCCGGGCCGAGGTCGGCAAACACACCATACAGTGATTGGCGCTGTGGTTTCGGCGACGTTTGCGCCAGGTCACGCCGTAGGGCAATGCTAATGTCCGCAAGCAGACGGGCTTTATCACTGGCGGATAGCTGCTGAGCCTCGGTCAGTAGCTCGTCATATGTTCTCATAGTCGTGTTTCCTTCGTTCTTCAGCCTAGAGGGTTAGCGTATTTTCCACAGCATAGACAGCCGTCGTGATCTTTTCTAATATCTGCATCGCGCTGAACTCGCTTTCCCCCACAGAAAAGAACGCTAACCCAATCACGCCGTTTTCCTGCGGGACGAAGCCCGCGTCGTTAATGACGCGGCCTGCGGTGGTGTCGCCTTCGCGCAGGATGCCGTCTTTGCCGACGTATACGCCGCGCCCTAGCACCCGCTCAAGGGGCGATTCGTACTCGCCATCACCACCCCGGCTGAGCATTTGCATGGTGCGGAGTGCCGCCCGCCGTCGGGCCTGAATATTGCCGCTGAAGTTGTCGCTGTCGGCGGCGTAGGTGCGCCGGAACAGTTCGCGGTAACCGTTGAGTGAATCCGCAGCGGAGGTGATGTTGTTGATGGCGTGTGTTGTCCCGCGTGAGGTGACCACGCGCTCACCCTGTGGTACAAAGCGCTCGTCCACAAAACCAACGAGCGGGTTGCCTTCCCAGCCCCAGGATGCAATGCCGTGAACCATGTTCATGCCGTACAGCAGGAAGTCGTTGAACTTCTCAATGTCGTTGCCGAACGTTTGGTACTGCCCCACATCCTTGATAACGCGCCCCGTCGCCACATTGTGACTGTTGACGGCCACATTGTAGAGCGGCGTGCCGGGGCCGTCATCCCAGGCGGTGGTTGGCGTGAGCGTGTAGTAATACAGCACGACCCACGCCTTAAAGCAGCTTGCCGTCGGGCGCAGCGCGTCCTGGTTGACCCCGGCCCGGTAGATTTCGCGGGTGCCGTCGCCGTCCTGCACATAGCGGCCCACATCCACGCCGATGTTGCGCCCCCCCACCTCGCTGAGTATCGTGCGCTGGAGCGCATCCACCTGGGCCACCCACGCATGGCGCGTGAACCACGTCAGCGCCCCTAAGCTGCTCACCCGCAAAAAGTCCCGGCGTGAGTGGGTCATCGGCGGCGCTTGCCTCCCGCGTAGTGCCACGCCTTAACCAGTGCATCCAGCCCCTCATAGGCGATGGTGGGCTGGATGTCGCTGTCAATCAGGTCGTCTGGCTGGGTGACGCCTGTGAACACGAGCGCGGTTTGCATCCCGGCGTTGTGGCCGCCTTCGATGTCTGTGCTGATGCGATCCCCAATCATGAGGGTGGCGGCGGGGGCGGTGCCCAGCTTTTGCAGCGCATACTGGAACATGGGCGCATGTGGCTTGCCGATGACCTTTGGCGTGACATCACTGGCGACCTGCACCGCCGCGACCACACTACCCGCGCCAGGAATCAAGCCCTCTGGTGCGGGGAACGTCGGGTCGGGGTTGGTGGCGATGAAGCGCGCCCCTGCCCGGATGTTGAGAACGGCGGCTTTGATTTCGTCGTAGGTCAGGTCAAACTTCAGCCCGACCACGACCACATCCGCGCCGCGCTCTACGAGGTTAAAGCCCGCGTCTGCAATGACGGTGTGCAGCCCGTCCCCGCCGAACACATGCACATCTGCGCCAATGGGATACTCGCTGAGCAGGTAGTTGACGGTGGCCAGGCCGCTGTTGATGATGTTGGCTTCTGCGATGGTTTCTACGCCCATGCCGCGCAGTTTATCCACATACATGGCGGGGGAGCGCGAACTGTTGTTGGTGGCCAGCATCAGCGGCATGTTGATCTCGTGCATCAGTGCAAAAAAGTCGGTCATGCCGGGCAGCGGTTCGCTGCCGCGCCACAACACGCCGTCCATGTCGCACACCACACCCTGAATGTCATCGAATTTCACGCGGGGGTTGTCCTCATCTGCGGCTTGGTCTGTGGGCGGATTTTAGCGGAGGGCGATAGGGTTTACCACTCTGCACGGCCCCGGTCAGGCGATCACTGGCTGATGAACGGCAAGAAGATCAGAATCAGGTTCATCACGATTTGGCACAGCCAGGCCGCTGCCAGCCCGTTGCGTGCTTTGACCCAGCTATAGACCACGTTCACGATGGCCAGCATGGTGCCAATGAAGATAATCACCGCTGTGAACTCGGTCAGGTTGCGAATCAACGGGAAGAACAACAACGCCGACCACGCCGTAGACAGCCCCCCCACCAACCAGATGCCGCGCCCCGGTTGCAGCAGGCCCCTGAAGAACAGCGTTTCGCCCAGCGGCATCACAAACACCAGATACGCCAGCAGCGCCCCCGGCGTCATCCGGTCAAACAGGGCGAGGGCAGTGGTGTGCAGCGTTTGCCCGCCGAACAGATACAGCGGCGTGCCCACCAGCAGCGCGACGACCACCCCCCACACCAGGTTATCGGGCCGTTCCTGGCCGATGCGCTCACCGTTGCCCACCAGCCACGCCATTACCCCGAACCCGGCCAACAGCCCCCATGCGACGGTGTAGCGCATCGGTGCGCCGTCGGGCAGCACGGGTGTAAGGCCAAAGCTGACCGCCATCGCAATCACATAGCCGAAAACGGGGTCACTGGCGGTGGCCCGGTAGCGCACGGGTTCCGGCTCGTCGTCCGCGTCGTAGTCGGGGGCGGGGCCACGCCCGATTTTGTAGTCGCCTTCCGGTTCGGCGTCGGTGAGTTCTTCTGGCGTTTCGATTTCTGGCAGGCCCTGGAGCGGGTCAATGGTGTAGTCGTACACCTCACCGTCGTCGCCAATGAGGGGCGGGTTTTGCGCGTGTGCCAGGATGTCTTCGGCGCTGGGGTGATCGGTTTTGCCTACTGGCTCAGATTGGGGGTCGTTGGGCTGCATGGTAGCTTTCGCGGCTTACGGATGCGTGTGCATTATTGTACTGTGCCCGGTTAGCAGCAAGGGAGATTTGGCTTTGGTGGGGACGGGATCGCCCTGGCAGGATGGGGCACAGGGGGGCTGTGCCCACGCGCATTAAATGTCGAGGCCGTCCAGCGCGTATACGACAGTTGCACCCTGAATGTAATGGGTCATGCGCTCCAGCAGGCCGGTCAGGTATTCCGCGTCGATGAGCAGCATTTCAGCCGTTTCGACATCGCCTGCGTCGGCCAGTTCGGTCAACAGCATGTCTGCATCAATCAAACGCTGTTCAACCGCCGCAAGCGCAGCTTCCGGCGTGACGGCCAGCGGAATGAGTTCCTGAATGATGGTGCAGCGCCGCTGGTACTCGCCCAGCAGTGTAGGATCGTTCCATAAGTCGAGCCACTGCATATCTTGTTCAGTACGGCTTAATTCGTTATGCAAAAATCGCAGTGTGGGGCTATGCACACAACACCTCCGTTAAAGTTGTAACTTGATCGGTAACTGCTCAGTCCTCACCCCAACCCCGCTCTCCGCGAAACTGTAAGATGCGTTTTGTCCCTGAGTGGTTGCCCTTGACGTTTGATTTTAACACACATAATACTAATTTACCAACAGGTTGCACAAACCGCGTCGGTTAATCTATACAAATTAGCGCGTGATTAGCCGTTTGAACTGACCAGCAGCAGATGGTAGCGGGCCTCTGTCATTTCGTCGTCAGTGTGTGCTTTTTGCAGCAGCGGCAGGGCATGGTCGGCGTTTGCTAAGGCAAGCATGGGCTAACGCATCCCTGGCAGGCGGATGGTGAACGTCGTTCCTTCGCCCGGTGTGCTTGCCACATTGATCGTCCCATCGAGCAGCTTGATGATGCCGTACACAATCGGAATCCCCAACCCACTCCCCTTAAACTCGCGCACAACGTCGCTATCCCCACGCCAGTAAAGCGTGCCCAGGTTGGCGATTTCGTCTTCGCTCATGCCGATGCCGTTATCTGCCACCTGGATGACGAGTTCGTTGTCCTCGCCGCGTGCCCGCACCGTCACCTCGCCATCGTCGCCGGTGTAGCGCAGGCTGTTTTCTACCAGTTTACGCACCGCCTTTGCCAGATAGTCACCGTCTGTGTTGAGCAGCGGCAGCCCCTGGTCGATTTCAAACGTCAGCACCTTGTCCATATCTTCAGCAAGGGGCGCGGTTTCTTTTTCCACCGTCATGCCGATGTTCTTGAACATGTCCATCTTGCGAGAGATTTTGAGGGTGCCCCCGCGAATTTTGCTGATGTCGCTCACATCTTGCAGCAGCGTTTCCATGCGGCGGGTGTTGCTGCGGATGGTGTTCATAAGCTGCTGTTGTGGCTCGGTGAGGCCACTCATATTGAGCAGGTCGCTGTAGCCGCGAATGCTGGTCATGGGGGTTCGCAGCTCATGCACAGCGGTAGACACAAACTCCGCGTTTTCCAGCAACACATCGGCGGCAGTGGCTGACGGTTCGGGCGCGGCCTGGGCGGCTTCGGCGTCTGCCGCTTTGAGCAGCGCCTCGATTTCCTCCAGTTGCCCGGTCAAGCGCACGGGGATAATGCTGCCTGTACGAGCGTTTTCGATCAGTTCGGCCAGTTTGCTGCGTGCCTGCTGTGCTGCATTCGTCATACGACTCGTCTCTTCTTCCTGATGGGGTGCCCCTGGCAACAGGAACAACTTAGGTGCTTGCGGCCAGCCCGTAAAGCCGCTCTTGTGGCGGGCCGTGCTGCGTGAGGGCAGCCCGCACCCGCTGTTCGAGCGCGGCGGCATCCTGCCAGAAGGTGCTGATTTGCGACTGATAGGCTTTTGCCGCTTCAATCTTGGCAGCAATGGCGGCCTGTGTCAATAAAACGGTGGCAACCCTTTGGCCGCGCCCTGTAGGCAGGTGTGCCAGTGCCGCTTCGACCGCGCCGGGCTGCTCACTGTAAGGGTAGTCTTCGTAAAACAAGACGGCAAACCGCTGGGCCAGCGCCCAATCGCGCACAATCAGGTGATCGACATGCCCGCCGACGGCCAGCGGTGCATACACAACGGCCTCTGCTGTGATGTGGGCCAACAACGGCTTGCCCATGAGGGCCGGGGCCGGGTCTGCGGGGTGGATGTGGTTCCACAGCGCACGCTCGTCCGGGTAGAGCGCGGTGCCGTTCGCCGTGCGATACACGCAGTCGGGTATGGGCAGATGCACCCCCGTCGCCCCCAGTACAGCCGCAGCGGCACGGTCTTCGCTGCGGCGGGTGGCCACTGGGGCTTCACCTGCCGCCCAGCGCTGGTGCAGGTCACGAACGATGGGCGTATCGGGCAGCGCGTCGGGCGGGTCGCCGCCCATGACCGTGATGATGTGTACCACGTCACCGCGCTGGGCGAACTGGTGGATGATGCCGCCACAGCTATACACCGCGTCATCATAGTGCGGAGATAGAAAAATGTGTGTGGTCATCGGCGGGCCATGTTCTGATACAGGTGCCAGCCATCCACTGCTTCGATGAGCACAAACGCCGCCGGAACTGCCTGGGCAAAGCGGATAGAGATGCGGTCTTGCTGCCACACGGTCGGCGCAAGCGGATTCGTCGCGGCGTCTTGTGGTGGGGCGGCCAGCAGTAAATAATCTACGTAGCTGGTGGCGTCATAGGCCGCCAGCGGATAGAGCGCGTCATCGGGGACGACGAACGGGGCCGCGCTGCCGTGCATGGCAATAAAGCGGTAGGCGGTGGCGTCGTCTGCCAGCACAGACTGCGGCGGGGCGTTTGCCAGCCAGTCAAGAATGGGGGCTTCAATGGGCTGGTTGGCTTGTGGCGATAGCAGTTGGTCGATGTTGGGTTCGGCGCGTAGTTCAAACCACAAAAACGCGCCACTCAAGATGATATGCGCCACTGCGCCCAACGTTAGCGCGGGCACACGGTACGTTGGCACCTGCCGGGAGATGCTCACCAGCCCGGTGACGAGGTATAACCCCTGGGCAAAGCCAGACTGAAACGTGAAGCCCAGCAGCCGCGCCACACTCACAGCGCACACAGGCATTAGCACAAGGACAAGCGCACGCGGGTTCCGCAGCGCAGTGACGAACACCACGGCAATCAGCACTGGCAGGCTAATAAACTCGCCCACCGTTTGTGGGATGGCGGCCACGAGGCGCTGTTGCAGCGGGGTGATGGTCAACCCGGCGGGCAGCACGATCAGGTTGCCCGTGTAAATCCAGTGCAAAAACACCCAGATCAACAGCGCCGCCGCCAGCGGGAAAACCAGCACCAAAATCGCAGCCCACATGCGGCCTGCGTCATTGTCGTTAGGGTCGGGGTTCAGGCGCAGGTAATTCACCAGCGCGGCCACATAAAATAACAGGAACAGCACCGCAATCCCGTTGAAGTAGAAGGCGATGCCCAACAGCAGACCCGCCAAAAACGCATTCCACGCTTGGCCGTTGGGCACAGACGCAAACGCCTGGAAGGTAAGCCAACTGAGGACGTACAGGCACAGCGCGGCCATCTCGCCGTAGGAGGTGACCGACAGGGTGAGCATGGACGGCGTGATGATAAATGCTATTAGCAGCAGCCAGCGCGTTCGCATACGGATGCTGGGCACCTGAATCAAGTGCTGCCAGATGCCCCACACAATGCCGCCTGTGGCCAACGCGCTCAGCACGCCCAGCACCAGCGCATGTGGGGCCACACTGGCCGTGAGGAAGGGCAGCGGCGGGTACAGGTTCGGGAAGTTTTGGCCGATGCCCACGCGCCGCACCACCAGCGCCTGCGAAATCACCTGGGCACGCCCGTCGGCCAGGTAGCCCGCCCGGTGAACCAGCCACGCTAGCACCAAAAACGGCACACTGCTCAGCAGCCAGAAGGCAAGCTGCCCGCGCACCCGGATTTGCCCGGCAGAGACGGGGGCACCGTGGCGCAGGCGATACCACCAGGACCGCACCCGCTGTGCGCGGCGCGGGGCGGCGTTAGCGGGTTGTGCTGGCGTGCTTGGTAATGCCATGATTCGTCTTTTCCCAGAAGAACGGCTTGGTGAACAACTGCCACAGCGCCTTGTACGACGAAATAGAGTGCATCACCCAGTAGACCGGGTTCAGCAGCGCGTAGCCAATGAGCCGGTAGTAGCGCCGCTTGAACACGGCCAGCATATTCAGGTAGATCATTAGCGCGTTGCCCAGCAGCAGGTTAAACAGGCTGATGAACAGCACCCACGACGGAAAGATCGGGTCAAAGAGGGTGGTTTGGGTGGGCAGCCAGAACAAAAACGGCAAGATCATCAGCGGCATCATTAAGAAGGTGGCCGGGGTGCCTGCGATCAGCATTAAAAAGCCCGCCGCGTTCTTCCAGCCGACGGCCCGAACGAGCCGGGCCGGGTTGCGTGTGTGAACCAGTACCGTTTGCATGTAGCCTTTAATCCAGCGGGAGCGCTGCCGCAGCCAGTTGCGCGGCTCGTTGTTGGCTTCCTCAAAGGTGGTGGAGTTGATAATGCCCACCCGGTAGCCCAGCGCACTCGCCCGGATGCCCAGGTCGGCGTCTTCGGTGACGTTGAACGCATCCCAGCCGCCCAGTTCTTTCAAAACGGAGGTGCGAAAGTGATTGCTGGTGCCGCCCAACGGAATCGGCAGGCCCCAGTGATCTAACCCTGGCAGCATGTAGTCAAACCAGTAGCTGTATTCCAGCGTGAACATGCGCGTGAGGAAGTTCTCGTTGGCGTTAAAGTAGTTGAGCGCGGCCTGCACCACCGCCAGGTTACCCTGCCCCTTGTGGAAGGCCACCAGCGCCTTTTTAAGCTGGTCGGGTTCGGGTTGGTCTTCCGCGTCGTAGATGACGAGGTACTCGCCTTTGGCGAAGGCCAGCCCCAGGTTGCACGCTTTGGGTTTGGTTTTGGGCTGTGCATCTGGCACGATGACGAACGTCACGGTTTGGGGCGGCTTGGCGGCACGGGCTGCGTCGATGGTTTCCTGGTCGTTTTCTTCCAGCAGCAGCAAAATTTCCAGCTTTTCCGGCGGATAGTCCAGGTCGCCCAGGTTTTGCATCAACAACCCCACGATGTTCGCCTCTTTGTAGACGGGCACCAGCACGGTGTAAATGGGCAGGTCCTCGTCGTTGAGTCTGTCTATTTCGTCGTCCGTCACCTGCTGGAACAACTCTGAACGGGCACCGGCCAGCGCCGTGACGAACTTGAACAGAATGCCGACGAAAAACGCGCTGTTGATACCCCCTACCCCGATAATCAGGGTGATAATGGGGAAAAAGGCCAGCCCCACTGCCAGCAGCAGCAGCGCCCCGCCGAAGAACGCAAACTGCGCCTTCGTCATGACGGTGTAGGCGCTTTCATTGGGGTGACGGCGATACAGCCCATAGACCGACTCGTCGATCATCTCCCGCTTGAAGGCGATACGCACCCACTTGTCAATGTCCCAGTTGGTCAGGGTAAGCAAGCGCACCATCACACGCGGGCCGAGCGTCTCGCGCACCGCCTCAACCACTTCGTCCAGGTTGGCCCCGCTGATGCCCACCTCTACCACGCCCCGATCATGCGCCCACCGCAGTGGCAAAAAGCGCCGGGTAATCAGCGTTTCGTAGTCAAAGCAGCGGATGAGGTCTTCGTTGGGCTGTTCTTTCTCAACGTCGTGGAAGGGCACACCCAACAGCCCGCCGATGACTTCCCCCAGTTCGTGCCGGTTGATGTAACGCCGCGACAGCAGCACCACACTCAGCGGCACGCCGATGCGCTGGTGAATTTGCAAGGCTTCGTCCAGGTCGGCTTGCTTGATGTATTCCAGGCGGACGAGCGCGTTACCCAGGCTGGTGTTAAAGGTGTCGTTGCTCGTCTGCACCCTCATGACGTGGCTTCGGCCTCTTGCTTGGGTTTGGCATCTGGGCCGCGGCGGACTACACGCGGGTAGGCCAGCGCCAAAATACCCAGCACCACAATCACGGCCACCAAAAACCCGCCCATTTGATAGTAGCGGGTCAGGGAGCGATCTACGAGCGGCTGCACCACGTCCGCGTTGCCCTGTACGTTGATATTTACAGGCGCGGCCCCCTGGCTGACCAGCAGCAGGTCGCCTTGCAGGCCGTACCAGCCCAGCGGGTCTTCGGTGAGCTGTAAACTAATCTGTTCGACCTGCTCAGGGTCACCACTCAGCATGAGGACATCGGTGCCGCGTGTGCGGAAGGCTTGCAGCGCGGCTACATCGGCTTCGGCCTTAAACTGGGCTACTGTTTCAGCGCCTTCGCCTACGATTTGCACATCTTCGCCAAAGCGGAAGGGTGCGTTGAGGTCGGCATTGCCTATCAGCAGCTTGGGCATCTGCGCGGCAACGGCGTCATCCCAGGCGATGACCTGCGGCTTGAGCGGGCGGCGGGTGGTGCGCTGCATGGCCGCCACCACCTGCACGGCGGCGTTGACGGCTTGCGGCTCCAGCGTTTGAAGGCCCACGATAAAGTCATCGGTAAATGTGGACGGGAAGCGTGAAAAACCGTTGAGGCTGCTGGCCCCTTCCCGAAAGCGAATCACGCTGCGCTCAAAAATTTGGGCGGTGAACGAACTGCCATTGAGCGTGCAGCGCCCGCCTTCGGGCACATGATGGAAGCGCACGATCAGGGTGTTGTCGCGTTCCAGCGCCTCCGCCGGGATGTCTACGTCAATGTCGAAGCTGTTGCCCGTTTCTAGCGAGAGCGCCCGCAGCAGCGTGCCGTTCATCAGCACGCTCATGGTGGCGTACTCATCATCTGTGATGGGGGTGTAACTGCCCGCCAGCCGCACAGACGCCGCCGCCAGCAAGCCGCCCACATCGGCCTGCGCGAACTGAATCACCACGTCCAGGCGTCCGTCGCCGCTCACCTGCAAATCGTCCACACCCAGGTCGGCCAGGGTAAAGGCCACCCGTGATGTTTGCAGCGCTTCGGCATCGGGCACGGCCCGCACTGCCACCCGGCTGGAAAGCGCCGCTGGCAGGATAGCCTCGGTGAGCAGGGTGGCGTTCTGGATGACATCTGCGCCGATGGTCAGTACGCCATCGGCCACGAACATATCGGTTTCGCGCTCGTCAATCACGACGGTGCGGGCAAACAAGCCGTCGGCGTCAGTTGTGGTGGCGGCGGCGGCGGCCTCATCGGCAGTGACCAGCCGAATATCCGGGTGTGGGTACAGGCGGGCGGCGGCTGTGCCCACGGTGAGGGCGGCTTCGGCCTCGGCCAGGGAGGGGTTTTCGGGCAGAGTGACCGTCAACTGAGACAGCGCCGCCGGGAAGAAAGCGCCTACAGTGGTGGGCCGCTGGCCGCCGTCCGGGTAGATCATGCTGGCGTCGATCAAATCGAGGCGGGCACCCAGCAGTTGGGTTGTACACACATCGTCGGTACTTCGCAGCCGGGCGCTAAAGGTGAGCGGCATCACACCGCCGTTGACAGTGGCATTGGCCAGCGGCACCTCAATGCTAAACGGGCGCACCACAGCGTCTTCGTCAATGCGATACAGCGCCAGGGTGCGGTCACCACTGCGGACTTCCAACGTGGCGGTTTCAACATCTGGGGTGACGTAGCCCCTGGCCGTAAAATAGGTGGGGCGGGTTTCCCCCAGGACGGGCAGCAGCAGCGTTTCTTCGGCAATTTGCCCGGTCAGGCGGAACGGTGCCGGACCCCGCCGCAACAGGGCCAGCGGCACCCGATAGCTGCCGTCGTCGGTGGTGGTGATGGTGGCGGTTTCGGTTTCGTCGGTGTATGCGGGTATGAGGGGGGTGTCTTGTGCCCGCACTATCCCCACAGATGCCAACAGGCACACCAGAATTGCGGTCATCTGTCGTAACATTGTGATGCGGGTCCTCTTGACTGTGCTTGCGTGGGCGGCTGTGGTTGCGCTTAACCCAAGCATAACATGGTCTAACGATTTTGTTACACGCTGTCAATTATAGGGCAGTTCGTTCCGCAAAGCGCGTAAAGAAAGTAAAAACGATCCTCAACGGCTGTTGGGCTTCTCTGCGTCTAAGGTTTGCAGGCTGCTGAACTAAAGCAGCGGGTTCGTGGCGTCCGGGTCGAACTCGTCGGTGGCGGTGGCAACCGTGAACGAAAAGGTGCTGCCCACGCCCTTTTCACTGTGGATTTCGATTTCGCTGCCCATCAGCGCGACGAGGTTGGCTGTGATAGCAAACCCCAATCCCGTTCCCGGTTGGCTGCGGGTGTAGGTATCGTGTGCCCGCCAGAACTTGGTGCCCAACTGGGCGATTTGCTCGTTGCTCAGGCCGATGCCCGTATCCGAAACGGAGAAGCGAACCCGGCTGCCATCGTGGGCCACCTTCAGCGTGATGGTGCCGCCGTCGGGGGTGTATTTGTACGCATTGCTGATGAGATTGGTTAGCACTTGCAGCAGGCGGTAGTAGTCTACGTACAGTTGGGGCAGGCGCGGCGGCACCTCTTCGACGTAGGTGTGCCCCCGCGCTTCGATTTGGGTGATGGTGTTGTCGCGCACACCGGCTGCAATCTGCTCGACGGATACGCGAATGTTGTCCATGCGGAAGTGGCCGCTTTCGATGCGGCTGATGTCGGCCAGGTCGCTCACCAGAATTTCCATACGGTTGACCGTGTCGCTAATGCGGTCCAGAAATTCGGCCTGGCGGTCTACGAAGTTGTTGTGCTCGTCGCCAATCATTTTGGTGAGGTGGGCATAGCCCATAATACTCGTCATGGGCACTTTGAGGTCGTGGGCCACGATGCCCACAAACTCGCTTTTGGCGCGGTCAGCGGCCTGCACGTCTGCGTACAGGCGGGCATTTTGAATGGTGATGGCGGCGCGGTCTACCAGGCGTTCGGCCAGGTCTATTTCCCCCTCGGTGTAGGGTTTGTCATCGTGGCTGCACAGCACCACCACTCCCAGCACCTTCGCTTCGCGGCGCAGCGGCAAAATCAGCGCTTGCACGCGCTCATCATCGTGCTGGACGGCCCCGGCCAGCGGTTTGCCCGTTTCAAGGACGGTTTTCACGCCGGGGTAAGCAACGTCCAGGCGCAGTGGGTCGCTGTCGGTGCTGTCGTCGCTTACCCGGCGCATCGCCGGGACGATGGGCGGGTTGCCTTCTACCATGCCCAGGTAGCCGTGATCGGCCCCGGCCAGCTTGACGGCCCAGTTCAGCGTGATTTCAACGGCGCGGTCGGTTTCCAGCGTTTCGTTAAGCTGGCGGTCAAAGCGGCGCAGTTGGCGCAGTTCGGCGACGGTTGCGGCGAGCTGCTGGTCGGTCTGTTCAAAGAGCTGCGCGTTTTCGATGGCAATCGCCGCCTGCCCGGCCAGGGCTTGCATGGCGTTCAGGTCGTCTGCGTTAAACATGTCGTTGATGATGCGGCTATCGACATAGGCCACCCCGGCCACACTACCGCGAATTCGCAGCGGCACCGCCATAATGCTCCGTAAGGATTGGGCCACGATGCTAGCCTGCCCTGCATAGCGGGCGTCTTCGACGGCGTTGGTGGTGACGACCGCCTGCCCGGTGTCAATCACCTCGTTGGCGATGGTGCGGCTGTACTGGAACTGCGAACTGTCGATGGTATCTTCGTCCAGTTGGCGTGCTGTTCGAATCTGGAAGCCGCCATCGTGGTCATACATCATCAAAAAGCCGCGTTCGGCCCCCGTTAGCTTGAGGATGGCCTCCATGACCTGTTCTAATACCACGTCCAAATCGAGCGAGGTGCCTAACATCTGGCTGATTTGGTACAGTGCCTCGAAGCGGCGGGTGCGGCGGGCCTGCTGTAAGTCCACCTCCATGCGCTCGAACAGCGTTTGCAGGCGCTCGATTTGCTGCTGCAAAAACGCGCCATCGACTGTGCCCTTTTTGACCTGCAAGGCCAGCAGCTTCAGGCTTTGGCGGGCGTTGTTATATTCCTGGGTGGTGATGCCGCTGGGCTGATTGTTCGACATGTCGGCTAGTCCTCGCTGGTTTGCACGGCGTTATAGTCGCAAAGGTGGGCGATTTGGCAGGTGGCGCACCTGGGGCTGCGGGCTTTGCAAACGGCCCGCCCGTGCTGGATCAGTTGGATGTGGAAGGCGAAGTAATCGGCGGGCGGCACAATTTCTTCCATGATGTAGTGCGCCTTATCTGGCGTGGTGCCCGCTGGCGTAAAGCCGATGCGCTGGCTCACCCGGTTGACGTGGGTATCTACCGGGAAGGCGGGGCCGTTAAAGCCGAAGCAAATCACGATAGACGCGGTTTTGAGGCCAATCCCCTTGATGCTGGTCAGCCAGTCGCGGGCGGCGTCGGGGTCCATCTCGCCCAGGAATTCTAAGTCCAGGTTGCCCCGTTCGGCTTTGATTTTTTCCAGTGACCGCTGGATGCGTGGGGCCTTCTGGTTGCCCAGCCCGGCCACACGAATCACGTCGATCAGGTCGTCAACCGGGGCGGCCAGCACGTCTTCATAGGTGGGGTAGGCGTCTTTGAGCTGCGCGAACGCCTTGCTGCTGTTCTTGTCGGTGGTGTTCTGGCTCAAAATGGTACCGATGAGGGTATCCAGCGTGTTACCGCGCCGCCGCCAGGTGCGCCGCGCATAAGACTGTTCCAATAGTTTAGCGACTTCGGGGTATTTCGCAGCGCGAGCTTCTAACTCTGGCACGCTTGCCAGCACGGATTCACGATTCATCAGGGGTCACATCTCTCACATGGACACTAACAAGGGTTAGTTTACAGCAACTTGGCCGTCCGCGTCCAAATCCTGCTGGGATTTGGATTTCAAGAGATTGTTCCGGCTTTGACAGTTACGGCTGCAACCCTGCACTCAACCCGATGGTGCCCAGCCAGCGGGCGCTGCTGATTTGCGTCAACTGGCCGCTGTCGATATTCATCTTCCAGGTGCCGGGGCGTGTAGGGCTGGTGAACAGCACAGCGGTGTTGCCCTCCGTCCAGGCCACAGGCCGGATGTAGAGCGTTTGCGGCTGCGTGAGTTGGCGCTGGGTGTTGGTGGTCAGGTTGGCCAGGGCGAACACGGTTCGCACGGTTTGGGTAGGCGCACCAAAGTTTTGCACCTGGGCCAGTGCATATATCGCCAGCGTGCCATCTGGCGTAACGAGTACATCGCCGCCCTGGGTGTAATTTTGTAGGGCCAGCGCCCCCAGGCGGCGCTCGACGGCGGCCTGCAAATCGACCACGCGCAGGTCAAACCCGCTAAAATCTGGCGCAAGGGAGAGCCGCACCATTGCGCCACCGCCAAAGCCGCCGCCACAGTAGCAGCCCGGTTCCCCAGGCAAATACTGCTGCTCGTGGTCGTCTTTCAAGCTGACCTCGAACAGCCCGGCGTACTCGTCATACGGCGTGAAGCCGCCCAGCGTATCCGGCTGGTAGTCCAGGTACAGGGCGCTGCCGTCCGCACTGAAGGCCACCGGCTGCACCCGGATGCCGTCGCGGGGGCCGTCGCTCAGCACGTCGGCGGGGTTGGCCCCGGTCACATCTGCGACCTGCGTCACGGTGCTAATCGCCTCCGACGGGCCGCTGGTGAGCGTCCAGGCCACGCGGCGACCGTCACTGCTCAGCACCCAATCCAGGCGGCGGGTGCCTGGGGGCAGGTCGATAAACGGGTGCGGGGTCACGCTGCCATCTGGCGTGATGACATCTACAGTGCGGCGGTTGGCGTCGTACAGCCACACACCGCCCCCCGCTACCAGATAGCGCCCGCCTGTGGGCACTTCCACTGTGACGGTTGCACCCGTCAGCACATCCACAAACGTGAGCGCGTCCGGGCGGGGTTGGCCGGTATTGGGGTCGCTGGTGCCAGAAGCCAGAAAGACCTGCTGCGGCGGGTCGGTTTGGGCGGCGGCGGGGGATATTGCGAGCAAGATAAGCACTATTGCGGCTATCCAACAGACGCGCCGTTGCGCGGCCTGACGGTGTAACCGTGCCAAACCGTTACGCATTCAACGCCTCGACCAGCTTCGGCAGCATTTCACCACTCGGACCCTCTAGTTTTACGTCGGCATAGCGGGTAATCATGCTGTAGTCCGGGTTGACTTCGATGATCTTTGCGCCGTATTCCTTCGCCACACGCGGCAGGGTGGCAGCGGGCGTCACCAACCCCGACGTGCCAATTACCAGCATGGCGTCGGTCATCTGGCTGATGTGCATGGCCCGGCTCAGGTCGTGTTCGGGCAGCATCTCCCCGAACCACACCACATCGGGCCGCAGGGATTTACGCCCGCAGTTTGGGCACTGTGGCGGGCCGTCGTCTTTGTCGTAGGTGAGCGCGGCGAGGTCAACGAGGGTGGGGGCACCGTTGCAATCATAGAAGCACCTGGTGCGGGCCAGTTCGCCGTGCAGGTGGATGATGTCCTGGCTCCCGGCGGCTTCGTGCAGGCTGTCTACGTTTTGTGTGATGACCGTAAACGCCTGAAAGTGCCGCTCTAAGTCCTTGAGTGCGTGGTGGCCGGGGTTGGGTTGCACCTGCGCGACCCTCTCGCGGCGGTAGGCATACCAGTCCCACACCATCTTGGGGTTGTTCTCGTAGGCGCGGCGGGTGGCAAGCTGTTCCGGGTCATAATTCGCCCACAGGCCCTCCAGGGCATCGCGGAAGGTGGGCACGCCGCTCTCTTTACTGACGCCCGCGCCGGTGAGGGCACACACGGCCAGCGACTGCTTGAGGATGGCGGCGGCTTGCTGGATGGGATCGGACACGGGGCAAATCTCCACTCGCTTTGTTGGTGAGCGTTCATTATTTTATGATGGTGCCAATCGCGCAAGCCACACCCGCCAGCCAGAAAGATCAACCTATGACTGAGGTCAGCCACCACGCCTACAACCCGTGCCCCATCTGCACCGGGGAGGACTTTACGTGGGGGATCGAAACTGCCAGGGGCAGCCAGGTGCAGGTGGTGTTTCGGTACACCAAGCCACCGCTAGAAAGCAAGCGCGGCTTCGAGGGGCGCAGCATCGGCAAGGTGTTTGTCGAAGGCGAAACGATTGCGCGGCGCTGCAATGTGTGCGGCAACATCCAAACGTTTGCCGTGCTGGAAGGGGGCAGCCGCAAGAAGCGCGGCGGCTAGCCGGGCCGGGACCTTCATCTATGGCTTTATAGCTTCATGAACAGCCAGATGACCGACCTGCGAACCGAAACCGACTACGCCCGCGAGTTCCTGCTGCTGGTGGAGGCTATCCGCAAGCAGCTTTAGCCATGCTGCGCGATAAGCGCCCGCGCCTCATCGACTGACGCGCACAGATGCACAAACCCCAGGTTAATCGAGAACTCTTTGCGGATGAGGTGCAGCAGTGAGCGAATCATGGCCCAGCGTGTAGCGAAAATCAGCAGCCCGCCGTTTTCCTGAAGGTGGCGCTCAAGGGCAGGCTTGGCGTACAGGTCAAGACCGGCGGGCATGTCGATTGGCTCATCAATTTGCACAATGATGTGTAAGGGTGTGTTGGGAAGCCGCTGCATGGCCTGATGTGCCGCTTCTAAGTCCGGCCAGTCCCAACCGGGATAAACGGTGAGCAGGTAAGTGTTGGCGAGGGCGGTGTCAGCTTTAATCATAATGGTCATCACGTTACCTGTGATGTTGGGTCAGACAGGGGGTATTCGGCCAATCGTTCCTGAATTTGCTGCACAGCGATGTTAGCTTCCATCACGAAATTGTACATCGCGCCCTTACCCTGGTAAAAGATGCCCACCAGGTACAGCCCCGGCAAGCCCTTCACCTCACGCCCACTGTCCGATGGGTAGCGCCCGCCTGGCACATAGTTGGATTGGTCGCGCACTGGCCAGGGCACCGGGCTTTCCACCTCGGTGACGGGTTCGTCAAGGTATTGGTACAGCACCGGGTTATAGCCCGTCGCCATGATGACGGCGTTAACCTCGTGGGTGGTGCCGTCGGTCAGTTCGGCACAGCGGCCATAAAAGCGGCGCGGCCCCGGCACGCAAATCACTTCCCCGGCCTTTACCGCATCAATCAACTCGCTGCCGCGTGTGGCCGCAGCACTGCTGCTGGCCTCACCCGGCGTAGGCACCCGGACGCCGACCTCAGCGGCGTTTTTGAACTCCAGGCCGTGCATGTAGTCCACCAGCGGTTTACCGACGGCTTCTGGCAGGTGTTCAGCGATGATGACCCAGGCGTGCTTGGGCAGGCCCCAGGGATAGCGCGGGCGCAGCTTGACGCCCGTCCGCATCGACAGCAGCACCGGCGGCTGGCCGGGCTGGCGGCCCAGTTCCGGGGCGATGTCTACCCCGCTGGGGCCGTTGCCGACGACCATCACGCGCTTGCCTGCGAACCGTTTTGGCCCCAAATAGTCGTGCGCGTGGATGACCTCACCCTCGTAGGCGTCGTGCAGGCCGTCAATTTCTGGCGTGATGGGGTTATCGAAGCGCCCCGTTGCTGAAATCACCGCCGGGACGACATCCACGCCGGTGCTGGTTTCCACACGCCACAGGCCGTTTGCCGTGCGAGAAAGGCGCTCGACTTCTACGCCCGTGTGGATGTAGGGCAGCAGGTCATAGCGCGTGACGAATTCCAGCAGGTGGCGGTGATACTGCTTGGCCGTGGGGAAGACGGGATAGTGCAGCGGGAAGGGTGTTTCGGCCATATGAGAAAACCAGCGCGACGTGTTCAGCCGCAGCGATGGATACAGGTTATTCCAGGTGTGCCCGATCTCGTCTGTGCGCTCGTAAAGTTTGAACGGAATCCCCGCTTTTTTGAGGTAGTAGGCGCTGTTGAGTCCGGCGGGGCCACCGCCAATTACAATGACCTGTGGGGCATTGGAGGGGGTCATCACCATGAGTTGCATTCCCTGTGCTTGCCTGAATTTACGTCCTAATTATAGCGCCATCAGGTGAAACATCCATGAGCAGGCTGTTGGAGGGTGCATTTCAATATGTTGGCGATAAAGCCCTCACCCCCCTCAATCCCCCCTGTCAGGGGGTTGGGGAGAGGGCCGAGTCGTTACGGGCGGGGGGATTGAGGGGGAAAATAAGGCACCCACGTTGTTCTGTACTCGTACCACTCGGCGATGTGTCGTCCGAAAGATGCCCTTAGCGTATCCGTAACTGGAACAAGTCGGCCTTGCTAAAGCCGCTGGCCATGTAAAACGCCCGCGCCTGATCGTTGGCCCGCTGCCCGTCCACGATGAGCGTGTGCAAATCGAGCCGGGTGGCCCGCTGCATCACCGCTTTGAGCAGAGCCGCCCCCACCCCGCGCCGCTGGAACTGCGGCAGCACGGCCATGTCGTTGATGAAACCTGCCCCTTGCGTAAGCGAACGCGCCACCGACAGGGTTATCATGCCGATGAGGATGGGGGGCTGCTGGCGGCTTTCGGCCACGTATACCTCCAGCCCGTCCACATCGCGGAAGCGCTGCATAATCGGCTTGAAGTCAGGCCGGGTCAGGTCGCGGTTAGCGGGGATAAGCTGCAACAGTGCGCCGAGTTCCCACATATCACCCGCGTCCGCTGTGCGGATGACGAAATCATCTTCCAGCACGAGGTTGGGCGTCACGTTCTCGTTGGGGGGCTGCGTTTGCCAACTCAGCCACTCCGCGACCATTTCGCGGTGGGTGCGGAACGGAATTTTGGGCATGGCATCGGGCTGGAAGACCTGCACCGCGTCGGCGTCGTCCCCGGCGCGGAGTTCCCCGCCCACCGGCTTCATGCGGTAGAAGATCATAATGCCGCTGGTGGGTGGCCCCTCCGGGAACGAGTTCACAGCGGCCAGTTCTGTAATTTCCACCTTGAGGCCGGTTTCTTCCGCCGCTTCGCGGATCGCCGCTTCTTCCGCGCTTTCGTCCACTTCCACAAAGCCGCTCGGCAGCGTCCAGCGGCCTTTATGTGGGGTGTGCCCGCGCCGGATGAGGACCAGCCCGCCGTCTTTTTCGATGAGCATCCCCACACCGGGCACGGGATTGACGAAGTGAACATAGCCGCAGTTGTCACAGGCCGGGCGCTGCCGCCCACCGATTTCCTGCTGCGTGAGTGGATGGGTGCATACCGGGCAGTAGGTCGGGTCCTGGGGGGGCATGGCTGTCCTTTTGGGTAGGTTGACGATTGTGCGATTATTATACCGCAGTACCGCGTAGGGGCGATTCATCGTAACGACTCAGGCACCGGGTGTATGTGGGCATAACACACTCGCTCTCACCCCTCAATCCCCCCTCTCCCGACCGCCGCTGCGCGGCTAGGCGAGGGGGGAGGCACCGGGTGCCGCTGTTTAAGCCCCTCTCCCAGTGCCACAGGCCCGTTCGGGAGAGGGGTTGGGGTGAGGGCTGAGTCGTTACCCAAAAATAGCGAAATGCCCTCCTAGCGGGCAGCATGACTGTCTTGCATTACAAATCGTGGTTCGCCACATGTCACACGCAGCCCTATAATGGGCAGGTGCCGCATAATCACTGAAGGAGTACACCCTTGATAGTTTCTATGGCTATTCGCACCTTGCTGCTATTGATTTTCTTGGCTGCGCTGCTAACCGCGTGCGGTGGTAATGCCCCTGAAGACCAGTTGCCCACCCTGGCCTCCCTCGACGGCGGCGCTGGTGCAACCGCGCCCCCGGCTGACCCCCCAACCCTAGAACCAACCCTGAATGTGTTCCCAGAGGCGGAAATTGACCCGAGCGGCGTATTCGTCAACGATCAGAACATGCTCACGTTCAACGATGCCTTCAACCGCGTGGTGATGGTGCAGTTACCTGATGCGTGGAGCGTTGACGAAAGCGCGAGCGAAGTCACTATCACGCAGGACAGCAATACTGAGAACCGCATCACTATCACAACAGGTGATCCACAGAACAACACTGTATCCATCGAGTCGATTATTGCATCGCTGGGTATAGACCCAGACCTTACGGAATTCAGTGGGGCGTATGTGGGTGAAGAGGAGGTCGGTGTATTGCGAGTCAACACAGCCGACGGCACAACTGAGCAGATTTTCCTGCTTGCTCGTGACAGCGACGGCGACCAGATTCTGTTCACAGTGCCGGACGGTGTGCCCGATCCAGAAGGCGTCTATGATAGCTTGCTCCAACTGGCAGAAGGGGTGGAAGTCACCGAATCAGTGGAGTAATGTTTAGCCCATTAAGGCTGTGGTGTCGTTTTTGAGGTTATTGGCGGCCAACAGCCACAGTGTTAGCCTTGACGCAAAACACCCGGCCTGTTACTAGGGGGAATAGCAATCATCGGAGCCGAAAAGGCCGCGCCCGACCACTGCGAGGCTGCTGTGGGTGTTGTTTTCGTGGTTAAGGCCCTGGGCGCGGCACCGGGTTGGAATAACTCAGGAAGAAGTCACCGAATTGATCCAGGGTGCTACCATCCGCGCTCATGGTGAAAATCTGGCTCTGTTCTGCATTGAAATTGCTGCCCTGGGACGCAAATATAAGCCGTGATGCTCCCTCTTCGGTGACGTACCATGCCGGGCCAGACTTGGGCGCAGCCGAGTTCGTCAGCGGGCGGGCGAACGGGATTGGGGCCTGTGTATCCAGGTCAAGTGGCGGCGGCGGGCCAGCGGTCAGGTCTATGGCGACAAAGTAGCTAGTGTCGATCACATCCGGCACACGCTCCGTCAACTCAACCGAGAAAACCTGGGGCACGCCATTGTTACGATCGGACACAAATGCAATCGTGCGGGCATCGGGGGAAAAAACAGGCTGGGTGTCGTTACCCGGATGGTCAGTCAGCCGCGTGACCTGTTCCCCCAGCACATCCATGATATAGATTTCCGGGTTGCCGTCACGCTCACTAACAAACGTGATCCAGTTGCCCTCCGGTGACCAATCCGGGTCGTAGTCAGCGGCTTCATTCGTCGTGAGCGGCTCCCAAAAGCGGCCATCTGCCGACATTTTGAAAATGTCATCGTTACCCTGACGGCTGGTGGTAAAGGCCACATTCAACCCGTCTGGTGAGACTGCTGGCTGGCGCTGCTCTTCCTGATCTAGGATTGCCAACCGCTGCACCGGGTTTTCATTATCCGCATTAACCGTGTAGATGTAGGTGGTGCCGTCAATATCTGACGTGAAGTAAATGCGATTGCCGTTAGTGCCCCAGGCCGGGTCATTTTCTACAGGAAGGTCAGCCGTAATCAAAGCTGGCTGCCCCCTATCTGTGAAAATGTACAAGTCGCCCGGCTTGAAGGTGGCAGGGGGATTAACAGCACCTGAGCCGCTGATAGCTAAAATCTGTAAGTCCTCAGTATTTTCCACCACATCCCGCTCGGCGGGCAACGGTGCAACTATGATTGTCGGTGTTGGCGTGAGCGGCGGCAGCGTGGCAGGTGCGGGGGCACTGGTCACTGCTTCTGCCGCAGTGTCGGGCGCTGCCGGGGTTGCTTCAGGCAGCGTGATTTGTGTTGGCAGCACAAGTTCGGGTTGATTGCCACACGCTGCAAGCAGCGCCCCTGTTCCAACAAAAAGCAGTATCCAGCGCAGTAGCCGTGTTATCATGAGATCGTCCTAAAGCGTTGTGGTTAACCTAGCCTGATTTTAAGCGCCTGCCTACCCATTTTGAACGGCCCACCCGCGTTATGCTGCTGCTGGATAGGTAAAACGGCATTCTCCGATTTCACCCCGTGCAACAGTGTCGCAGCGGCCAATAATCGTTCCGTCCAGGCGAATGTCAAATGTTGCCGCGCCAACGGGTTCGGCCCGCCAGAAGTACACATTGGGGTCAGATAGAAACTCCTCAGACGCAACGGCGCTGCACTGGGGTGGGTTTTGCGGTGCGCGGCCCTGCTGTGTAATGCGGAAGCACGCCCCAGCGCGAACCACGTCCCCTGGGATGTCATCACCCGCAAAGTCGTCGGTGCCTCCGACATCGCCGCGCACAAACGTCAGACGATTCGTCTTTGCCATATCGGTTTCGTTGCCGTTGAATACCACGAGCGACACGTCATCGTAGAACAGGGTAACTTCAATGCCCTCATCTGGCGGAATAGGCTGTACCTCAGCGATAGGGTCGCCTGACCTGTTTGGGCCACTGCACGCCGCCACCACAACGGCCAAGATTGACACATAACCCCAGAAGTTGCATAAGTGTTTTGACAAAACGAACCTACTCCTCGTCAAGCTGCGGCAGGTCAAAGCGGCATGTACCCGTCTCGTCAGCACGGATAGTGTCGCACCGATGTACAACCTCACCATCCCAGCGCACTTCAAATGTGGTTTGGTTAACGGGTTCCGTTCGCCAGAAGAACAATCCTTCGTCTAGCAACCGCTCTTCATTGGAGCTTTCGCAGTTGCTATTGCTGATAGGCGTTTCGCCATCCTTAAACAACTGGAAACAATTACCGCTGTCAACACGATCACCAGGAATACGGTCCCCAGCATAGTCGTCACGGTCGGCATTAGGTTCACCACGCACAAAAGATAAGGGCTGGGTATTCGTGAGCGGCTCCCCCCCGTTGTACACCACCAGGGACACAGCATCGTAGCGTAATTCGACTGCTCCCCCCGACCCGCCCATCATCCCGCCGCCATTCGCTGACTGACCTATTGTGGGTAGAAAAGGAAGCTCACCGCCCCCCATGAAGTTGTTCCAATAGACGAAACCAATCCCGCCTATCACCGCAATCAGCAGCAAAACCCCTAAAAATGATACAAACGGGTTGCGCTTCTTACGGGGGGCAGCCGATGTTAGCCGGTTGGGGCCTTGTAGGTTAATCGGTGCTGGGACGGCGGCCCGACCTGACTGCGACGTGGGCGATTTGACAACAGCCAGGGCCGCATTTGGCTCAGGGGGGTCAGCCGCCACCGCAGGCTCTGCTTCCCAGCCGATGTCATACCCGGCGGCTATTTCTTCTATGAACTGAGCTGCCGTCTGGTGGCGTTCTGTCGGGTCTTTACTCAGGGCCTTCAAAAGCGCATCGTTAACTACCTGTGGAATATTCGGGTTGTGATCGCGGGGTGGGGGTGGGGGGTCACTCACATGGGCCAGCGCGATTTCCATCGGCGTTTCGCCGTCAAACGGCGTTTGCCCGGTGAGTGCCTCGTAGACGATCACCCCCAGCGCGTAAATATCAGATTGAGACACCGCTTGCTGCGACGCCACGGCCTGCTCTGGCGCGATATAGCGCGGGGTACCAAAGGCAGTGCCCATCGTCTGGTCAACTGACTGACGCAGCACCAGGCCAAAGTCCGTCAGGACAGCGCGATCACGGGCGGTTACAAGGACGTTCGATGGCTTGATGTCCCGGTGAATGATGCCCGCTGCATGAGCAAAATCCATAGCAGAGGCCACCTGCCGCATAATCTTGACCAGGCGCTCAGGGGGCATTTGCTCGCCACGTTTGCGATAGTCTTTGAAAATTTGGCGCAGGTCACTGCCATCAATATACTGCATGGCCAAAAAGTACGCGCCTTCGTGGTGCTTACCATACTGGTAGATGGTAATGATATTGTCATGCTCCAGCGCGGCCACCGCTCTCGCCTCGCGCTCAAAGCGTTGCACGATGGTTTCATCTACCCAACTCTGATCTAACTCCAGCACTTTAACGGCTGCTCGCCGTTCAAGCTGCGTGTCGAAACCCAGATATACCCGAGACATACCACCCACTGCGATGATTTCTTGCAGGCGGTAGTCCCCCATAGTTGCGTTTAAAAACGTATCGTTTTTACCCACTGCCCATTTACCTCCGCTAAAAAAGCGGTGGAACGCTCCAACCGCTTTCTACATGGCTTACCCTGCTACATCACCCCTATTTTACCACAATGGGTAACGACTCAGCCCTCACCCCAACCTCTCTCCCGAACGGGCCTTGTGGCCCTGGGGGAAAGGCTTAAACGGTGGCGGCATCCGGTTGGACGTGCCTCCCCCCTCGCCTAGCCGCGCAGCGGCGGTCGGAAGAGGGGGTATTGAGAGGGCGGGTTCGATACCGTAAGCGACGTATGGAACATCTATTCATTATCGAGGTCCTTACCCAAAATGCCCAATCGAATGGCTTGCTCCTCATCAATGGTGCTTTGTGAACGCAAGCCGCTGACTGCATCTCCCAGGCTATCCAGGCTGAAAAGTTGTTCGGCCTGGCTCAAGTCCAGGGTATCCATTTGATCGAGGAAGCTGGCGTCAAAGGCATCATCCGGGATAGGTTCAAACTCCAGCTTGGCCAGGTCGTTGCCCTTGCCTTGCGCCTCAAAGCCCTCGGCCCGTGCCAGCGTGAGCGTCTGCTCTTCGAGGGGAACTGTCGGGTTGGTGGTGGTTTCCCGTTTGGTACGACGCACCAGGCGTACATGCTCGTCAGTGCTTTCGGTCGCTTCAACTGGCTGTACGAAAAACGCCTCTGCCCCCAACAGGGCAATCAGGTCCATCATGGCCCGCCGCCCGTAGCGATTGACAGCACCGAACTCACGCTGGCCCTTCTCACCGTCGAAGACAATACACAGCATGTGATGCAGCCCAACGGAAAGCGTGTACACGTCGCGGTCATCACCATCATAAAAGTGTAATGTTGATGCTTCACCACCGACGATGTCGCGCATACTGATAACAACGCCCATGCTGGGCATGAGGGCCTGTGTTAGGGCCACCTGGTCAATGTAATTGGCGGAGGGGCCGCGTTCCAGCAGCACTTCGCCCTTCCGGTCAATCAGCAATACCGACATGGCCAGCAACTCAGAAACCAGCCGGTCGATAATCTCACCGGCTCGATTTACATCAATTGGTGGAACTGGGCTTCGCGCCGCATCGCTGGTGGCAGTAGGGGCAGGCCGATTGAGCGCAGCAAAAATATCTTCTCCACCCATCCCGGCAAACAGCACCGCACTGAACTGCTGAATATCGAGCGGGCGCTGTAGATAAACGAAACCGTGCTCACGCTGGCGCGTCATATCCATTTCGGGGTCGTCGCCATCAGCCAGAATGAGGACCGCAACATCTTCTCTTATCTGACGGGCTTGCTCGGCCAGGTCAAAAGCGCGGATGTCTTCCAGATTCAAGGCCGCAATCAACAGGTCGGAATGGGTGAGCTTCATTTCCTCAAGGGCTTCTTCACCTGTGGGCACGTCAATCTGACGGCACAGGTAGTCAGAGAGTTCGATAGCCGCCCGCACAATACGGGCCACATTACCGGATGGATCTACGGTGATAATACGGGGTAGGGAAGGCATGGGTTCGACTTCCAAGTCTTAGAACGTATGAAATTTGTTAGGGCCTGCCCATTATAGTGCAAATTTGTCGTTTTGCTAACGACACACCGTTAAGGTTTGCCATGCAATCAGAATGGGCCATCATTCTATGTCGCAACTATTGTACAGTGAATTGTGCCCAAATGCTGTAATGATGGCTTGTCAATTTCAGAAACCGTCAGGATGTTGTTGGCGAATCAAGCCCTCACCCTAAATCCCTCTCCCAACCGTCCCTGCGGGACTAGGAGAGGGACTTCAAAAAACGGTTTTCTCCCCTTCTCCCAGCGCAGCGTTCGGGAGAAGGGGCTGGGGGATGAGGGCAAAACAGCAGGAAAATCAATTGACCAA
>DAOTTY010000363.1:0-6019 GCA_034437575.1 Anaerolineae bacterium | reverse complement strand
TGGCGCAGGACTTCCCGTTCAACGCGCCCACTGTGCAGGGTGAGTCCATCGTCGTTACGAATGACCCGGACAGTGACCGCCTGCTGCTGAACAACGGCCAGGCGACGGTTGCTATCCCCAACCTGGACGTGAGCAACGGTGTGATCCATGTGATTGACAACGTGCTGCTGCCGCCCAGCATCACGGGTGCCAACGCCCCCGCCCAGCCGAACATCGTTGAAATCGCCGTCAATGATGGCCGCTTCACGACGCTGGTGGCGGCTGTGCAGGCCGCTGGCCTGGTGAACGCGCTTAGCGGCGGCCAGGAACTCACTGTGTTTGCACCGACGGATGCTGCATTCACCGCCCTGCTGAACGAACTCGGCCTGACGGCGGATCAGCTTCTGGCTAACACCGACCTGCTGACCACCGTGCTGACCTACCACGTTGTACCGGGTGAGGTTCCGGCAGCGGCGATCATCAACGCAGGCAGCGTGAGCGCCCCGACGTTGAACGGCGCGACCATCCAGGCCCAGGCCAGCGGCGGCGGTGTGCTGCTCAATGGGAACACCAACGTGATTATCGCAGACATCGACGCCAGCAACGGTATCGTCCATGTGATTGACAAGGTGCTGCTGCCGCCCGCACTGCGCTAGAACAAACACGGGCGGGGACGTTACCCCGCCCCCACAGCACATCATGACCTGTACGGGACGGCCAACGGGCCGTCCTGTTTGGTTTACACACACGACAAACACCCCGTTGGGCATCCCTACGAGAATCTATGCAGATTGTGCGAACGTGCAGCCGCACGTTTGATGGGCTGAGGGAATTAAAGGGGCGTATCATACACCTGTTACGATTCGGCATCTTCCAGCGGGTTCACGTACAGCACATCGTTGTTATCGTCTACACCGTGTGGCTTTTCGCCTTCTTCCAGGTAGGCGAAGCCCATGTCGATCATCAGCGGCGGCAGCACCAGCGCGTCCATGAGTTCGATGTGGCGGTCTGTTGCACTGGTGAAGCTATCGCGGCGCAGGGCGGCCCGCACCCGCCTGATTTCGCCTTCCGCGTCGTAGATGCCCGCCAGCAAAGCCTCATCCCCTTTGACGGGCGGCTTGTCCGTATACGACATGTAGTTGTCAATCATCTGCCCGTCCAGGTACAGCACATACATGAACAGGTCATCATTGGTGATGATGGCGATCAGCGCGGGCACCAGCAAATCGACTGATGCTTTGGCGGCCAGGGCCAGCAGCGCTTCCAGCGGGTGGTCGGTGTGTTCGTTTTCGCGCAGCGCGTTTTCGTAGATGACGGTCACGTCGTCCACAGTGGGCGACACATACGCATGGACGCGGTTGTGCTGGCACCACGCCACCACGTCTGCCTGTGCCACGCCGTACAGCGTGATGTTGGTGTAGTGGGTGGTCATGCGTTGTCGTCGTCTGCCGTGACGTACATGAGGTCGTCATGGCTGCTGATGCCCTCAGGCAGCGTGCCCGCTTGAATTGCAGCGTAGCTGGCCCGCAGCGCCAGCGGCAGCAAATCGAGTGCGTCCAGTAGCTGCGCGTGCCGCTCTGAGGCGGGGCCGGTCAGGTCACGCTTGAGCAGGGCGCGAATCGTTTTGACGGTGCGGCGCGGGGCCTGGAATGTTTCGACCAACAGCACCGGGTTACCACCATCGGGCGCTTCGCCCGCTTTTACGCCATAGCTGTCTTTCAGGTCGCCGTCTGCATAAAGCGAATACAGCAGCACCGCATCGTCATCCACGATGACCAGCCACGCGGTGCAGCCCAACTCATAGCTCACTTCTGACGTGAGCTTGAGCAGTTCCAGCAGGGGTTCTTCATCTTCGTCCCACTCTGCCAGCACGTTGTCATACACAACCGTGATGTCATCAATCATAGGGGAAACCGCCGCCGTGTAGCCGCTTTGGGCCAGCCACGCGGCGGCTTCATCCTGGGGCACGTCTAACAAGGTGATGTTGGTGTAGGTCGCAGTCATGTCAATAACCTGACGAAAATAATCTCGGACTCGCTAGTCGGGTTGACGTGATACACCATGCCGCTGCGCTGGAAGCCGAGCTTGCTGTACATGTACTTGCGCGTTTCATCGCTGGCCGCAGCACTGGCAAACAGGCGATCAGCCGGGTTGGTTTTTACCAGATACTCGATCAGTAGGGCTGCCACTGCATGATTTTGATAGTCCGGGTCCGTGTGTAGGGTGGCAATATACGGGTAGCCGAAGAAGGTGTTTTCCCTTGTGGCCAAACCCACTATGGTAAACCCCGTTTTGGCGACGTAAACATTCCGCTTATCCACGTTGTCCATGAGTATCGCCCGCATGTCCGGGTTGTCCCCCGCCTGCTCCGCGATGGCCCACATCGCCTGAACGTCGTCCATTGCCGCCCGTTCCACATGAATATGCACGGTGACCCTTCCTATTGAACCGAAATCGAAACGGCTGCCATCCTTCCCTTTATTTTATAACTTAAATTAAGGTGAGGGGGGGGAAAAACGGCAGGCAGATGAGTGAAACATAAGTAAAAATGCCTGGGTGGCATCCCTCTGCGTCAACCATTGGGTAGGATAACCTGAACGTAACGACTCAGGTGCTAAGCACATCCTACAGTATTGCACCCGCCCCCTAAATCCCCCTCCTCCACAGCTTCGCGGGGCGAGGGCTGAGCCATTACCCCTAAACGGCCTTTGCCAGATGCGCTTTTGATTCGGCAACATAGTGACCGGGCGCGACTTCAACCAGCGCGGATGTTTCTTCCAGGTACTGCTCTGGCGTGCTGATGTTGCGGCGGCGGTCTTTTTCGATTTCCGGGTCGGGGATGGGCACCGCAGACAGCAGGTCACGGGTGTAGGGATGAATCGGGTTATCGTACAGATCATCGGTTTGCGCCAGTTCCACAATTTTACCCTTGTACATCACGGCCACCCGGTCGCAAATGTAACGGATCATGCTCAGGTCGTGGGCAATAAACAGGAACGTCAACTGGAACTCCTGCTGCAAATCTTGCAGCAAGTTAACCACCTGCGCCTGAATCGACACATCCAGCGCACTGATTGGCTCGTCGGCGACGATGAACGTGGGGTTGAGCGCCAGCGCCCGCGCAATGCCCACACGCTGCCGCTGGCCCCCGCTAAACTCATGCGGAAAGCGGTTGGTATAGTACGGGTTTAGGCCCACGCGCTCCAGCAGTCGTTCCACGTATTCCCGCTGTTCCTTCTGATTGGGCATCACGTTGTGGATGCGAAGCGGCTCGCTCACAATGCGGCCTACCGTCATACGCGGGTTGAGCGACGCATACGGGTCCTGGAAGATCATCTGCATCCGGCGGCGCATCCGGCGCAGTTCGCTTGGCCCCATTGTCACCAAATCCTGGCCTTCAAACAGCACCTGCCCGCCAGTGGGCTTGTGCAACTGCAAAATTGTGCGGCCTGTGGTGCTTTTGCCACTGCCGCTCTCACCCACAAGGCCCAGCGTTTCGCCCGCGTAAATGGTAAAGGTGATGTCATCCACCGCTTTGACGGCACCTACTTCGCGCTGGAAGATGATGCCACTGGTAATGGGGAAGTGCTTGATGAGGTGATTCACTTCGACGAGCGGTTCACCCATCGCCACTTTCATCTCGTGCGTGGAACGAATGTCTGCGTTAACCATCAGTTACCGACCTCCTGGGCTGCGGCTTTCGCCTCTTCAGTCTTACGGATTTCGCGCAGGTCGTACCAGGCTCGCGTCAGGTGATCGGGGTTGTCGTCATCGACGGCACGCAGGGGCGGTATTTCCTGGTAGTCGCGCTCGGTGGCCCACACGTTGCGCGGCGCAAACGGGTCGCCAACAGGTTCTACACGCATATCGGGCGGGCTGCCTTCGATTTGCACAAGGCGCTGCTGGGCGGCGCTCCTATCCAGGCGCGGCAGGCTGTTAAGCAGGCCCAGTGTGTAGGCATTGGCCGGGTCACCGAACACCTTCTCGATAGGGCCGCGTTCCATAATCATGCCTGCGTACATCACATTGATGAAATCGGCAATGCCAGCCACCACGCCCAGGTCGTGCGTAATCCAGATCATGGCCATGCCCAGTTCTTCTTTGAGGTCTTTCACCAGGTCAATAATCTGTGCCTGAATCGTCACGTCCAGCGCTGTTGTCGGCTCATCGGCAATCAGTAGCTTGGGGTCACAGCTCAGGCCCATCGCAATCATCACGCGCTGGCGCATCCCGCCGCTAAACTGGTGCGGGTAGTCGTCCAGGCGGCGGGCGGCGTCGGCAATGCCCACCATATCGAGCAGTTGCACGGTGCGCTTGCGGGCATCCCGCTGGCTAAAGCCCTTGTGCAGCCGGATGGCCTCGGTGATTTGGCTGCCAACGGTAAGCACCGGGTTGAGCGAGGTCATCGGGTCCTGGAAGATCATGGCGATCTGGTCGCCGCGAATGGCACGCAACTGCCGCTGCGACAGCTTGAGCAGGTCGCGGCCCTCGAATGTCACCTGGCCGCGCTCTACCTTGCCGGGGGGCTGCGGGATGAGGCCCATCATCGCCAATACGTGGACGCTCTTGCCGCTGCCGCTTTCCCCCACAATGCCGAGCGTTTCGCCTTCATTTACAGTGTAGCTGACGCCGTTAACCGCATAGACCACGCCTTCTTGCGTGTAAAAGCGGACGACGAGGTCTTGTACGTCGAGTAACACACCCACGGGTTGTCTCCTTCTGGATTCAGAGGTTGGCTGGGTTTGGCTGTAGTGGGGCCGTCACACAGCCGCACTACGAGACGTTTTTAAGCTAAGGTGGCTGATTATTGTACATTGTGACGAAAATTAAAATGCCGCATTGAGTGTGACGTGGTTATTGCGCTCTGTCAACAGATTGCGGGCGTCTATTTTTGCGGGGACTGTTTGTAGAAGGTACGACTACAAAACATCGTGGGCACTTGCTTTATGCCCCTCACCCCGCTGGCGGTATGGGTACACAACAGCGGGGAGGCCCACTTTTGCCCTTTCCCTGAATGCTTTGTTTGTAGGAAGGCAGGAAGTGACCATGCTTCGGCTGCGACCGCCCCGCGTCACCCGGCAGCGTACTGCAAAATCAAACTGCCCACCCCACCTTCATAGCGAATGTCGATTTTGCGGGCGGCGAACTCAAAGCCGCCCGTTTGCCACACGCCGCTTTCACTGATGAACTCCGTGTCAAATTTGACCTCGCGCATGGCCTGTGGCACGGTGATGTTGCCCAGGCCGCTGTCGGCCCGCAGGCGCACCGCCGCATCTGCCGGGATGACCACCGTGCAGTTGCCCACCCCGCCGTCAATCTCCGCTTTGACGTTGGCATCCCCAATGAACACGTTGGTTGCCCCGGCACCGTTGTTCATGTGCAGGGTCACTTTGGCCTCATCTGGCACATGCAAATCCAGCACGCCAAAGCCGCCGTCAATATCGGCAGTGGTGACGCTGGCCGGCAGCGTAATAACTGTATGCCCGGTGCCGCCGTCCATCTTCAAGCGCGAAAGCTGCAAGCCAGTAAAGTCCAGCTTGGCAATCGTCAGGCCCGCGCCCACTTCCAGCGACATCGGCACATCGGGCGATAGGCCCACCGCCCATTGCAGTTCGTCAATGCGGGCGACGGTATCCACCGCATCTTTGACTGGCTTGAACAGGTCATCTGTGTTGCGGCGCTGGCGCAGCCGCACAGACTTCACGTCGCCCTCGGTGGTGGCGGCCATTTCGACGGTGCCAATGGATACAATCTCCGCTTCTACCAGGTTCGTGCTGTTTGCGGGCAGCGCCTGGATGCGGGCCGCGCCAATCGTCATATCCAGCTTCACTTTGGCACGGGCCGCACCGTTCACCGGCTCTGCCAATGTCATGTGCTGCAAGTCAGCATCGGCACCAATGCCAAGCTGGTTCAGCCAGTGGGCCACATTCACGCCGAACTGCTCCAGTTGATCGAACGCCTGCACCCACTCGGTTTCGAGGGTGCGGGTTTCGGGTTTTTTGTCTTTGTTTGCGTCTTGCTGTAGGTTGTTGGTCATGGG
>DAOTTY010000362.1:0-7419 GCA_034437575.1 Anaerolineae bacterium | reverse complement strand
AAGCACGACGCCAGCGTGCCCGTCAGCCAGAGCGAGCGCTTTGCCGTCAGTCGCGGTAATGTGTCGCTCAAGGTGGTCGATAGCGATCACGGGCTGTTAGATCAGTTGGATGTGATGTGGGCCAACATGCTGAAGTTCTTCGCGTTATAGCCCCATGAACCAACTCTTTGATGTGCTGTACAACAGCAAGTCTGGGCAGGCGGCGGCGGCGCTGGCGGCACTGGCCGACGCGCTGGTGGAAATCACGCTGCACGACCCTGACCCGATGAACCGCACCGAGGCCGCCCGCCTGATGACATCGTTCCGGGGGGAGGAGATCGACCGGGTGCGGCTGGCCGGTGCCCTGGACGACAGTTTCTTCCGGGTGCGTTACTATGCGGTGCAGGTGCTTGCCGACGCAGCCGACCCGGCAGTCCTTAACCGGCTGGCACCGCTGCTGGGCGACATCGACCCGATGGTGCGCCAGGAGGTGCTGAGTGCGTTCGTCAAGCACGGCGTGGGCTATGAAACCATCGTGCCAGAACTGGTGCTGCTGCTGCGCGACAGCAACCCGGCCATCCGCACGAATGCGGCCAGAGTGCTGGGTCAGACGGGCAGCGGCCTCGCGGTGACGAAGCTGTTGGCCCACCTGCACGACCCGGACAGCCGCGTCACGCAGGCGGCAGCCCAGGCGCTAGGTGAACTGGGTGATGAAGCCGCCGCCGAAGCGCTGTTTGCGCTGGTCAACGATGAAACGACTTACTACCGGCTGCGTGAGGCGTGCCTGCTGGCGCTGGCGAAAATTGACCCGCCGGGGCTGACGGATATGCTGTTCGCGCTGCTGGACGAGCGCGACCTCACGCTGCGCCGGATGGTGGTCAATGCGGTGAACCGCGTCCCACAGGCGGCGCAGGTTCATGCGCTGCTGGACGCCGCCGACTGGCATACATCGCTGGTGCGCCCGGTGCGGGACGCGCTGGTGCGTGCTGGTGGGGGGGCGGTGGAAGCGGTCATGGTTGTGTCTTTGGGGCATGTGCGCGAGTGGGTGCGGGCGCTGGCGGTTGAGGTACTGGGCGAACTTCAGTGCGCCGACGCAGTGACGGACATCTTGCCGCTGCTGGGCGACGAAGCGCGGGAGGTGCGGGTGCTGGCGGCGAACGCGCTCGGTCAGATTGGCGATGTGGGGGCGGTTGCGCCGCTGAAAGCCGCGCTCAAGGATGATGTGTGGCTGGTACAGGTGGCGGCGGCGTCCGCGTTGGCCCGGATTGACTCGCCCGAAGCACATGCGGCGTCGTCTGACTGGCAGATAGAGCAGCGCCTACCGCCGGATAAGCTGGATTTGGACACGGACGAGCCGCCGCCAGAAGTGGATTTGAGCGACATATTGTAAGAATCTACGTAACTGCTCAGCCCTCACCCCAACCCCTCTCCCGAACGGGCTTGCAGCAGTCGCCACTCTACAGAAAACCTACCCCTGACAGGGATTTAGGGGTGAGGGAGCAGAAAACCAGGGTCCACGCTGTCATGCGCCTATACCGGAAAGTTGCTTCTCCAACACATTTGGGCTATTATTAAGCTGGGTGCATCTTAATTTGCCCTCAATCGTGTGCCACCAATCACCTTCTGGACGGGACCCAAACCATGAAAGAAGCCGCCAAGCAGGCCAAAACCTATCGCATTCGGGGGCTACAACCAAAAGACCGCAACTGGATCGCTGACCGGTTGGATGAGCACTGGGGATCGACGCGGGTTGTCAGCCGGGGCACACTGCACTACGCCCACACCCTGCCGGGTTTCACCATTGTAGATGAAAACGACCAGCCGCAGGGGTTGGTAACGTACAGCATCAAGGACAAAGAGTGTGAAATCGTCACGCTTAACAGCTTTAACCAGGGGATTGGGGTGGGTAACGCCCTTATCCAGGCGGTGAAGGACGCCGCAGAGTCAGAAAAGTGCCGTCGTGTGTGGCTCATCACCACCAACGACAACACCCCCTCCCTGCGCTACTGGCAAAAACGGGGCTTTCACATTATCGCTGTTCACCGCGAAGCCGTCATCGAGTCGCGCCGCCTCAAGCCGGAAATCCCGCTGCTGGGCCTGGACAGTATCCCCATTCGTCACGAAATTGAACTTGAAGTGCGCCTCAAAGGCTAGCCGCACAGCCTGGCCGCCGTCACATCGAATGACCCCGCCGCGTTAATCGTATCGCCGCTGGCGGTTAGCAGGGTGATGTCAAAACTGCCACGCACCGGGTCACCGGCTGCGCCCGGAACGTCGTCCAGCGTAAAAATCCCGAAATACTCGTCAACAGTGCCCACCTCATCCAGCAGCACCGCGACGGTTACTGCCGGGTTGCTGCTGTCGATTGTGATTTCACCCGTTGCTGCGTCTGGCGGCACCCCGAACACAATCACGGTGGCCGGGTTCGTCACACTAAGCTGCTCAACATCACCCACACAGATGTAGCGCCCCGCCCCGGCAAACAGTCCCTCGGCTGCACCTGTTACCGTCACACTAAAAAAGCCGCCTGCGGGTTGGCCAAGCTGCAATTCGTTTGCTAAATCCTGGGTATCGCCCTCAACGGCTTGCGGCGGCACCACCAATGTAGCCTCAATGACGTTTGGGGTGAGGGGCGCGGGGGGCGGCGGGTTGGGGGCACAGGCCGTCAACAGGGCCGCGCTCGCCATCATGATTGCAAAAAGTCGGCGCATGGTTACGCCTCATTCTGGATAAGCGTGCCCACAGATGAATCGCCCTGCACGGCACTGGTCAGTGCCCCATCTGCCCAAAAGTCCAGCACCATGATAGGCATGTTGTTCTCCTGGCACAGTGTAAAGGCGGTCATGTCCATCACGCGCAGGTTGCGGTCCAGCACATCACGGTAGGTAAGGCGCTCATAGCGCTCGGCATCCGGGTGGAGTTTGGGGTCGGCACTGTAGACGCCATCGACTTTGGTGGCCTTAATCACGATGTCTGCGCCAATTTCTGCCGCACGAAGGGCTGCCGCCGTGTCTGTCGTGAAGAAGGGGTTGCCGGTGCCCCCGGCAATGATGACCACGCGCCCCTTCATCATGTGGCTGATGGCCCGCAGCCGGATGTACGGCTCGGCAACGGCGTTCATCTGGACGGCAGTTTGCACGCGGGTGGGCACACCCTGCCGCTCAAGCGCGTCTTGCAGGGCCAACCCGTTCATAACGGTGGCAATCATGCCCATATGATCGGCGGTGGCCTGCTCCATGCCACGCTCAACGCCGGTGGCCCCGCGCCACAGGTTGCCCGCGCCAATCACGATAGCAACCTCCACGCCCATATCGTGAACGGTTTTGGTTTTGCGGGCGATGTCCTCGGCGCAGTCGGGGTCAATGCCCAGTTTGCCCTCGGCGGGGGCCAGGGCTTCTCCGCTAAACTTTAGGATAACCCGCTGGTATTTGGGGCGATTGGGTGATGTCGTCATGGTGTAAGCCTCCTGTAAAAGATGAATGTTTCAGGCCCTCACCCCCCGGCCCCTGAACGCGGCGCTGGGTGAGGGGGAGGAAAGTATTTCTCAAGTCCCTTTCCTGGCCGCACAGCGGCGGTTGGGAGAGGGCTTCAGGGTGAGGGCTTCATTCGCCAACAGCAGTCCATTGGCAACAAAAAAGGGAATTAGCGCCAGTGCTAATTCCCTTCTGGTTTACGTCAGGTGTATGTAATTGGTGAGTGGCTTGAGCTTGTGCCTACTCGTCACCGTCTTCCTCGTCGTTTACTGCTTCACCGATGGCGAACCGGGCCATACGCTTCACTTCGGCACCCGCTTCTTGAACCAACTGACCGACGGTCTTGCTGTCGTCCTTGAGGAAGGGCTGTTCAAGCAGGACGATTTCCTCATAGAACTTACTCATGCGCCCTTCAACGACCTTTGTGGCGATGTGCTCTGGCTTGCCTTCTTCGATGGCGCGGTTTAACTGCACCTGGCGCTCGTGCTCCACCTTGTCAGCGGGTACTTCATCACGGGTGACATGCTCTGGCTTGAGGTTGCTAATGTGCATGGCCACATCGTAGCCCACGTCACCCGCGCCCTTGTCCAGTTCCACCATTGCACCAATGAGCTTGTTAAAGTGCTGGTAGATTTCTACCTGACCGCCATC
The DNA here is from genome assembly GCA_034437575.1 of Anaerolineae bacterium. Lineage (GTDB taxonomy): Bacteria > Chloroflexota > Anaerolineae > Aggregatilineales > Phototrophicaceae > DAOTTY01. The sequence continues at coordinate 3,316 of DAOTTY010000362.1, read as the reverse complement.
AGCAGCCTCAAAGCGGGCAAAGTTGCCGATTTGCACCTTTTCGCCAATGTCTGCGATGGTTTCCTTCAGCTTGTCTTCCATGGTCTTGCTTTCATCCTTGTGGAAGGGCTGCCCCATCAGGTCCTCCACATCGGCGGGGTTTTTGTGGGCCACCTGCTCCACCACATCCTGCGCGAATTGCTGGAAGATTTCGTTGCTGCTCACAAAATCCGTTTCGCAGTTGACTTCGGCCAGGGCACCCAGCTTTTTGTCCTCACTTTGGAACATCATGACCAGCCCCTCGTTCATGGCGCGGTCTTTGCCCAGCTTCTTGTTAGCGCTGGCCATGCCCTTTTCGCGCAGGAAATCAATGGCGGCCTGCATATCGCCATTGGTTTCCTGAAGCGCTTTCTTGCAATCCATTGGCCCTGCCCCCGTGATGGCCCGCAGTTCCTTCACCATCTTCGCGGTGATTTCTGCCATGTACTCTCTCATCCTCTCCGTGTTTGGTTATTTGTCGTCTTCGTTATCATCGTCATCAACGGACAGGCGCTGGCTGCGAATCTTCTTGAGCGTGGATTCGCCCAGGTAGTCTTCGTCGCTGCCGTCGCTGTCATCGTTGTTGCCGTCATCATACTGGGAGAAGTTCACATCATCCATTGTTTCGATGTTGCCATCGTCGCCATCGTCGCCCTTACGCATGGCGCGGCCAGCCAGCACCGCGTCGGCAATGGCGCTCACCATCAGCTTGATGGCCCGCATGGCGTCATCGTTGGCAGGCAGGATGTAGTCCACATCATCCGGGTCGCTGTTGCTGTCTACCAGGGCCAGCACGGGGATGTCCAGAATGTTGCATTCCTTAACGGCAGTGTCTTCACGAACGGTGTCTACAATGAAGACCAGTTCTGGCGGGCGCTTCATGTTGCGGATGCCGCCCAAACGCAGTTGCAGCTTGGCGATTTCGCGCTCCAGTTGCAGCGCTTCCTTCTTCGTCAGGCGCTCAAACTCGCCCTTGTCGCGGCGTTCTTCCAGCTTTTTGAGCTGGTCAATTCGCTTGCGAATCGTCGTCCAGTTGGTGAGCGTGCCGCCCAGCCAGCGGTGATTAACATAGGGCATTCCACAGCGGCCTGCTTCCTGGCGGATGGTTTCTGCCGCCTGGCGCTTGGTGCCCACGAACAGCACCACGCCGCCGCCCGCAACCAGATCGCGGATCATGTCGTGGTAGGTGTTCAGGTTTTTGATGGTTTGTTGCAAATCGAGGATGTGAATCCCGTTGCGCGAGGTGAAGATGTAGTTATCCATCTTCGGGTTCCACTTTTGGGTACGGTGCCCAAAATGAACCCCCACCTCAAGCAAATTCTTGAGTGATACCTGGGAGGGCATAAGATCTCCTGTTGTCCCTGTGTTTTTGGCTGCCACGCCCTTCGCCCCCGGTTGACATCCCACCTATGCAGGACAACACGCACCGGGTCCAGGCATGTGATCGTTATTTGGCCACATGGCCGCCTGGGATAATAGCACAGCGCGATAGCCAAAGTAAACGTGGAATTGGCCGGGCATATCTTACTGTCATGCGAATTCCCCCTCCAATTCCTTTGCAATCGGGTGTACTCACAACTGTGCCCACGATGCTACAATAGCCGTCGTAAACGCCTTGAAGGCAGGATGAAAAACTGTATATCGGCAATGCCCAGTGAGTCCCACCCCATGACCGAAGCTGAATACCTGGCGTTTGAACGCAGCAGCGAGATCAAACACGAGTTTGTTGATGGCGAAATCTATGCGATGTCCGGGGCAAGCCGCAATCACAACTTGATCGCGGGTAGCACCTATGTCGCAATTTATAGCCAGCTCAGAGGTAAAGGATGCGAAACTTATCCCTCGGACATGAAGGTTCGCACGCCGTCTACTGGATCATACGTCTATCCTGACATCAGCGTTGTTTGTGGCGACCCACAATTCGATGATGAACAACGTGACGTTCTGCTCAACCCCGGTGTTGTGATCGAAGTGCTTTCCCCCAACACTGAAGCCTATGACCGGGGCAAGAAGTTTGCACGCTATCGTGAAATCGAATCGCTACAGGAATACATTCTCATTTCACAAGACCAACCACACATCGAGCGCTTCGTGCGGCAAGCGGATGGTATGTGGCAGTTCAGCGATGTACGTGGCCTGGAGGGGTCTGTCACGCTGGCGTCAGTTGGGTGCCAACTGGCACTCCAGGCGGTCTACGAACAAGTGACGTTTGAGTCCGATCAAGACGACCCGCCGAGCGAATAACCGTTAACCCACCTTACACCCATTGGCCGCCCGCAGCCGCTAAACCGCGTCGAAGTCTCGCTCATAGCCATAAGCCTCAAAGTCGTCTGCATAGATTTCGTCAACTAGCCGCTTGGCCGTTGGCGTGTAATACTTCCGCAGTTTGTCTGCCGCGCTGGTGGGCTTGGGGTGTTTGTGGCCCAGCGTAATGGACGGGTCCAGCCCCAGGTGATCGCGGACTGTGGCCCAGTCCTCGTTCAGCGTTTCAAAGCGGCCCACAAAATCCAGGGGAACATCCCCAGCGAACAACTCGTGATAGCATGGGCGGTAGTGTTCATTCATTCGGTGCAGGCCATCAAAGGTGGTTAGCACCTGCACAAACTCCTCAAAGCTGACCGGGCTGCGGTCGATGCCCAGGTTGTCCTGGGCCATGCGATGAATTTCCTTAGACACGCTCTTCTGCATATCAGCGACTCGGTCCAGATAGCACGACAACACCCGCGCATAAGGATGGCGCACGAAGCCAAAGCGGTAAAACTCATCGGAAAAGTACGCCCGGTAAAACAGATCACTTTCTGCGGGAATTTGGAAACCGGTTAGCAACGAACTGTAAAGCGGATCGTGCAGCTTGCCGAACGTATCCGAAACCATTCGGCGCTGCGCCGGGCGCAATTCCGCCGTATACAACGCATACTTGATAGACGAGTTAGCCACCTTACTAACCGGGAACCATGTGTACTTGTAGTGCAACGAAACCCGTACATTACGCCGCAACTGCGCGTCGTTTTTTTTGTGCGCCAACAGCGTTGCCATAAAATCCGGCTGGCCTGTCTGGCTCTCATCCTGGCCCTTGAGCGTGAACCCCAGCTTTTGCTTTACTGCATCGGGAGTGTGCTTGTACATTTCTCGCTGCTGGGCACGCAGCAGGTCTAACTCTCTGCGGAGAGTGGTCATCTCTGTGTGGGATGAAGCGGTCTGGTTGTTGTTCATAAATTCCCCTCGGAGGTGAGGCAAACACTAATCCTCAATGCTATCATACCCCCCAGCCACAAACTAGCGTTTGCCCTGCCGCCCG
>DAOTTY010000361.1:0-1762 GCA_034437575.1 Anaerolineae bacterium | reverse complement strand
CTCCTCCATTCGAGGGGGCGGCAGCACCGCCCCCGGTGTTGTCGGCTAGTCCGCCTGTTCGGCGGTGTAGGCGTTCAACAGCGTGTGCAGGTGAAGTATTTGTGGACGACGCATAGCTTCCTGCGACGCCTGTGCCACCTGCTCCGACACTGCCCATATCGACGCCTGTGCCGCGTTGAGCGCCGCCCATGCCGCAACCTCCGACAACCGTGCCGCTGCCGCCTCCGACGCCCATGCCGCTTTCTCCACCCCCACCGACGCCCATGCCGCCGCCCATTCCGGCGCATCCACCGTTCGCGCCGCATCCAGCGCCGCCCATGCCGCAGCCTTCGCCGCCACCCGCGCCTGTCTGAGTTCGTCGGCGGTAGCGTTACCGTCCAAGTACGAACGCAACGCATCGAGCGCACGGGTGCTGCGTTTGTCCAACATCAAGTGCCGTGCCTGATTGGCTACCCACCAGGCGAACTCAAGTTTAATGCGGCGCGGAATATCCAGCCGGAGCACGACCCACAGCCGGTCGTCCGGCTTTACTTGCTCTGCGCTCAGGATGTCTTGGGCCGTACCAGTCCACCCCTCCTCAACGCCCTCGTATTCGGTCGGGTCTATACATGGCCCTAACGCCCGAATGTCGTCCAACGTGAATATTTTGCTATACATGCTCACTCCTCCATTCGAGGGGGCGGCAGCACCGCCCCCGGTATTGTCGGTTAGTCCTCCGCCAGTTCGGCGTTCTTTTGCTCAATGTAGTCGTCCAGCGTAGCCAGCAGCTCGCGTTTATCACGCCCCACGAGTTCCTCCCACTTTTCCACGCCCAATGCTTTCCGGGCGCGACTGCCAGCGTGGTAACGCCAGCCATGAGCTTTGGTGTCAATGTCGGCGCTTTTATCGCCAACATAGTCTACCATCCCCTGAGCATTCCCAAGCTCAAACAGCGTAGGCCCTTCTGGCGTGGTGTTGATGTCGTCTTCTGTTTCTGTGCCACGCGGGAAAAAGTCGTCAAGTTCGGATTTGTTCTGGCGGGGCGGGAACGGCGAAGCGTCTTTAGGCTCTTGTGCCGGCTCGTCGCCAGGCTCAACAAATTTCCCATCGATGATGCTGCCAGGATCGTCAGGATCAAAATCAACAGGCGTTTCAGCCTCACCAAGTTCATCGGCGGTATAGACCGCCATGCTAAACACATCAGGACAGTACCAACGTACTCCATTCGACATGGCGCGCGCAAACAGCATATTGCGCGGGTATTTCTGCCATGTCTTGTTTCCAGTCACGCCCGCCTGTTGTGCGTCCGCCATAGTAAACGCCGACTCGCCGATGACCTGGCCTTCCTCGTAAAAAACAATGACGCATTCGGTTTCTGCCATTTTCTCTACGTGATAGTCATATTTTTCATGGCGCTTCACAGCGGCGGCCATCATTTGTGAGTTAAACGATGGTTTGCCCTGGATGATGTTCACGTTCTGCATGGACGCAAAAGCGCCAAAACCCGCTTCGCGGCCCGCCATGATTTTAACGAACGCCTGCGCCATGCCGCGCGCATCGCTGAACATACCACTTTCGGCGAACACCTGCGCCACCCCCTTGAGTTCGGTTAGGCTTTGGGGTTCCAGTACGCTCAATGCATTTGTATTGCTCATAGACTGTTGCGCCAGGAGACACCCTGCTTTAGCGGGGTGAGGTATGGCGCGTCTCCTTTCTCACTAATCTTCGGTCGAAGGGGGCACTTCGAGTTACCTCAAGGCGTGCCCCGGCCTTCTCGGCGTAA
>DAOTTY010000360.1:0-3133 GCA_034437575.1 Anaerolineae bacterium | reverse complement strand
CCCCGCCATCCATTGGGCGTGGGTGCGGTTTGTCCTCAGCGATGTGCTTGGCTATCCTGCCGACATTATTGAGGAAGGGGCGGCAATACCTGAAACGCTCAAGGCGGCGGTTGAGGAACAGCACGAGATCCTCCGCCCGGACTTGATCATCCGTCGGACCACGCGCAACGAGCCGGCGCGGTTGCTCATTCAGGTGCTCCCCGTGACGCAATCGCTGGAAAAGCCGCTGGCAGGGGGCCGCTGGAAAGCCTCGCCCGCGACGCGCATGGCGGAACTGCTCCGCGCTTGCGATGTGCCGCTGGGGCTGGTGACGAATGGCGACCACTGGATGCTGGTGCATGCGCCGCGCCAGGAAACCTCGTCGTTTGTTTCGTGGTATGCGTCGTTCTGGTTGGAGGAAAACATCACGCTGCGCTCGTTCCGGACGCTGTTGGAGATGCGCCGCTTGTATGGCGTGGCCGAGGGCGACACGCTGGAAGGTCTCTTTGCCGAAAGTGTGACCAACCAGCAGGAAGTGACCGACCAGCTCGGCTACCAGGTGCGGCAGGCGGTGGAGATGCTGGTGCAGACGATTGACCGTCTGGATAAGGACACGGGGCGCACGCTGCTGCGCGACACGCCCGAAACGGTGCTCTATGAGGCTGCGCTCACGATTATGATGCGGCTGGTCTTCCTCTTTTGTGCGGAAGAGCGCGGGTTGCTGCGGTTGGGTGAACGTCTCTACGATGAATCCTACGCGGTCTCTACGTTGCGGGGGATGCTGCGCGATGCGGCAGACCACATGGGCGAGGATGTGCTGGAGCGTCGGCACGATGCCTGGTGCCGCTTGCTGGCGGTCTTTCGCCTGGTTCACGACGGGGTATTGCATCACGAACTCTCGATGCCGGCCTATGGCGGGAGCCTGTTCGACCCCGACCGCTACCCCTTTCTCGAAGGACGCACCGGGAGGGGTCAGGGTTCTGGGGATAGGGTTCAGGATGGGGTTCAGGGTTCGGGGAAAGGAGTATCTGACGATGGGGCTACAATCGTACCGCGAGCTGACCGCGTGGCAGAAGGGTATGGATCTGGTGGTGGCGGTGTATCATCTCGAAACCCTGAAACCCTGACCCCTCGTGCTGCTCGTCCGTTGAAGGTAGACAATCGCACGGTGCTGCACCTGCTGGAAGCCCTCCAGATATTGCGGGTGAAGGTGCCGGGCGGTGGCCCCGCCGAACCGCGCCGCCTCTCCTTCCGTGCGCTTGACATTGAGCAGATCGGGCACGTCTACGAGGGGTTGCTGGACCACACGGCGCAGCGGGCCGCCGAGCCAATGCTCGGACTGGTCGGGACGAAAGAGCGCGAGCCAGAGGTGCCTCTGAGCACGCTGGAAACCCTGGCCGGCCCCCCGTCCGACGCTGCCGACAACGACAGCGAGACCCCCTTTGCCAGTGAGCAGCTTATGGCGTTTCTCAAGGAACAAACGGGCCGTTCGGAAAGCGCGCTCCGCAACGCGCTCAGTACGTCACTTTCGGGCCACGCGCTCAACCGCCTTCGCGTCGCCTGCGACAATGATGACGACGTGTTCCAGCGGGCCCGCCCCTTTGCTGCGCTGGTGCGATGGGACACCTTCGAGCGACCCGTTGTTATCACGGCGGGTAGCGTCTATGTCACAAGCGGCACCGAACGCCGCGCCACAGGCACGCACTATACGCCACGCTCCCTGACCGAGCCAGTGGTGCAGCACACGCTGGAACCGCTGGTCTACGAGGGCCCCGCGCAAGGGTTGCCCCGCCAGGAGTGGGTATTGCGCTCGCCCAACCAGATTCTCAACCTCACGGTGTGCGATATGGCGATGGGGTCGGGCGCGTTCCTGGTGCAGGCCTGCCGCTATCTCGCCGAGCGTCTCGTTGAGGCCAGGGAGGGACAGGGGACAGTTCAGGGGGCAGGGGCCAGGGGCCAGGGGTCAGGAACCGCCCCCACTGAACCCCCAACCCAGAACCCAGAACCCTCAGCAGAAGAAGACGAGCGGTTGACGGCAGCGCGCCGGCTGGTGGCGAACCGCTGCCTCTACGGAGTGGACAAAAACCCGCTGGCGGTGGAGATTGCCAAACTGTCGCTCTGGCTGACGACGCTGCAAAAAGATAAGCCCTTCACCTTCCTGGATCACGCGCTCAAGTGTGGCGACTCGCTCCTCGGCGTGAGCGAAGCGCAACTCACCTGCTGGACGCTGGACCGCCGGGAGGTGTCCCGCCAGGAGCAGAGCTACCAGTTGCCGTTGCTCAAGCCGCTGCTGGATAGCACGCTGGACGAGGTGCGCGGGTTGCGTCGCCAGATTGCCGCCACGCCCGTGCTGGATATTAAGGATGCGGAGGAGAAGGCGGCCCTGCTGGCGAAGGCAGAGCAGACCAGCGAGCTGGTGCTCCTCTGCGCCGACCTGCTGGCCGCATCCGCGCTGGCAGAAACGGAGAAGGCTGGTAAACGGTTGCGTGGACGATGGGAAACGCACGACCTGCCCATCCTGCTGATGGCCGGGCAGGACATCCGCGCCGGGCGGTTCACCGACCAGGGAGCCGCCCCCGCCCTCGAAGCCTTCGCCCGACTGCGTGCGGAAGCCGACGCGCTCTTGAACGGCAACCGCCCCTTCCACTGGGAACTGGAGTTCCCCGAAGTTTTTCAGGGTTCTGGGGCCAGGGGGCTGGGGGCTGATCAGGGTTCTGGGGTCAGGGGTCAGGGTCCAGGGTCCGCCCCCGCTGGACCCGATACCCGATATCCTGACCCCTACTTCGCTGCCATTGTGGGCAACCCGCCGTTTATGGGCGGGCAGCGCATCACGGGCGGCCTGGGCACGCCCTACCGCACCTACCTGGTGGCGCACCTTGCGGACGGCAAGCGCGGGAGTGCCGACCTGTGCGCCTACTTTTTCCTCCGCACCCGCGACCTGCTGCAAGTGGGTGGGATGGCGGGGTTGCTGGCGACCAACACTATCGCGCAGGGGGACACCCGCGAAGTGGGGTTGGACCAGCTCACGCAGTGGGGCTACACCATCCCCCGCGCCGTGCAGAGCCGCAAATGGCCGGGCGGTGCCGGCGTGGAGGTGGCGCACGTCTGGCTGAAACGGGGGCAATGGAAGGGAGCGTATGAACTGAACGATGCG
>DAOTTY010000359.1:0-2347 GCA_034437575.1 Anaerolineae bacterium | reverse complement strand
GGAGGGGATTTTGCGCAGGGCTTTTGCAAAGTTGCATGGTAGATAATTGGGCGCTGCCCAAACCCGTCACTTTTTTCAAAAAGCGATCAAAAACTTGCCTTTTCGGATGCTTTGCATCCGAAAACATGGGTTCAAAGGGTACCAACCCTTTGCAGGGGGCGGGGACGCTGTCCCCGCGATGTGAAAACTTGACTTTATTTAGCGCGGCAGCCACACCCGCAGCCTGCCATCCGTCGTGCCAGCGGCCAGTGCCAACGTGCCATCCGGCAGTTGGACGGCGGCAAAGTTGCTGTACAGCGTGTCATCCAATGGCAAGCGCCACACTTCTTGCACGCCCTCGGTGGTGTTTTCCAATGCGGTGACGTTCTGGCGAGCTGGGTCGGTGATGACGAGTTCTGGTTTGCCGTTGCCGTTGAAGTCTGCTGCCACGCCTTGATCGAGGTTGCGCGAGCCGATGAGGTGTGATGTGTAGCCTAACTGTGCATTGTTCACGACCAACTCACCGTCAGTGTAGTCGAAGAACTCCACCATGCCGCCGATGTGGGGCGTCAGCACATCCACAATCTGGTATTCGCCGTTAATGCCAAAGGGCGCTGCTGCAAGCTGGTGCCGCCAGCGGAAGCCCTGCCCAATCGCCCGCGACTCGGCCAATATCTCGCCGCCAGCCGTGTAGGCCCGCACCCATGCGCCCACCTGACCGTTACTGGGTGTAGTAATGATGTCCTGGGTGCCGTCATTGTCTACGTCTGCCCAAAACGGAGATAGGCCCTCGAACACGTCACTTTCCGGCAGTGTCACAGATGCTAGCACCTCCAACGTTTCGCCGTCCAGGATGGCCAGCCCTGCGCCTTCGATGTCGTCGCCCATGATGCCATGCACATAGCGATCATTACCTGCTTGCGTGTAGACAGCGATTAAGCCATCATCACTGACCACGATTTGCGCGTCCTGCTGGATATTGAGCGGTTGGCGGGCGGCTTCGGCATCCCCGCCCACGATCAGTACGAGGTCACCATTGCTGGCCACATAGGCGAAGCGGGCCGCGTCACTATCAACGGCCACCGGTGCGGAAAGCGGCGCGATGTCACTGCTCACCGTCAGCAGTTGGGGCGGGGTCTGGCCATCGTACACAGCGGCGATGGGTTGCTGTGGCGCAACCTGCCCAATTTGTAACATCAAACCGCTCACGTCGTCTGCCCCTGCGATGGCGTCCACAGCCAGCACGCGGCCATCAACCAGCGCAACTGTCCATGTGGGGGCACCGTTGACCAACCCGCCGACCACCCACGCGGGCACGGCGTCAAGCTGCACATCGAGTTGGCGCACGTCCGGGAAGGTGCCCGCTGCGTCGGGCAGATAGCGATTGCCACTCCCGTTCTGGTAGGTGTAGGCGATATGCGGCTGTGAAGCGCCCTGGGCAAACGTGACTGAGGCCAGCGCCGTCAGCGCCAGCAGTGCAATGATTTTGTTACTCACAGGTAAATGACTCCAATAGTTGTTGAGTGGAAAAGCGTGAATGTCTGCGATTGTAGCGTGGGGCGGTAGGGGACGTTGTAGGGCGGCCTACAGAATCATGAAAGCAGCAGGTAAGAACGCATCGGCTCACCAGGGGGAAGATGTTAAAAGTTTGCTAAACCGTGAGGTTATCAGCGTGGGCGGAACACCGAGTAAAACATATACGCGCCGATGGCAATCAACGTGATGGCCACGAAATTAATCCGCATATAGCTAACCAGATATAGGCGCACGCCCAACCCGCCCAGCGTCAGCGTCACAACCAATAACCATGTGATAAGGCTCACATGCCAGCCGCGCTGCGTTTGATAGACCCCACTGCCCAATAAAACCAAGCCGGCGGCCAGCATTGCAAAGCCGTTGCCCACGTCGCCCAACATCAACAGCGCAATAACCACTACCAGCAGCGCCCCGGTAATGAGTTCCGCCTGTGCTTCTTTGGGGTCAACTTGATTCTTCATCCGTACCGCTCCCGCACTCTGCCAGGTGATGCGCCCAACTATAGCTCAAAGCCGCTGATTTGCACCCATCCATCGGGGTGAGGGGTGCTGCGCGTCACATCCTGCGCGGGGAGCCGTTCGAGGGTTTGCCAGTTGTAAACCGCCGCCCACACCTCATAGGGGCCGCGCTCTAACGCGCTCACATCAAACGTGACCTGTACCGGGGTATACGGCCCGTCGTTGAAGCCTAGCCCCACGTCTTGCTGAAGCACGGGCGCGCTGGCTTCTGGCACCATAACAAGGAAGGCCATCGAATACGTGTTAAGGGGCAAGCCCGGCGCTATCTGCCAACCCGTGTTCAGTGTAAGCGCGTCACCATCGCGCACAAGCTC
>DAOTTY010000358.1:0-1846 GCA_034437575.1 Anaerolineae bacterium | reverse complement strand
ACTGCGTGCAGCCAGCATTATTGACGTTGAAATCGGAGGGCATTATGCCTTTATTCCCTTTGCGGAGCAAATTTCAACCCGTCTGCATCGGCACGATTTCTATGAAGTGTTTTTGATTGCCCAGGGGGAAATTACCCATCACATCAACGGACAGGTGCAACACCTGACAAGTGGTTCCCTGATACTGATACGGCCAGATGACGCGCATTGTTTCAGCCAAACAGAGCATAAGAACTGTGAACTGATAAATGTTGCCTTTTTAACCCCTATCTTTGACGCTGTTGTCAGTTTCTTGGAATTGCAGCGTCATTTGTTTGCGACCCCCGAACTTCCACTAATGAAACAATTGAACAGCGGTGATAAGAAACGGCTGCAGGAGCATTTGCAGTACTGGGGGCGTTTGTCTTATAGGGATGCCCTGACTGCACGGCGTAACTTGCGCGCACTATTGGCGCAAATTGTCAGCGAGCATTTCGCCTCGGCTGCCGTTCAAATTAGCGAGCCAATGCCGCCCTGGTTACATCAGGTCATAGTAGAAATGAAAAAGCAAGAGCATTTTATCGAAGGTCGGGTGGCTCTCTTGCGGCTTGCCAAGCGTACACCTGAGTACGTTGGACGCGTTTTCCAGCAATATCTTGACAAGACACCCTCTCAATTTATCAACGATTTGCGCCTGGATTATGCCGGTGACTTACTCTTACACACCGAACAATCACCTACTGAAATTGCTTTTGAAGCAGGGTTTGGGAATGTGAGTTATTTTTATCAACTATTCAAGGCGCGTTGGGGATGTTCACCAAACCAGTTTCGCAAAGATCATCGGCAAACCCTTATCCTTTGAGGTGACCGGAGATGGGGTAGTGGTTAGAAGGTATGTATTTTTTACTGTCTTTGGTAGGTCGCAGGCAAAAAGCGCCACAAACGTCAGAGCAGGATTTCAGGTAGCTTGTTCTTGCCAGTAACGTTTCAGCTCTTTGTTGACTGCTTGCCTACTAAATAGGGGGTTTTTGTCATTTCACGCCCCATAATGGTCCACCGCAAAACGGTGCGCAAGTACCGGATGTGGGGCGCCGAGCAGGGCTTGTTGGAAGGCGAGCTGCCGAGTCAGGCGGAACTGCACCAGCGGCTTGAGGCGACCCTGCCAGCAGTGGCCCCGCCGCAGCAGGTGTCGAGCGTGGAGCCGTACCGCGAGCAGGTGGTGGCGGGCGCAAAATGTGGAAATTGCGGCCATTCACCAGCGGCTGCTGGAACAGGGCTTCGAGGGGAGCTACGCGGCGGTGTGGCGCTTCGTCCAGCGTCTGGAACCATCGGTGCCGGAGGCGGTGGTGCGGGTGGAAACACCGCCCGGAAACGAAGCGCAGGTGGATTTCGGCTACGCTGGCAAGCTGCTCGACCCGGAAACCGGTCAGGAGCGTAAGGCGTGGGCCTTTGTGATGACGCTGTCGTGGAGCCGCCACCAGTATGTCGAGTTCGTGTGGGATCAGAGCGTGCGCACCTGGCTGGAATGTCATCGACGGGCGCTGGCCCACTTCGGCGGGGTACCCGAGCGCATCGTGGTGGACAACCTGAAGGCGGCTATCACCCGCGCGGTTCAGGACGACCCGCAGGTGCAGCAAGCCTACCGCGAGTGCGCCGAGCACGACGGCTTTCTCATCGCCCCGTGTCGGGTGCGCACGCCCCAGCACAAGGGCAAGGTCGAGCAGGGTGGTGTCCACTACGTGAAGCGCAATTTCCTGGGCGGACGGGCCATCACTGACATGCGTCAGGCCAACCGGGACGTGCTGGACTGGTGCCAGACGACGGCGGGCCTGCGCGACCACGGCACCACCCACCAGCCGCCGCTAGT
>DAOTTY010000357.1:0-6910 GCA_034437575.1 Anaerolineae bacterium | reverse complement strand
GAAGCTGCCGCCTTGCGCACTGTGGGGTCATTGTCCGTCAGTGCCCGGAGCAACACAGGCATAGCCCGTTCACCACCAATGTTTTCCAAAGCGTTCATCGCATATCCGCGTACTAGTCCGTCCTCGTCCCACGCCGCTAAAGCCAGCGGGACTACGGCGCGTTCATCAGCGATTTTCCCTAGAGCGTTCGCCGAGGCCGCTCTAAAAGAAGGATGATCCTCTTTCAATCCCAGAGCTGCAATGTCCACGGCTTTAGGGTCGCCAATCTCCCCCAATGCCCAGATCGAAGCGAGACATACGCTATCGTTATTGTCTCGACGCGCTGCCTGGATCAATGTGTCCACGGCTTCAGGGTCGCCTATCTGCCCCAGCGCCTCAGCCGCGCGCCAGGCCACGCGCCAATTCTCATCCTCGGTCAACGCCTGGATCAGCGCCGGCACAGCTTCGGGGGCGCCCAGCTCGCCCAGTGCCTTGGCCGCTTCCTCACGTGTGGCCCCATCGCTACTCTGTAGCTTCTGAATTTGAGCGTCAACGGGTGAAGGTGAGTCATCCACCACCGTTTCGCCCACCTTGCTAGTGTCAGTCGTAAATCTGACCCCTTCAGGCGGCCAGGGGCGGGGGTCGCCCTGTTGTTCGCCCACCAGCTTACACTTCGGGTTCGTGCAAACAGGGGTACGTGGGCTAAGAAATCGCCCGCACTGCTGGCAACGGGAGAGATGCTCATGCACCATCGCCCAGGTCGCCTGAGCCTGACCGGACGGCACGCCGGCGCCCGTCATTGCCCCTTGAGCTTGCTTGGCACAGTTATTACAGGACATCGTTCTCCCTTAACCTCTCTCCGTCCGTCGCCTAGTAGCTCGCTCCAACGCGGCCACCGCCGCATCGTATACGTGTTGGTTTCCATCCCCGTTTTGCACTTTTCGGATCAGTGCGTCTACGGAATCTCTGCCTCCGAGTACCCCTAACGCCTGGGCTGCCTCCTGTCGCACGCGCCAGTCAGGGTCATTGTGAAACGTATAGATTAGCAAACGTGTTACTTGGTGATGTTGACCTTGATCCTCTAGGTTTGTCGTTTTTCTCAAAGCCGCCACCGCACGAAGCCGAACGTTGAAGCTTTGATCTCGGAGTGCCTGAGTCAACACAGGCACAGCCCGCTCGTTTCCAATGCGCCCCAACGCCGCTGCTGCGCGCCAGCGCACATTTTCGTCTTTGTCGTCATGAAGCGCCTGGGTCAACGCGGGTATAGCGTTTGGGCTTCCAATCCGAGCAAGTGCCTCTGCTGACTTTTTGCGCACGCCAGCATCTTTGTCTCGAAGGCTATGGACCAACGTAGACACGCTTCGCGCATTGCCCATCTTGCCCAACATGTCCACAGCACGCGCGCGCAGAGTTGCATCTCTGGCATTGGTTGCGGCCCATGCCGCTCGCCCCAAAGCGTCTTCATGAACGTTAGCCCATGACTGTGCTTCATCTAACGCTCGACGGGGGGACGAGTGCCCATGCCCGTTGCTAGGCCAGGACTGTGGTTGACCCTGTTGTTCGCCTTGGCCTGGACAGTGAGGATTCCGGCAGACTGGGTTTCTCAGGCTGAGAAACTGACCACAATGTCTACACTTGCCCTTCATAAAATCGCACGCCTTTGCCCACAGGGCCTTTACCTGGCCAATGGAAACGCCTGCATTCCCCATCGTCGGTGCTGCTTGCTTGGCACAGTTGTTACAAGACATCGCTTACTCCCAACCTCTCCGCTACCTGCTCTCTGAGATGAGGGTTAGTCATCGCCCGCAATCCAGCCAACGCTTCATTTCTATAGCCTTTTGTTTCCAACTCTATAACCAAATCCCGCAAGGCGCGGGCCTGCGCTTTGCCCTGTATCGTCTGGGCCAGACGAAGCGCGGCGCGCGGGCGACCTGCATTTAACGCGCTGAACGCAGCGCCTTGTAACATCTCTGTGCGCGCCGATAAATTCTTGACGGTCTGCGCACCGTCCATAACCTCCTGAACCATGCCCTCTTGGGCCATTTGCGCCGACAGCACGTTTAGAACTTTCGTTCTAGAGCTTTTGCCATAAGGTCTTGGGTCAGGCAGACTTACCGCCATCGTGTGCGCCCGTTGGAGGTCACGCGGGGTCAAGCAAGAGACTAATGCCGTAAGGGTCTTTGCCTGGCGGCTCTCTGGAATAGCCTCAATTTCTTCCAGCACATCGTCCCACCCCTGGCGATGGTCGCTCATCTCGGCCAAGAGCTGTACGGGGTCGCGGCTGAGTTCTTTCGCGATAGTCATCGCGTCCCGCGTCAACCTCTTGCGCCTGTCCTCCGGGACCTGCGCGGCTACGCTTTGCAACTCATCGACTACATTCTTTACCCAGGCTTTGCCACCCTCCAGGTCGTCGAACTCGCCCGCCGCCTGGGCGTCAGCGGCCAAATCGACCAGCAACCCCATCGCAGGGCCACGCGGCACCAGGTCCTTGATATGTCTCCCCTCGATGATCCGCTGGGGCAACCCCTCATACACCCCGTACTGACTGGCCATGTCGAGCCACGCTTGAGCCTGTGGCGGCAACCCACCCGGTGAAGGGGGACGGGCTGAGTGGTCGGCCTCGACCAGCGCCATCAGCATCTCGATGTTTGCCGGTTCCAACCTCCGGGCGAGCCTGGCCACGGCCCTTGGAGTAGGGGGGTTGAGGTGGATCATGTGCTCTGGGATCAACTTGAGTACCGGTTCCGCCACGTCTGGCGGCACGCCCATCCGCTGCAGGCACTGCGCGGCCACCTTGGTCGCTTTGCTGGAACAGTGACCGGGGGAGACCCACCGGCCTTCTTCATCTTGGTGGGTGACGTAGGGCTTGTACACGTCATGCAGCATCCCCGCCAGGCCCAAAATCTGCCTCATCTTGGCGTCACCGGGCGCGATGCGGTCCGCAACCTCAACGGCGCGGTCCGTCGTGAGCTTGGTGTGTGTCCACAGGTTTCCCTCTGGGTGCCAGGTTTCATCCTGGGGCACACCAGGATGATCGGGGTCGGCCTCGAAGCCATAGTCCGGCCCGTCGCAGTGGGGGCAGCGGTCCACGTCGGCCGGCGCGAACTTGCCGCAGTTTCTGCAACGCCCGCGCGGCTTGCTGGTGGGGTAATCTTGGTCTGGCGCGCCGTTGTACATCGCCTGTAGCTCTGGGTACGCCTTGAGCCACCCGGTAGCCCGAAGCGTGTCGAGGGCTATAGATGGTTGCGTGACCGCCTGGGTCTTGAACAGCTTGCCCCACTCTGTCCAAACCCGGTTCAGCGACGTGTGTTCCCATACATCGCTGCCGGCCGCCCTGACGCGGAGATGGGTATCTGTGTACTCAACCTCAGCTATTAGCGACTCGCAAAGCTGAGCCGTAGCGGGGTGAGGCGCCATTCCTAGCTTGGCCGTAAAGCGCACCAGGCGCAGCGGACGGATGAGCGGGTCATCAGTGAATGCCCGGCTGGCGTGGCGTAGCTTGCCCTCGCCCAGACCCCGCAGGCCGCCAAAGAAGTCCAGTACCCGCCCGCTCTCCGGGTCCCAGGCCAGCGCATTAGGAGCCAGGTCGCGGCGGAAAGCGGCGTCAACCGCCAACAGGTTGGGGTCATACTCTTTCCTAAACCCCTGATGTCCTGTCCCCTGCTTGTTGTCCGTCCGGGGCATACCAAAGTCGTGTTCTTCGCCGTCCGGGGTGGTCAGCTTGATGACGCCCACCGTCTCGGCGGGATCGACGAGGGAAGCCTTACCGAACTGGGAAAGGGCCTCTAGGATAATCTCATGTTCCAGCCCAAAGACCTCCCAGTCCTGGTCAGCGGACTGGATACCCATCGCCGCGTCGCGCACCGCGCCACCGGTGAGCAGGGTCCGGGTAGCGCCGGCGTCCTTGAGCGCCCCCAAAATCTCCCTGGTTGTGGGAGATAGCTCGACCTCTGTCGTGACGTAGCAACTGCCGTCTCCGTTGACGTGTAACTGGACGCCTGGCGGCAAGGGGTGATCGGCCAGGTCTTGGGGCTGCCCTTCCAATCCGCAATTCTGATTCTTGCAGACCGGGTTAGCCTTTTCCACAAAGCGCCCGCACCGAGGGCAACGGGGGATCTCCCGCTGTAGTTCCCCCGCCCAGGATGCCAGGCTTTGGCTATGTGAGCACCCAGCAGCGTGAAGCGCCGGTGCGGCTTGGAGTGCAGGCCCGTGACAAGACACATTTCCCCCTCTACTGCCTCGTTACCATTGGCAGATAAACCTCTGTGCCCAACTCATCCCACATCCGCAGCCACTCGGCGTAGTAGGCGCGGGCCAGGTCAGGGTCGTGGATAATGAGCGTGTTCTCGTCGTTGTCGTAGGCCCCGCTTGCCGTCCAGTTGTACGAACCCAAGATGACGGTCGGATCGTCTCCGTCCACGTCGATGACAGCGAACTTGTGATGGCACTTGCCGGGCCAGTCCTCAATCCGGATCTGTGCCCCGGCGTCTACCAGTGCCTCATCTACCGACCACGCATTGGCGGCGCCGAGATGGTCCCAGACCCCGTACACCGCTACACCGTCCTCCATCCTCTCTATCAGACGGTCAGACAGCATAGCGTCGGTCCAGAAGAACATCCCGAAATGGACGCTTTCGTCGGCGTTTGCCAATTCCTCCCACACCTCAAACGCCACCAGGTCGGTGGGGGAGAACCAGCTTTCCACGTAGGTGCCGGCATAGTTGAAGGCGTGGGCTGTGTTGTCGGCCTTGTCCCCGTGGAAATCGCCGTCCCACATCTCTTGGAACTCCGAGGTGTAGACGTTAGCCAGGTTGGTATCGGTAATCACGATGCTGTTGTTGGCGTTCATCCTGAACCCGGTGTCTGTCAGGTTTGTGCTACCCGTCCAAACCACCTCACCGTCGATGACAAAAAACTTGTTGTGCTGGATCGCTGATCCAGCGTCCGTCATCACCGGGACACCAGCGTCCGTTAGCGCCTGGTAACCGGCGCTGTAGGCGCCCAAAGCAGCCTCATCGTCCCCGACCACTCGCACAGTCACGCCCCTGTCGTGGGCCGCTATCAAGGCATCGAGGACACTGACGCGATTCAGCCCGTACAAGGCCACGTCAATGCTGCTATCAGCCCCATCCAGCAGGGCCAACAGCGCCGCTTCCATCGGGGTTTCCTCTGGGGTGACCTGGCTGTCTGGGCCGGAATGCTCATTGAAATAGACGGCCCAGTCAAGATCATAATCGAGGTGGACTATCGTGGGGTCACACGTCCGTGACACCCCGAACGAGTTTGTGGCCGATCCGCAGCGCGGGCTGTGGGTCCAGTTGTCCGCCTGGTCTCCCGGCGCCGTCGCGTCTACGCGCACCATCGGCACGCGGCCTTTGGCATGACCGGCGAACCAGCCGGACGCGCAGCTTACCCGGTCAATCTCATTGAGCGCACCGTCAAACAGGGTCAGGTCCTCACCCCCGTCTTCCAGGGCGCCGGTGTAGATAAAATCCGCAGCCACACCGGGCACACTCTCGTCGTCGGTGCGCTCAAGCAGCAAGTGCCCGCCGGCGGGAATGGTGCCACTCAGGTATACAGAGGGCGCCCCATCCTCCGCTTCCAAGGCCCAGCCGGACAGGTCAACGGCGACCGGGCCACTGTTGTACAGCTCGATCCACTCGTCGTTAGAACTAACGGTGCCACCCATCCAGGCGACTTCATTGATGACCACCGTTCGCGCTTCGTCGGCGCGCAGATGCGCCACGGCGCCGGTGAGAGCCAAGGCCAGGGCTATCAAGAGCAATGTGATTAACGTTTTCGTCCGTCTCATTCTCATTTCCATAGATTTATGTTCCTAACTTTATGGACTACTCTTTCAACAATTTTCCAGCCCATACGGCCCACATTGTCAGGGCCACGCGGCCGATCTCGTCAGTCAAAAAATCCTTGATCTGTGGCCCCAAAGCCATCGCGGCCAGTTTTTTGCGCTTGTTTGGACGCTGGCCATTGCTGCTGGACGGGTGCAGGGTCAACTCGCCGCCCCGCTTTTGGATAACCAAGAAAAACCGCTCATCCTTAGTACCCAATATGGCGCTTGGGGGACTTGACTTCCACGCGACCTTGAGCTTGCCGATCTCCCAGGGCGTGCTCTCAGTATCCACTACAGACACGCCTTGGTCTGTCAGCCACTCGATGATGTCCCCTGGATCAGGCCAGGGGTATTCCAGCTTTGCCCGGCGTGCCAGGGCGTCAACCATATGAATCGCCCTGACCCTGGACGTGTTGATGATGCGGGAACCATCGGGTAGAGCCAGCCGGACCGTGCCGTGGCCGCGCAAAGCGGTAAGGTGGAACCCGCCGCCACGATCCCATTCCCCATCTTGGTGGAAGCGCCAGGCCCAATACTCATGGGCCAACAGACGCGGGACGCGCTTCATCGCTTTGCTCACCTTCTCATCCCAGTCCTCGTCATCGGCGTCGCTCAGCTTGACATAGGCCGCTTGAGCCTGGGCGATCACCTGGTCCGGCGAGGTGTCGAAAACCATTGTCTTGCCTTGTCCTTCGACACCGATGCGCCACCGGTCTTCTCCCACGCGTTGCAGGACCGGGGCGAAGGTTGAAAAGACCAACGCTTCCATGCCCAATGGCCGGAGCGACATCGGCTCGCCCTCCAAGACCACGGCTTGATACAGGTCACGGGCGTCAGGATCGTCTTGCAACTGCCCCGCGATGGCGTCCCGCAAACGCAACTGATGGACGTAGACCAGCGCCAGGTTGTACATACCCTGGCGTGACCGTCCCCTGGTTGGCATGTCGGTGATGGGAGATCCCATCGCCGCACTGTCCTCTGCCAATTTGTTCAGTGCCTCGTCAGGGTCCACACCCGCGACGAGGGGCGGGGGGAATATCTCCCCGTAGGGACCCCGCTCGAACTGTATTTTTACTGCTT
>DAOTTY010000356.1:0-5842 GCA_034437575.1 Anaerolineae bacterium | reverse complement strand
ATCACGCGCATTTATACCCATCAGGGTATCGTCGGTGAAATTTACACGGGCGACACCGACGACGAGCAGCCTATTATCCGCAAAATTATTCACAATGAACTGGCCCCCGCCATCAATGGGATGGATGTGTTCAACATTGCCGGGTGTTGGGAGGCCATGAAACCCGCCACCTACGACATTCTGCGGGACCGCAACCTCGTGATGCAGGCCATTTCTGCCGTTGATGCTGCCCTGTGGGACACCCTCGGTAAAGCACTTGAAATGCCTTTGTACCGGTTGTGGGGCGGTTACACCCATCAACTGCCGATTATCGCCATTGGCGGCTACTACGGCCAAACTGATGACGAACTCGCACGGGAAATCGAAGACTACCGCAACTACGATGTGATCGGCATGAAGTTCAAAATCGGTGGTGTTACCCCACAGGAAGACCTGCACCGCCTACAGATTGCCGTCCGAGCGGCGGGTGAGGGGTTTCGGTTTATGGTGGATGCCAACCAGGGCTATGACCTTTGGCAAGCCATCGAGTTTGTGCGGCTGGCGCAAGACGCCGGGATTCACCTGCACTGGTTTGAGGAACCCGTGCGCTGGTACAACGACCGCCGCTGGCTGCGGGATGTGCGATTGGCGACGGGAATTCCGGTGACGGCGGGCCAAAGCGCCTATACGCTGGATGCGGTTCGTGATCTGATCGTTGAAGGTGCCATTGACTACTGCAACTTCGATGCGTCCTGGGCCGGTGGGCCGAGCATGTGGCGCAAAGCGGCGGATATGTGCTATGCCTATGGGGTGAACATGGCGCACCACGAGGAGGCGCAGGTGGCCGCGCACCTTCTGGCGGCAGTCCCACACAGCTCTTACGTCGAGTGTTTCCACCGCAATCGTGACCCGATCTTCTGGGAAATCCAGACGGAGCCGCCGCCTATCGCGGACGGCGTTTACACCCTCTCAGATCGTCCCGGCTTTGGCGTGCAGCTTAATCACGACTACATTTCGCGTTACCGGGTCGATTGAGGCGCACACCATGATTATCAAAAAAGCTGAGGCATTCCCGCTGCGCTACCCTGAAATCATTGATAACAACAACATCCGGCACATTGTGCTGGTGCGCCTGGAAACGGATACCGGCGTCGTGGGGTGGGGGGAGTGTGTGGCGATCTTCCGTGAAAATGCGGCCAGTGTTACTGCCCTGCTGCGTCATGGCCTGCTGGATGTGGTTCGTGACCGCGACCCACTCGATAACATTACACTGTGGCAGGCGATGCGGGAGCGGGTGTGGTGGTATGGTGACGTGGGTGGCGTCGCGGGGTTTGCTATTAGCGCAGTGGATATGGCCCTGTGGGACTTGAAAGGGAAGCTGCTGGGTCAGCCGTTGCACAGGCTGCTGGGCGGCAAAAAACAGGATCGTTTGCCAGCCTGTGCCAGCATCCACCCGAAAGGCACCACCCTTGACGAACTCGCAGAGGAAATGGCCGGGTACATCGCGCAGGGCTATCAACTGGTCAAGGTGGGCTTTGGTAAAAAGGGCAGCGCCAACCTGGGCTTCGACGCTGCCCGCGACATCGCATTTGCGCGGGCTGTGCGTGACGCGATTGGGCCGGACGCCGGGTTCATCATTGATGTTGGGGCAAGGCTGCGCTGGGATGTCCCCTACGCAGTCAAGATGGCCCACGCCTTTGCGGAGGTGGGCTTACATTGGCTAGAAGACCCCTTCCACCCGGATAACCTCACGGCCTATCATCACTTGCGGGCTGCCGTACCACAGCTACCTATCGCGTTCGGGGAGCGGTTATTCACCCTCGATGCGTTCCACCGCATCCTCGATGCTGATGTGTGCGATTACATTCTGGTTGATGCAGGACGAGCCGAGGGCATTACTGGCGTGCTGCAAATCGTGAACCTGGCGGCGCAGTTCAACGTCAAGTTCAACCCGCACACATATAGTTCAGCCGTGAACACAGCCGCAGCCATTCACATTGCCCTATGGGCAAAGCGCCCCAGCATCTTCGAGTTGATGCCGCTGCCAAGTGTGATGCAGGTGGAGCTGGCAACAAACCCGATTCGTCACATTGACGGGTGGGTTATGGCACCCGATGGCCCCGGCCTGGGGGTGACGGTCAATGAAGACGCGGTTCACAAGTACACGATGGAAATCTGAATTAATGGTTGAGGTCTGCCGGGTAATAATGATCGACGTTGCCCACGTCAATAAAAACGTGGTCGATATACACCGCAGGTGGCACCGAGTCGCCTGCGAGGATTTTTTGGGCAAGGTGAATAAGCTGGCTTCCGTACTCCTCTGGGCGAAAGGCCGTTGACCCAACGATGCGCGTGTTTGGCTTGCGAAGTTCGATTCGTAAGCGGCGGTCCCCGCCCTGCCCGACGATCCACACGTTGTCTTCGCAGTTAAGGTCCTGAGCGGCCATCAATGCGCCGATGGCGGCATCATCGTTAAAGCTGATAACCGCGAAACGCTTATTGCCACCAAACTGCTGCATCATCAAGCGCATCTCGTGGGCACTCACCTGAGTGGTGTTGCCGCTGTCCAGGCGAATCAAACGCTCACGGGGAAGCTGGCCAACCACAGACTGGAACCCATCAATTTGGCCCTGAATCCGCATGGCAGGCAGGTTACCCGCACGCGGATGCTCTAAAACCACCAAAAAATCGAACACCCCGCCCCATTCTTGGATGACGCGCTCACCGAGGACCTGCCCGGCCATCACCCCGGCCCTGTAGTTGTCCACGCCGAAAAAGGTCGCCCCCACCATCGGGATGTCTACCGCAATGACGGGCATACCCATCGCATTAAACTTATTCGAGATCAGATTGCCCACCTGCTCATCAATCTGATACTCAATCACCAGGTCAACCTGCTGTTCGATGAGGTGGTCAGCGACCCGCAGGGCGATGTCGGGGTTGAGTTGGTTGTCTGCAATGACAAGATCAAGGTTGCTGCTGTCGTGGATGGCCATTTCCAGGCCGCGCCGAACGTCACGGCCAAAGGGCATATCCTCGCTGATATTAGCAAAGCCAATACGATAGACCCCGTTGGTTTCGTAGGATGTAAAGGTCGAAACCGTCTCCTCCCCACAGATGGTCACCTGGGTGCCCGTTTTGCGAATGGCTTCAACCGTTTTGGGGGACATGCCGGTATCCGTGACAACATGGTCGATTTCACTCAGTTGGATGAAAGGTGTTAGCCCGCCCTTGCCGACCTTGCTGGCGTCGATCAGGGCGATTTTATAATCTGCCCTGTCGATGATCTCACGTTTAAGCTGCGCTTCCTGGATGTCGCGTTCGAGCAGGCCCATTTCTTCTGAAAGCCCGGCACAGGAGAAAAACGCCGTGCGAACGTGCAGGGTTTCCAGCATGTACATGGGCAAAGGCCCCACCAGGCTGTTGCCGTCCGACGCCAGGATATTCCCTGCCAGGATAACGGTGTTGGTAGGGTTCAACGCAATAGCCCGCGCAATCTCGACCCCGCTGGTAACGATAGTGAGGTTGGTACGATCTAGCAGATAGGGGGCGATGTACAACACGGTCGTGCTTGCATCCAGGAAAATCACATCCCCGCTATCAATCTGACCGCTGGCCCAGTGGGCCAACCACCCTTTGCGTTCCGCGTTGATTTGGGCACGCTCAAGAATCTGCTGCCCATAGGCCACATACTGCATGGGGGCAATAGCCCCCCCACGCACCCGCTGAATCTGGCCGGATTCATCCAACGCTTGCAGGTCGTTACGCACCGTCCCCTCAGACACGTCAAGCAGGTCTGCAAGTTCAGTGACTTTCACACTGGCTTGCTCTTTTAGCAAATTCAGAATGGCCTGGCGGCGCTCAAAAACGGTCAAGGGTTTGTTCACGGGTGACCTTCTACACTCATCAATAGGATGGCGCTATTCTAAGTAGGCGAAGTCGTGTTTGGCAAAGGCAAATCGCTTGCCCGAAACTCGCGGTTGTGTTAGGTTTCTTTTATGTTCCATCAATTTTCAACAATTTTCAACAATTTGATGCGAGCGCATGGACTGCCTTAGATAGATTGGAGGGCCAGATGAAACGTGTCGGGTTTTTACTGCAAGTGAAAAAAGACAAAATTGACGAGTACAAGAAGCATCATGAGGCCGTGTGGCCAGAGATGCTTGACGCGCTGCGCCGCAACGGATGGCACAACTATTCCCTGTTTTTACGCGATGATGGGCTGCTCTTCGGTTACTTTGAGGCAGCAGAGAGCTTCAAAGCCTCGCTGGAAGGGATGGCACAGGAAGACATCAACGCCAAATGGCAGGAATTTATGGGGCCTTATTTTGAGGCCATTGATGGACGGCCCGATCAAAACATGGTTGAGCTAGAGGAAGTTTTCCATACGGACTAGTTTTTGACTTTTTTTGTTGTTTATGTTAGTTTTCAGCAAGTTCCAACAACGGATGGGTTGTCGGAATTGTGGTTTTCATTTGATTGCCACACGTAAACACGAAGTTTAGAAGTGCTAAACGAACTAGATTTAATCTTTCGAGGAGACTCTTGTGTACATCAAAATCAGATTTACCGTAGCGATTTTGGCTGTTCTTGCCGTTGTGTTCGGCGCTTTTGGCTATGCCCTGACCGGCACTGCTTCCGTTGAAGTGGCACAGGCCCAGGACGAAGCCTGTGCCACCGCAGCCGATAGCTACACCATCGGGTTTGCCAACCTCACCGAAGACATTGTGTTCACGCAACTGGTACGTGAAAGCATCGAAGCAGCCGCAGCCGAAGCGGGTAACATCGAACTCATCCTGGCAGACAATCAGCTTGACGGCGCAACGGCGCTGGCCAATGCTGAAAACTTCCTGACGCAAGGTGTAGACGGTGTGATTGAGTTCCAGACGGACGAAGCCTTTGGTAACGTGATTATGAGCCGCTTCCGTGCGGAAGGTGTGCCCGTGATTGCTATCGACATTCCGATGCCAGGGGCGACCTTCTTCGGCGCAGATAACTACTTCGCAGGCGAATTGGCCGGAACTGCCCTGGCAGAATGGGCCACTGAGAACTGGGACGGCCAGGTAGACTACCTGCTCGTGTTGGAACTGCCGCAGTCTGGCCCCATCCCGGCTGCGCGTATGCAGGGCCAGGTGGACGGCGTCCAGAATAACCTGGAAACCCCGGTGGCTGAGGAAAATGTCATCTTCCTGGACAGCAAGAACACCCAGGAGGAGTCCTTTGAAGTAACGACCGACACGCTGGCCAACATCCCTGAAGGCTCAAACGTGCTGGCCGTAACCATCAACGATGGTACCGCCCTGGGTGTGATTGCTGCATTTGAAACAGCAGGCCGCGAGAGTGAAGTGATGGTCGTCGGCCAGGGTGCAGACCCGTCTGGCCAGGAAGCGATGATCGTGGAAAACAGCCGTTACCTGGGGGCGACGGGTTACTTCGCCGAAACCTACGGCGATACGCTGATCCCGACGATGATTGCCCTGTTGGAGTGCCAACCGGTAGACCCTGCCGTTTACCAGGAGCATGTCTTCATCACGGCAGACAACGTGTGTGAGTTCTATAGTGAAGACTGGCCAGAGTTTTGCGGTGAGGGTGAAGCGGAATAAGCCCGCCGCCAGCTTCGGCAATGGCCGGGGGTAGCTGTTATGGCTCCCGGTCTTGTCCGCCTCTTGGTTCACCGGGGGGCGGCACATTCAATTGAATTTTGGGGTGGCGCAGCACGTCACCCTATCCAAAGTATTATTTAGGACATTCTTTATGGTGAACCCATCGGTATCGTCGCGGGACGCCGCCCCCCAACGTAGCATCCCTGGCTGGCTTAGCGGGGACAACCTGACAACCCTGACGCTGATCTTTAGTTTCCTGC
>DAOTTY010000355.1:0-34988 GCA_034437575.1 Anaerolineae bacterium | reverse complement strand
GGCTTGCAAGTCCTCAGCGGTGACAGGATTTTTGCCCCTGTCGTAAGCGACGACCATGCGCCCGATGCGCTCGCGCAGGTCTTTGAGGGAGGTCGTGAGCGCCAGTATCGCCATGATTTCGGAGGCGACGGTAATATCGAAGCCGGTTTCGCGCATCACGCCGTCCTGCTTGGCACCCATACCAATGATGACGTTGCGCAAAGCGCGGTCGTTCAGGTCTACCACGCGCCGCCAGGGGATGTTGTACGGGTCGATGTTGAGCGGGTTTTTGTGGTGCAGGCTGGCGTCCAGCATGGCGGCGATGAGGTTATGCGCGGCAGAGATGGCGTGAATATCGCCTGTGAGGTGCAGGTTAAAGTTCTCCATGGGCACAATCTGGCTGTAGCCGCCACCCGCTGCCCCGCCCTTAATGCCGAACGTTGGCCCCTGCGAGGGTTGGCGCACGGTCACGATGGCGCTTTTGCCAATGTGATTGAGGCCCTGGCCCAAGCCTACCGTCGTGGTGGATTTGCCTTCACCCAGCGGGGTGGGTGTGATGGCGGTAATGTCAATGTATTTGGCGTTGGGGCGGTCGGCAAGTTTGGGCAGCACGTCCAGGCTGACTTTGGCGATGTACTTACCGTAGTGTTCGAGATCAGTAGACGGGTCCAGGCCCATCCTTTCTGCAATGCGGTCAATGTGAACCAGACTGGCCCCGCGTGCAATCTCGATATCGGATGGAATAGGCATCTATGATGATTCCTTTTGAGTTGGAAAGAATGTACTTTTAAACAGCGAAAATTTTCATCAGATTGTAATGCTTACGGCATCTGATTTTTAGTCTATCATATCCCAATATCGTGTTCATCTTTTGTGCAGCCCTCTATTGGCAGTGGATTATGTTAACAATTGAAAAGATGCTCTCTTTACCCGTTTTCGCAGGGGCGCGGGTTGTTGCGGGGCATAATGGCTTGCAAAACCAGATTCGGCGCGTTCATATCGTTTCTATGCCGGATGGGGAGGAATACGATTGGACGCAGGGCGGAGAGTTGATCTTGTCAGTGGGGGTTGGCCTGCGGAACAACCCGGATCGGCAGCGAACGGTCATCCCGCTGATGGTCAAGCAGGGCATCAGTGGATTTGTGCTATCAGTTGACCACTACCTGGATTGTGCGCCGGAGATTATGGTTGCGGCGGCTGACCGGCATCACTTCCCTATTATTGAACTGCCGGGGCATGTGGCTTTCGTTGAAGTCACTGAGCAGGTGCTAACAAATATCCTCAACGAGCAGTATGCGTTGCAAAACCAGGTGCGTCACATTCATCAATCCCTGATGGATGTTGTATTGGGCGGGGGGTCGCTTTGGCGGCTGTTGGAGGTGCTTGGCGAGTATCTGGAACGCTCAATTACAATCGAGAGCGCGTCATTTGAGTTGCAGGCGTATACCCAACAGGGGCCGATTGACGAAGGCCGCGAGCGTAGTATCGAGGAAGAGCGCTCGTCGCCGGAGGTCATTGAGAGCCTGATGGCGAGTGGCATCTTCAAGCAGATGCTTACAGAGCAGCAGCCGGTTTATGTGGAACCCCGGCCTGAAGTAGGGTTGGAGATGCGGCGCATCGTTGCGCCGATTATCGTCGCGCAAAGTGTGATCGGGTATATGTGGATTATTGGCGATGACCGCGAACTGACTATGCTGGACGAGATGGCGATTGGCCAGGCGGCGACTGTTGCAGCGCTGTTGATGTACAAAGAACGGGCTGTGCAGGAAACGCAGGTCAAAATGCGCGGAGATTTTTTCAATATCCTGCTCGATTCGGAAGCGTTTTCTAGCGCATGGTTAGAAGGGCAGGCGGCCATGCTGGACTTCCCGCTGAATTGGAACTATCAGATTATGCTGGTATCTGCGGGGCAGTCTACAACGGGCGACCTGACCGCACTGATGAATGCTGTTGATGGTGCGCTAAAAGGTATTGCCAAGGCCCTTGTGTTTACCCGCGATCAGAAAATTGTGGTGGTGCTGCAAACCCGCAGTGAACCCGATGGGCGAACGATAGCAGATGCCCTGCTGAGGCGGTTAAGCCAGCCCAGTGACCAGATGTTGATTGGTGTTGGTAACCCCGTTTACAAAGTGGGTGATGTGGCGTCTAGCTATGAACAGGCGATGGATGCGGTAACCATTGCAGCGACGCTGGGCATCACTGAGGGAGTGACGGTATTTGAAGATTTGGGGCTGTTGCACTGGCTGCAACAAATCCCGACGGAGGCGCTGCACCTGAATAACTACTATCGGGCTATCGTCAAGCTAGACAGCCACGACAAGGAGCAGAATAAGCAACTGCTGCACACACTGGAAATGTACCTGGGAACGGGCGGGGTCATCAAAGACGCCTCGGAGCAACTATTCGTTCATCGTAATACCCTGATTTACCGCCTGGAGCGGGTGGAGGCGCTAACCGGGATTGACCTGCGTAACAATGACCACCAGCTTAATTTGACCGTTGCGCTGAAAATGTTCCGCTTGCGGGGGCGGTAAATCCACATAAATGCCTGTTTAACGGGCATTTAACAGTTATTTCGTACACGGTAAACAATACGCCCTTCTATATTTCATTCACTGGTAACCACAGCCCCCGCCGTCAGTTCTGTTACACTGCCTCACATTGATGACAACGGTCAGCAGGATGTTGTGATGAAGGTCATAAACGCCGCTGTGATGATTCAGCAGTGGGTTGCGTTTCCAAATCAGCTAACCAAAACACTTTTCAAGGTGGCACCACAGCGCTTAACCCTGTGTGTTGCTGGTGATTGGCGTGTGGCTATGGTTGTAACGCATCTGATGCACTGCGAGGCATACTTCAGGGAGCGTTTTGGCGTTATTGCCCAGGAAGATAATCCGTATTTGCCGACGTTTGGCCTATCACGAAGTGGATGGTACAACCACGCTCAGCACGGAGTTGCAGCGAGTGGCTGACCATGATCTTGAGCATCTGGGGCAGATTCACGACATTTTGCAGAGCATCAAATAATAACTGGCTTTTTTGAGAACCCCTGAGAGGTGCCTATGCTGCGGCAATTGCAAGACCGGCCAGCCATCCTGGAACATGCCTATCGTGCGACGCTGACAACCCTGCGCTGGTTGGGGCCTGTCGTCAAGCGGATTGGCTATGAACGTTTAGAGAAGCCCTTTGAAGCGGTGGAACGCGCCAGTAAAGAGGCAATTTTCGGGTGTAAGATGTGTGGGCAGTGTACGCTGCACACCACCGGCATGACGTGCCCCATGAACTGCCCGAAGAACCTGCGGAACGGCCCGTGTGGGGGGGTGCGTCATGATGGGCGCTGCGAAGTACAACCGGAGATGACGTGCGTCTGGCTGGAAGCGTGGGAGCGCTCCGAGAAGATGACTATCTACGCCAACGACATCATGATTATTCAGCCGCCGCTGGACCGCCGCCTGGAGGGGTCATCCGCATTTTTGAATATGTTAGACGCGGAGCAGCGTGAGATTCCGCAAGAGTGGACGGAGATTGTGGAACATGACGCATAGCACGGTCTTCCCCTATACGACGAACAAACTGGAATACGCCCTCCGCAGTGGCAAATTTGCAGTGACCGCAGAGCTTGGCCCGGTAGACAGTGCCGACCCGCAGGCGGTGCTAGATAATGCGGCCCTGTTCGGGCAGGTGGTGGACGGCATCAATGTGACGGACGCCAGCGGTGCCCACGTTCATATGAGCAGTGTTGCGGCTAGTACGATTTTAGCGCAGGCGGGCTACACGCCGATTTACCAGCTTAGCTGCCGTGACCGCAATCGCATCGCTATGCAGGGCGATATTGTGGGGGCGGCGGCGTTGGGTATCCCCAATGTGTTGTGCTTAACCGGGGACGGCGTACAGGTGGGTGACCATCCGCAGGCCAAGCCTGTGTTTGACTTCGACAGCATTCAGGCGATTCAGATGGTGCGAACGCTGCGCGATAAGAGCATGTTCCTGAGTGGCCGGGCGCTGGATAAAGCACCGAAGATGTTTATAGGGGGGGCGTCGAACCCGTTTGCGCCGCCGTACAATGTGCGCCCGCGCCGGTTGGCGAAAAAGGTGCAGGCCGGGGCAGATTTTGTGCAGTCGCAGTATTGTTTTGATGTGCCGCTTTTCCAAACGTTCATGAAGCAAGCCCGTGACATGGGACTTCATGAGAAGGTATATTATCTTGTCGGCGTGGGGCCGTTGCGCTCTGCGAAGGCCGCCAGGTGGATGCGGAACAACGTCCCTGGGGTGTGGATTCCCGATTCGATCATCGAACGGTTGGAGAAGACGCCCAAAAAACAGCAGCGTGAAGAAGGCTTCCGCATTTGTACTGAGATCATTGAGCAGGTGCGCGAAATCGAGGGCGTACACGGCATCCATATGATGGCCTTCAAGCAGGAAGAACACATCCCGGACCTGTTGAACCGGGCGGGCCTGCTGCCCACGGAAAGTGAAGTCGATAAGGCCGTCTAATGTGGGACTTGCATATGAAAGATAAGCATCGCGTGGTACTGCTGCCGTCTGGTAAGCGGGGCGATGTACCACACAACACAACCATTCTGGAAGCGGCACGGTCGCTTGGTGTGGATATTGAGTCGATTTGTGGGGGTCGTCAGGTGTGCGGCAAGTGTCTGGCCTCCCCGGAGTTCGGGCAGTTTGCCAAGCACGGTATTACATCAGATGAAGGAAGCGTGACGCCGCCGGATGCGGTTGAGGTAGCCTACGCCGAACAAAATAACCTGAATCTGGGCGAGTGTCGCCTATCTTGTGCGGCGCGTGTGCTGGGCGACATGGTCATCAATGTGCCGGAGCAGAGTCTTGCTCGCAAGCAGTCGATTCGGAAGGCGGCGGGTGAACTCACAGTAGAGGTTGACCCAGTGTGTCGTTTGGCATATGTCGAAATTGAACCGGCACAGCTTGGCTCACGGAGTGACTGGCATCGCATCAAGCAGGCCCTGGTTGAGCAGCACGACATTACAGGGGTAACGATAGACCCGCTGCTGCTGCCCCGCCTGCAAAATGCTATCCGTGGTGGCAAGTGGTCTGTGACGGTGGTTGTATGGAACGATCAGCAGGTCATCGCTGTATACCCAGGCTACACGGAGCAAATCTACGGGCTGGCTGTGGATGTGGGGTCAACCACGCTGGCAGGTCACCTGTGTGATTTGCGAACCGGTGAGGTGCTGGTGACCACCAGCGTCATGAACCCGCAGGTGCGCTACGGCGAAGACCTGATGAGTCGTGTCTCCTTCGGCATGATGAACAGCAATGGTGTAGACCGGATGCATCGGGCAGTTGTGAAGGCGCTGAACGATCTTGCGACTGCTGCGGCTGAAGAAGCGGGCGTGGCAACCGATACGATTGTGGATGTGGTGCTGGCAGGTAACACGGTGATGCATCACTTGCTGTTGGGCATCGACCCGGTTGAACTGGGTGGGGCACCGTTCGCGCTGGCTACGGAAGAAGCGATTGATACACGGGCGCGTGACCTGGGCCTGACTGCGATTGCACGCGGTGGCATGGTGCATGTGCTGCCGTGCATTGCGGGGCATGTGGGTGCAGATAACACTGCTGTGCTGTTGGCCTCCAACGCGACGTTTGAGGATGGGCTGGTTGACCTGATCGTGGACATTGGCACCAATGCAGAAATCCTGTTGGTGAACAACGGGGCGGTCACGTCGGCGTCTAGCCCAACCGGGCCAGCGTTTGAAGGCGCTCAGATCAAGCACGGGCAGCGGGCGGCCACCGGCGCGATTGAGCGAGTGCGGATTGACCCGGCAACGGGGCAGCCGCGCTACAAGGTCATTGGTGATGAGCGCTGGAGCCACGAAATCGCAGACGACGAAACGCTGTCGCCGACGGGTATTTGTGGTTCGGGTATCATAGAAGTTATTGCGGAGATGTACCTGACGGGCATCATTGACCCATCGGGGCTGTTCACCGCCCAGGCCGTCGAAAGCAACCCACTTGTGCAGATGAATGGCAAAACTGCCGAACTGCTGCTCGTCCCAGCAGAAAAAAGCGCCAATGGTGAGGCTATTTCTGTCACGCAGCAAGACATCCGGGCGATTCAGTTGGCGAAGGCCGCCCTGTACGCGGGCGTCAAGCTGCTCATGGATGAGATGGGCGTCACGACGCTAGATCGGGTTCGGTTAGCAGGTGGGTTCGGCAGCTACATCGACCCTAAGTATGCGATGATTTTGGGCCTTGTGCCGGACTGTAATCTTGAAAGAATCGGCGCGGTGGGCAATGCTGCTGGTGATGGGGCGCGGTTGGCCCTGCTCAGCCGTGAGCAGCGGGCACTGGCCCAAACGCTGGTGGAGCAGGTTCAATATGTGGAAACTGCCGTTGAACCTGCGTTCCAGGAGTATTTCGTAGCAGCGATGGCAATCCCACATGCGACGGATGCCTACCCGCATCTGGTACATTTGCTGCCAGCCGTTACTCAACCCGGCACAGGCGAGGCCGAATCGCGTCGTAAGGGTGGGCGGCGTCGGCGTCGGGCGACCTGATTTTGTACGCAAATATCACATCCCCTGTATAGGGAGGATTATATCATGACTGAAGAAGAAATTGTATTGCAAGACCTGAGTAAAGAAGACCTGTTTGAACTCATGATGGACGACCTGTATGACGGCCTGAAGGAAGAGGTCGAAGACGAGGTCAATGAGTTCTTACGGCGTGGTATGGAACCCTACCAGATCATGACGGAAGGTCTGGTTGGGGGTATGGACGTTGTCGGCGCAGACTTCCGCGATGGCATCCTGTTTGTGCCGGAAGTGCTGATGGCCGCTAAAGCGATGAAAGGTGGCATGAGCATTCTCCGTCCGCTTCTGGTAGACAGTGGTGCCCCCAAGCTGGGTAAGGCTGTGATTGGCACCGTAAAAGGCGACATCCACGACATTGGTAAAAACCTTGTGTCTATGATGTGGGAGGGTGCCGGTATTGAGGTGATTGACCTGGGCATCAACGTGGACGCTGAGAAGTACCTGGCCGCGCTTGAAGAACACAAGCCGGACATCCTGGGTATGTCTGCATTGCTGACGACGACGATGCCTTACATGAAGGTCGTTATTGACGCGCTGAAAGAACAGAAAATGCGCGACGACTACATTGTGATGGTCGGTGGGGCACCGCTCAACGAGGCGTTTGCTGAGGACATCGAGGCGGACGTGTATTGCCGTGATGCTGCTGTGGCCGTAGATATGGCCAAAAAGCACCTGACGCTGCGCCACAAGAAGGCATCTTAGGGATGCGGACGACGTTTAAGGACCTGTTGGCGACCGATGGCCCGATCATTACGGATGGGGCGACGGGCACGGTGCTGTTCGATATGGGGCTGATGCACGGTGACTCGCCTGAGTTGTGGAATGTAGAGGAGCCGGAGAAGATCCGTCAGCTACACCGGGGGTATACCGAGGCTGGGTCGCAGATTGTGCTGACCAATACGTTTGGTTGCAATGCCAAGCGCCTTGAACTGCACAACTTGCAAGATCGCGTGGCCGAGTTTAACGTGGCCGGAGCGCGGTTAGCGGGTGAAGTAGCGGCGCAGGCGTCGCAACTGGTGGTCGTGGCGGGGTCAATTGGGCCGTCGGGCAGCATCATGTTGCCCTATGGTGATATGGCATATGAAGAAGCTGTGGCTGTGTTCGAGGAACAGGCGCGGGCGCTGGCCGAAGGCGGCGTGGATGTATTCTGGATTGAGACAATGTCTGATCTGGAAGAGGTGAAGGCGGCAGTAGAAGGCTGTCGCAAAGCTGCGCCGGAGATGCCCGTTACTGTCACGATGACGTTTGACACGCGGGGCCGCACGATGATGGGCGTCAAGCCGGAGCAGGCGGTTGAAGCACTGGCACCGCTCGGTTTGGCTGCCATTGGTGGGAACTGCGGCAACGGCACGGCAGAGATTGAGGGCGTCATTGAGAAGATGCACGAGGCCGACCCTAATGTGCGGCTGATTGCCAAGTCTAATGCGGGCATCCCGCAGATGGTGAAGGGGGTGGCTGTGTATGATGCTACGCCCGACGATATGGGGGTGTATGCCAAGCGCGTTAGCCAGTTAGGTGCTTCTATTATCGGGGGGTGCTGCGGCAGCACGCCCGATCATATTCGTGCGATTCGCTCGTCACTGATGCCAGAGTTGGTTGATTCATAATGTCTGTACTGCTGGTTGCCTGTGGCGCACTGGCCCGCGAAGTGATTGCCATTCGTGACCGTCACGAGTGGGATGCGAAAGTGCTGGCGCTCCCGGCACTGCTGCACAACGAGCCGTCGAGGATTCCGGCGGCGGTGAAGGCACGCATTGAGGCTGTGCGCGTGCCAGAGCAATATGACAACGTGATTGTTGTGTATGGCGACTGTGGCACAGGCGGCTTGCTGGATGCGATGCTGGCAGGCATTCAGGTAGAGCGGATTGCCGGGCCACACTGCTATGAGCAGTACGCTGGAAAAGACGGTTACAATGCGATGATGGATGAAGCGCCAGGAACCTTCTTCCTGACGGACTACATGGTGCAGTCCTTTGACCACCTGGTCATCGAGGGGCTGGGCCTGGATCGCTACCCTGAATTGTTAGACATGTATTTTGGGAACTACCAGCGCGTGGTGTACTTGCAGCAGCGTGATGATGCCACGCTGCGCGAGTGGGCCGCTGTCGCCGCAAACCAACTGGGGCTGCCGCTGGAAATCCGGTTCACGGGTTATGGTGCCCTTGAAAACAGACTGTTAGAAAAGATGAACTCGTTGCAAGCATAATTCACCTGGGAAGGATGTTTATGTATACAGAGCTTAGCTCGAAAACCCAAACGGTTCGTATTGGGCCAGATTTACCGTTCGTGATTATTGGTGAGCGTATTAACCCGACAGGACGCAAGAAACTGGCGCGGGAAATGGCCGCCTGGGACTTCAGCCGGGTTGAATCGGACGCGCTGGCCCAGGTTGAGGCCGGGGCGCAGATGCTTGATGTCAATGCGGGCATTCCGCTGGCAGACGAACCCGCCATCCTGGCAGAAGCCATCCGGCGTGTGCAGGCCATCACCGATGTGCCGCTGGCAATTGACTCGTCCATTGTGGCCGCGCTCAAAGCCGGGCTAGAGGTCTACGAAGGTAAGCCACTGGTGAATTCTGTGACGGGTGAGGATGAGCGCCTGGAAGTGGTGCTGCCGCTGGTCAAGCAGTACAACGCTGCCGTGATTGCGATCAGCAACGACGAGACGGGCATTTCCAATGACCCGGATGAGCGGTTCAAAATCGCTAAGAAGATCATAGAACGGGCGATGGATTACGGGATTCCGCGTGAGGACGTGATTGTTGACCCGTTGGCAATGCCGATTGGCGCGGTGCCGACGGCGGGCAGCAGCCTGTTCAAGATTGTACGCCGCTGCCGCGAAGAACTGGGCGTAAACACGACCTGCGGCGCGAGCAACGTCTCGTTTGGGATGCCAGGGCGGCCTAAACTAAACGCGGCATTTATGGCGATGTCGATTGCAGCGGGTATGACGTGCGCCATTACCAACCCGATTGAAGAAGAAATTATGCTGTCCATCCGGGCGGCAAATACGCTGATGGGCAACGACGAAAACTGCGAAAGCTGGATTATGGCGAATCGTGGGGGTGAAGACAAAACAGATCGTCGGGCGGCGAGGCGGGCACGGCGGACGGCAAGTCAGGAAGGGGAAGGTTAGCTATGGGTAATCGGCGGCGGGAACGGCGGCGCGGTAGTGCCGAACGGTCAGCAGCAAAAGTCGAGCGGATTGCTCAGCCAGTGCATGGGCTGCCGCTGCGAAACCTGTTAGATGAAGCGGGTGTGCAGCTTATCCACGAGAAGTCGATGGAGGTGCTGCGCGAGGTGGGCATCGCGTTTATGGATGACCCGGAGGCATTAGAGATTTTGCAGGCGCACGGCGTTGAAGTACGTGGCGAAATTGCGTACTTCGATGAAGCCACTGTGATGGAGTACGTTAGTAAAGCGCCGTCACAGTTTACGCAGCTTGCCCGCAACACGCAGAACAACATCACAGTGGGCGGGGCGAGTATGACGTTTGCGCCTGTGTATGGGCCGCCCTTTGTGTGGGATATGGACCGGGGACGGCGTGAGGGTACGCTGGAAGACTTCCAGAACTTCGTCAAGCTGATCTACCAGATGCCCTACCTGCACTCGTCTGGGGGGACGGTGCTGGAACCCACCGACGAACCCACGCACACCCGCCACATGGATATGTTGTTCGCGCACATCAAGTACAGCGACAAGCCGTTCATGGGGTCGGTGACATCCGGGGAGAATGCGGCAGACAGCGTGGCAATGGCGGAACTGCTGTTCGGTGCCGAGGCCATCCGGGAAAACCCGGCCATGATCTCGCTGATTAACATCAGCAGCCCGCGCCGCCTGGATGATCGTATGTTGGGCGCACTGAAGGTATATGCCCGCGCCAAGCAAGCAACGATTATTACACCGTTTATCCTATCTGGTGCGATGTCGCCTGCGTCGGTAGCCGGGACGTTAATTCAGGCAAATGCGGAAGCGCTGGCAGGCATTGTCTTCGCCCAGATGGTGCAGCCTGGGGCACCTGTGATTTACGGCACCTTCCAGACGACGATTGACCTCAAAAGCGGTGCCCCGGTGTTAGGCGCACCTGAAAGCCAGACGACGCTGCTGCTGAGCGCCCAGATGGCCCGTCACTACGGGCTGCCATTCCGTAGTGGTGGCGGCTTTGCCAGTTCCAAGATACCCGACGCACAGGCCGCGTATGAATCCGCTATGATGTTGCAGGCAACAGTGGCCGGGCGCGTGAACTTCGTGCTGCACGCAGCGGGTTGGTTGGAAGGTGGCTTGTCCAGCGGGTACGAAAAGCTCATCCTTGACCATGAAGTGGTGGGCATGATGGTTAAGCTGATGCAACCTGTAGACCTATCCGAAGAAGCGTTGGCGATGGAGTCGATTCGCACAGTGGAACCGGGTGGGCATCACCTGGGCACGGAGCACACCATGCGAAACATGCGGACGGCGTTTTACCAGTCGAAGTTGTTCGATTACAACTCTGCGGAGCAGTGGCAGGCGGAAGGCTCAAAAGACGCGGTTGTGCGGGCAAACGCCAAATATAAAGATATGCTGAAGCAGTACGAGGCACCGCCGCTAGACCCGGCCATCGAAGAAGCGCTGACGGACTTCATGGCGCGGCGCAAGCAGGAAATTAAACCGTCGTTTTAGGCTGCATAATCGGATATTGATATGGCGAATTACCAAATACTCTACTGGCACGGGATACCGTGTCAGGTGCGGGCGAAAGATCGCAGTGGGCGCGTAAGTAAGGAACTGCCGCCGCGCTTTATGGAAGCGGTGGACAAGGCGGCGATGGCGTCAAAGAGCGTGGATGGCGAGTCCTATACAGAGGGGTTTGACTGGGGGCCACGCCAACAGCGCGACGGCACGCCGGAGGAAGTCGCGGCGGCGGTGGTGGCCGAACTAGACGCGGAGTATGTTGAGATTGACCACCGGGCAGTGGCGCAAAAGATCAAAGAGGCCAGGAAACAAGGGGAAGGAAATGACGGATAAAACCTATGACGTGATCGTGGTGGGTGTGGGCGGCATGGGCAGCGCTACGCTGTATCACCTGGCAAAGCGCGGCCTGAAGGTGCTGGGCATTGAGCAGTTTGAAATCCCGCACGAGATGGGGTCATCACACGGGCTGACGCGGATTATTCGCCTGGCCTACTATGAAGACCCGTCCTATGTGCCACTGCTGTATCGCACATATGACCTGTGGCGCGAGCTTGAGGCGGAATTTGGCGAGAAGTTGTTCTATCAGACGGGCAGCATCGACGCAGGGCCGGAAGACAGTGACGTGTTCGCGGGGAGCCTGGAAAGCTGCCAGGAACACAGCCTGGAGCATGAGGTGTTCACCAGTGCAGAGATGACCGCCCGCTTCCCCGGCTACCGCTTCCCGTCAGAGACGATGGCCGTGTTCCAGCCGCAGGGCGGGCTGCTGGTGCCGGAAAAGTGCATTGAAGCACATGCTGCGCTGGCACAGAAGCACGGCGCAGCAATCCATACCGGGGAGCGCGTGCAGGGCTGGGATGTGCTGGCAGATGGTCGTGTGCAGGTGACGACAGACAAAGGCACGTACTACACACAGAAGCTGTCCATCTGCGGTGGGCCGTGGGGCTATAAGCTGGCCCCGGTGGTAACCGGTCATGCTGTGCCGGAGCGTCAGGTGTTGATCTGGCTGGAAACCAGGCAGCCTGATCTGTTCACGCCAGAGCGGTTCCCGGTATGGAATGCGCGGGTTGAGGAAGGCCGTTACTACGGCTTCCCGGAGTTTAATCCGGGCGGTGATACGCCGGGGATGAAGTACGGGCGCTGGCACCACCGCGAAGAAATCGTTGACCCGGATACGATTGACCGGAACATCTACCCCGAAGATGAGAACCTGCTGCGCCAGTTTGGTGAGCGGTACTTCCCGGAGGGTGCGGGCAAAACGCTGAATATGAAGGCGTGTATGTTCACCAACACGGTTGATGAACACTGGATCATGGACTTGCTGCCAGAAGCGCCGCAGGTATCGGTAGCGGCGGGCTTTAGCGGTCACGGCTTTAAGATGGCCAGCGTGATTGGTGAAATCATGGCGGACCTTGCTCAGCATGGCGAGACGAAGCACAACATTGACCTGCACAGGCTGGCACGTCGCAAAGAAGCCAGCAGCGTATAGTGCAACGGTTCCCGGCAAGTTGCCCCGCCGGGAACCTACCCCCACTCACGGAAACGGAATCAATTCTACCTGTGGGATGAAGCGCTCGGCGTCTTCCATGTGAAACATGGCCGTGCCGGGGTGCAAGCACACGGCTGTCGCGGTACCGATGCCCAGCCGCAACCCTTCTTCTATTGGCTCGTTGTGATGCAGCGCATGTGCGATGCCTGCCAGCACCGCGTCACCGGCACCGACTGCGCTTAACACCTCAATTTCAATCGGTGGGATGCGATAGGCGCGGTCTGGCAGGACGGCGACAGCGCCGCCGCTGCCCATCGAAATCACGGACGCGGTTCCGTACTCATCGAATACCTTGCGCCCGGCTTTATAGGTATCCTCTGGCGTTTCAATCGGATAGCCAACAAACCCGGCCATTTCCTCATGGTTGGGCTTGATGTAGTCCGGGCCAGAGGGCAGCCCGGCCAACAGGTTATCCGGCTTGGCATCAAGCACAACGGGCACATCATAGCTTTTGGCCAGCGCGATGAAGTCTGTGTAGTAAGATGAGTCTACGCCGTTGGGCAGCGACCCACCCGTGACAACGACCGTCGCCTGGGGCAGCAGCGCCTCGAACTTGTCGCGCAGTTCGGTAATGTGATGTGGCTCGACTTCGAGTGTGTTGGGTGTGATGGTCGTTTGTGCGCTGTCGTCCTCAGTGACGAGGGCAATGGCCATGCGCGATTCGCCCGTGACCTGTACAAAATCTACAGTGACGCCGACACTCTCCAGCATCCCTGTGATTTTGCCGCCGATGGCCCCCGCCGCGAAGCCAAGCGCCGTGCTGGGGACGCCGTGACAGCCCAGAATCCAGGAAGCGTCTGTGGGTTTACCGCCCAGGCTGTGAACCGTCTGTGTGGCGCGAATGGTTTTGCCCGGTTGAAACGACGGAATGAACATCACCTGATCTAGCGTGGTGTTGGCGGTGACGGTGACTATCATGATGCGGTGACCTTTCGCGGTGGGTTAAGACTCATAGGGTGTAATGGCTGTTTCCATGGCCGCGCTCTCTTCCTTGAGCATGGGCGTGGTACCGAGCATTTGCCCCATGATGATGGTGTAAGCGTTGTTATCCAGGCGCTCAACGGCATCAAAGGCGGCATACAGCGTTTTGCCCATCAAGAATAGGCCGTGCCAGGGGGCGATGGTTCCGGCAGCGTGCTTTTTGATGCGATGCTCGCGGCCCTCCATAGACGCAACAATGCGCTTGGCGAGTTCGGGGCTGTGGGCGGGCGCATACTCAATCAGTGGGATGGTGCCGAATTTGCGCGTTGCCTCCTGGACGGGGGGCATTTCGCGGTTGGCGCACGCGAAGACCATCAGGTTTTGCGGGTGCGCGTGAATCACAGCCGTACCGTAGTCCGGGTAGGTGCGGTGCAGCCCAAAGTGAACGTTGGCTTCACGGGTGAGGCCACCTTCCCCGACGATGATGTTCATGTCCAAGTCCACAATCAGCACGTCTTCGGGGTTGAGCTGCCACTGGCGCTTTTGTCCGGCCAGCGTGGGGGACATGCACACGACATCGCCCACACGCACACTGATATTCCCTCCGGCGGCGTCAGTGAGCTTGCGGTCGAACAGCATTCGACCAACATACGCGATTTGGCGGCGGGCTTCTTCCACTTGTTCGTTGTGGGCGATCTGTAAGTCTGTCATGTTATGACCTTTCTACGTTGAAAAAGTCTTTCTATTGTGACCAATAAAAGCAATCTTGGGCAGGGGCGCGTTATAATCGTGCGGAATTCGGTTACTCAAAAGGCTTATTGGTGAAATGCAACCGTTACTGCTTGGCATTGATGTTGGCACGACTGCCGTGAAAGCTGCGCTGTTCGAGGTGGACGGGCGTGTGATGAGCGTTGGCAACACCGAATACCCTACAAAGTATATCCGCGCCGGGTGGGTTGAGCAAAACCCGGATGACTGGTGGCAGGCGACCTGCACATCTATACAGGCAGCGCTTAAAGACCAGCCGGAGGCAGCCAAGCGTGTGGCCGGTGTGGCGGTCAGCGCACAGGCACCGACGATGCTACCCGTTGACGCGGAGGGCACGCCCCTGCACGCGCCGTTGATTTGGATGGACAGACGGGCTGAGCCACAGGCGCAGCAATTGGGCGAGATGATCGGGTTTGAGCGCGTGTATGCGATTACAGGTAACCGCCCCGACCCGTACTACGTGGCGGCAAAAATTCGGTGGTTGGGGCAACATCACCCTGACCTGCTGGCGCGGACGCACAAGTTCTTGCAAATTACAGGGTATATCAACTACCGGCTGACAGGTGAATTCAGCCTGGATATGTCGCACAGCGGGCTGTTGCAGCTTATTGACCACCACACGGGCGAGTGGTCTGCGGAGATGTTGGACGCCTGCGGGGTGACGCCAGCGCAGTTCCCCACGCCGCAAGCGGGACACTTGATCTGTGGGGAGGTGACACCTGGTGCGGCGGAGCAGTGTTGGCTGCGAGCGGGTACGTCCGTCATGGTGGGCACTGTTGATGGGACAGCGGCGGCGTTAGAGGCAGGCATCACGCGGGAAGGCGTTGCAGCCGAGATGACGGGTACATCCACGGTGATGATGATGCCGACTGCCCACCACAGTACAGATATTTCCATGATTGCACTGCCGCACGCGGTTGAGGGGGTGCATCTGCTGTTGGGCGCAATGGTGGCTTCTGGCGCGAGTTTGCGCTGGTTCCGGGATGAGTTTGGTGCAGATGAGGTGCATTTGGGGGGGCGGTTGAAGCTGGACCCCTACGACCTGATGACGCAGCAGGCGGCGACCGTTTCGGCTGGCAGTGAGGGTGTGATCTTTTTGCCGTATATGATGGGTGAGCGCTCCCCGATATGGAACACGAACGCACGCGGGGTATTCTTCGGGTTGAGTTTGTCTACCCCACGCGCCGCGCTAATCCGGGCGATTCTGGAGGGTGTGGCAATGGGGATGCGCCACAACATTGACGTGGCCCAGGCGGCAGGCATCCAGTTTGACGAGATACGCGCTGTTGGCGGGGGCAGCAGCAGCGCCCTGTGGAACCAGATCAAAGCGGATGTACTGGGGATTCCAGTGGCGGTGCCCGAAACATCAGTCGGGGCACCGTTTGGGGATGCGCTGCTGGTTGGGTTAGGGGCAGGCATCTACGACGATGTGAACGCCTTCATCGACAATGCGGTGAAGGTCAAAGTGCGATACGAACCAGATGTGGCCAACCACGAGCGGTATACGGCGCTTTACGATGTGTTCCGCAGTGTGTATGAGCATCTACGCCCGGATTTTGACGCAGCCGCGGCGATATTTGAGGACGACGAAGCGTGAACGTTGACTTAAACGGTAAGGTCGCGTTGGTGACGGGCGGCTCACGCGGGATTGGGGCGGCGTGTTGTTTGATGCTGGCCGAACATGGCGCAGCGGTGGCGGTTCACTATCGCAGTCATGCTGAGCAAGCGGCGGCAATCGTCAGTCAGATACAGGGTACGGGTGGCAGGGCGATGGCTGTACAGGCGGAACTTACCGAACCGGATGCGGCGGCGCAGGTCGTTGCGAGTACGGTGGAGCAGTTCGGCAGCGTGGACATTCTGGTGAACAACGCCGGGGCGATGACGGACGCGATGGTTGCTGATATGTCTGATGAGGTGTGGGAACACAGCCTCAATCTGAACCTGTCGGCGTCATTTCGGTGTGTGCGGGCGTGCATCCCGCATATGCAGGGGCGCAACTGGGGCCGCATTGTGAATATGACCTCGCAGGCGGCGTATCGCGGCTCTCGGAAGCACGCACACTACGCTGCCGCCAAAGCGGGACTGAGCGGGCTGACGGCAGCACTGGCGCTGGAACTCGCACCTTACATCACTGTGAATCTTGTAGCGCCGGGGCGTATCGCAACCGATATGCTGGCCGATACCTCGCGCATGGACGCATGGATGAAGCAAACGCCGCTCAAGCGGTTGGGCTTAGCGGAGGAAGTCGCCGGGCCGGTGGTGTTCCTATCATCAGAGGCGGCAAGTTACATCACCGGTGCGACGCTGCACGTCAACGGTGGCCTGTACATGGGCTAAACGGCAAGCGCCCGCAGGTCAACGCCGTGACGGGTAGCAAAGATCGTTTCGACGTGGGCGATTTCAGTCGCCTTGCGGTTCGCATCCCAGCCGAGGGCGTTGGCGGTAATATCAGCCAGTTCGTGCAGCAACGGCGGCGTGAGTTCGCCCAATAACCCGATGAGCGTGCGCCGTAGAATGATGTCTTCCAAGCGGCCTGGCTGCTCATGCGCGGCGATAAATTCGATCTCGCGGTGGCTGTATCCGGCGTGATGTTGCAGCCGAGCGTCCTCACCTGCGCTGATGTAGCCCGCAACCTGAGCAGCGTAGGTGCCATAGCGGTCCAGCAGCACATCAAGGCGGGCAGTTGGTAAGCCCGTTTGCTGGCTCACGCGCTCAACCCATGCCGTGCGTTCAGTGGCGTGGGTGGGGTAGTCCGCACCGCCGCCGATGGGTAATGTTGCTGTGTCCACTGTGCGCTGCGCGGGGAGCTGCTCTAGCAGCACATCGGTGACTTGTTCCGCGAAGGCGCGGTAGGTCGTCCATTTGCCGCCCACCAGCGAATACACCGGGTATGGGGCGCTGTCAGTTGGGGTCAGGGTGCGGATGCTGTGG
Organism: Anaerolineae bacterium; assembly: GCA_034437575.1. Classification (GTDB taxonomy): domain Bacteria; phylum Chloroflexota; class Anaerolineae; order Aggregatilineales; family Phototrophicaceae; genus DAOTTY01. The sequence continues at coordinate 17,604 of DAOTTY010000355.1, read as the reverse complement.
TCACGGCTGATTTGCCCGGCAGTGAGCGCTTTGCTGTTGGGCAATGGCCGCACACCGCTAAACTTGAACACGATGTCGCTGTGATTAACGTCCATCTGCGGGAAGACCATGCGAATCGAGCCGAGGATGTAGTCGGTTTCGTCATTGTCGCAGTAGGCGCTATCTGGGTTGGAATCGGGTAAGTCGGTTGACCCGGCAATAACTTTGTCATAGAACGGGTAGAAGATGCAAATGCGCCCATCACTGTTGATGAAGTAGAGCATCTCCCCACGAGTGGCTGCGTGCAATTCCGGGTTATCTAGCACGAGGTGCGACCCCTTGGTGCCGCCGATGAACTCGGTTGGGCGCTGCATTGCGCTGTTGGTAAGGTCAATCCACGCGCCGGTGGCATTGACGACCAGCTTTGGCGTCACGGTGATGTCCTCGCCTGTGATGTCATCACGGATAGTCACGTTGGCACCGTTTGCATGGATGACGGGGGCATAGTTGAGGGCGTGAGCGTTGGGGTTGTCGCGCTCGGCGTCGATGATGAGTTCCAGGCCCAGCCGCTCTGGATAGTAAACGCGGGCATCGTAGTAGGTCACGGTTGTGACTATATCTGGGTTGAGCAGCGGGCGCTGTTGCAGGGCTGTCTCTCGTGATTGGAAGCGGTGACGGGGCATCTGGCGGTCATCGCCTGCCATGGTGTCGTACATCGTCAGGCCCAGCTTAATGACGGCTGCACCGCGACTGCCCGGTTTGCTTTTGATGCCGAGAAATGTGCTGGCCGCGTGGAGCATCCCGCCTGTCCAGTTGTCGATTGGAATCGTTGTCGGCAGCGGGCCAACGTAGTGCGGCGCGTTTTTCAGCAGCAGTGCCCGCTCTTTCAGGGCTTCGCGCACCAGCCGGAACTCGCCATTTTCCAGGTAGCGCAGGCCGCCGTGAATCACGCGGGTGGAGGCCGCGCTTGTGCCAGAGCAGTAATCGTTTTTTTCCACGAGCAGCACATCAACGCCATTGGCCGCTAAATCACGGTAAACGCCAATGCCATTGATGCCGCCGCCGATGACCAGTACGGAAACGTTCGGGTTGGCTTTGATGGCCTGGATAGTTTGCTCACGAGTGTTCACGCAGGGTTCGCCTTTCCAACGGTAGGGGGACTCAAACACGGGGAAATGATACCATGTTGGGGCGCGTCAGGCATGGCGAACCACACCTGACGCAGTGGGTCTATCCGTCAGTGCGGATTAGAAGTCGAAGTCGTTGATGTTTTCTGCCGTGAAGATGAACGGAGCGCCCAGCAGCACTTCACTGCCGTTAACCACTTCCAGTTCACCCAGGCGGCCTGCTTCAACGGAGGTGTCGCCAGGGGTGAACTCGCCATCAACCACAGCGCGGGTCACGTAGACGGCGGCATAACCCAGGTCAATCGGGTTCCACAACACGACGGATTCCACACAGCCATCGTTCACATATGGCTTCATGCCATTTGGTGTTGCCAGGCCAACCACAGCAACCTCACCGCACAGGCCAGCCTGCGTCACGGCGTCAGCCGATGCCGGGGTTGCCACGGAGGTCATCCCCATCAGGCCGTCCAGGTCTTCACCGTACTTGTTGAGCAGGGTGTTGGCCTGGTTAAAGGACAGTACAGCGTCTTCCTGAGCTTCGACCGTCTCCAGCCATTCCATTTCGGGGTAGCACTTCTCCTGGTAGGCCTGCATTTCGGCAATCCAGCGGGCCTGGTTCGGCGTGGTAAAGGTGGAGGTGACGATAGCGAAGGAAGCATCTTCGCCCTTTTCAGCAGCCATGCTGTCGATCATGGCCTTACCGATGCCGTTGAACTCAGCCTGATTAACAAACCACTCGCGGGCGTTCGGCTCGCTGTTGGCGTCAAAGCCAACTACGTGAATGCCCTGTTCCAGTGCGGAGCGGAGTACCGGGGAAATGGCAACCGGGTCGTTGGCAGCGAACAGCACGCCATTGACTTCGCCGCTGGCGATCTGGTTTTCGATCACGTTGATCTGGTCATCAATGTTGGCTTCGGTGGGGGCGTCGGTCACGATGGTAACGTTGCCCAGTTCCTCAGCGGCTTCGTTCATGCCCTGGGTCGTGGCGGAGAAGTAGCCGATACCCACCAGCTTGGGCACGTCCAGCAGGGTGATGTCCTGGCCAGCAAGGTCGGGTACGTCAACCGGCTGGCCGCCGTCGTATTCCATGCCCTCAGCCATTTCTTCTTCCATCATTTCGCTGTCTTCCTCGGCCATTTCGCTGTCTTCTTCCATGGCCATGTCAGCCGGGCATTCCAGCGGGTTGGTCGGCAGGTCGTCGGCACCATCCCACTTATCCTGGGCGGCAACCGGGGCAACAAACAGCCCGATCAGTAGGGCAACCAGCGGCAGCAGATAGAATGTCTTCTTGGTCATACAAATTGCTCCTTGTGGGTTATAAAAAATACAACAGCGTTAAGTAAAACCGTTAATGCGGCGTTTCTGAATGGCATCACCCCCTTTCAGGGTTGGTTACGCTAGGCGGTTTTGTAATTTTCTAACAGGCGATTGACCAGAATCGACAGAATCAGCACAGTGCCGATGACAACGATAGTGGCGTCACTCGCCACGCCGGAAAGGGCTAACCCGTTCTTGAGCAACTGAATCAGAATCACGCCGATGATCGTCCCGGTGATGCTGCCCGTGCCGCCAAAAATACTGGTGCCACCCAGCACGACAGCGGCAATCACATCCAACTCCAGGCCCGTGCCCATATCGGCGCGGGTGGTACTGACGCGGGAGACGAAAATGTAGCCCGCTAACCCGGACATCAAGCCGGAGAAGGTGTAAATCATCAGCAGGTAGCGATCTACAGGCAAACCGGAAAAGCGGGCACCCGTCTCGTTGCTGCCAATAGCATACAGTGAGCGGCCAAATATCGTTGTTGCCAGCACAATACCTGAAATCACAGTGAAAATCACCAACAGCCAGATTTGTGTCGGCACATCCAGGAAGCGGCCCTGACCAAGCGTGTAGAACCACTCTGGAAAGCCGCGTGCCGAACTGCCCTCACTGATGCCGAGTGCTAACCCACGATACAGCGCTAATGTGGCCAGTGTCATAATCAGTGGGGGGACGCGCACGCGCACGATAAAGATGCCGTTGACGAACCCGGCAATCCCACCGACGACGAGCGCCAGGGCAATCGCCGCTGGGAGTGGTAGGCCCCACTGCTGCCAGGAAAAGCCGAGGATGATGGCGCACAGGCCGAAAATAGACCCTACAGACAGGTCAATGCCGCCTGTGATGATAATATACGTCATGGGCAGGGCGACGAGGCCCACTTCTGCTAGCAAGCGCCCCTGGTTCAGCAAGTTGCTGGTGCTGAGGAAATTCTCGTTTTGTGTGGACAGCAGCAGAATGGCGATGACCGTGATGAAAAACAGCACGCCCTCCTGGCTGATGGCCGCGTTACGCAGGCGGTCAGCCAGGGATGGAGCCGTAATAAGTTGTGCTTGGGGTGTTTCGGTTGCAGCCATGATTTATCCTCTTTGGCGTTGACGGCGGCGGCGCAGCAGGTCAGCCAGTACGGTGATGAGAATCAGGGTGCCCTGGACGGCTTGAATCCAGAACGGGGAGACGCTAATGAACACCAGCGCGGAACGAATCATGTTGAGCAGGATGGCGGCCAGGGTTGCGCCAATCGCCGTGCCCACACCGCCTAAGATGCTCACGCCACCGACGACCGCAGCCGTAATGATAAACAGTTCCAGGCTGGGGGGCGGTGTGGCCTGGATCACCTGAAACTGGGTGGCGTACAGCATGGCCGCAATGCCTGCGAAAAAGCCGTTAATCATGAAGGCTTGCAGCACAACTATGCGCGGTGAAATCCCGCTGAGGCGGGCGGCTTCCGCATTGCCGCCGACGGCGTATAGTGAGCGACCCAGTTGACTGTAGCGCATCCAGATGGCGGCTAGGATCGTCAGGGTAATCATCGTCCAGATGGGCACAGATACCCCTAAAAAGCGTTGTTGTGCCAGATAGAAACCCTCTGGCATACCGGTGACGCGCTGCCCGTTCGTCCAGATGATGAGGATGCCCTTCAAAATGCTGAGCATACCCAAGGTCACAACAATCGACGGCACGCGCAAGTAGGCCACCAGCCCGCCGATGAACGCGCCGACGCCGATACCCACCAGAATGGGAAGCGTCCACGCAATGATGATGGGGGCACCACCAACAACCAGCCGCCCGCTAATCACTGCCAGCAGGCCAATGAGCGATCCGACGGAAATATCAATGTTACCCGTGACGATCACGACGGACATACCAATTGCTGCCACCGCGATGTAGGCGTTGCCCTGAAGCACGTCCAGCAGGTTGCGCTCTGCGAGGAAGCGCGGGTTGGTGATGCCGACGATCACCAGCAGCGCGACAATACCCAGTATCAGCACGATTTCCTGGTTGCCCAGCATGTATTGCACCTCAAAGTGCTTGCCGGGTTGGCCGCGTGGGATCGCTACCTGCACTATCATCAAGGCAGCAGTGACCAGCATCACCCAGAAGGCCGGGCCGATGCTGCTAAAAAATGTCGCTTCTTCAGCGCGGTAGTCCATGTAGAAAATAACATAGTACGTCAGCGCGACAACGCCGCCAATGACCGTCAGCACGGATACGGTGCGGTCAACACGCGGCTCATAGATGCTCCATGCGCCGAGGGCGATCACAACCACGCCAGAAAGCCACAGCAGGCGCAGCCCATTGGTAATCACGCCAAGTTCGTTGTTGTCACGGCTGGCGGTTAGCAGGGGGATGGTGGTAGCGCCGAGTTCCGGCTGGGTGATGAAAGGCAGCACAAAGTAGCCAACCAGCATCACCACACCAAGAATCAGCGGAATGAAGACGACGGGGGTGCGGTTTGAGGTGGCTGCTACGATGCTTTTGTCTTTGGGAGTGGCAACCGCTGTCATGATGCCTCCTGGGGTGTGGTTTCGCTCATCATGGCTGCTGCAATATCCTCCTGGGTGGCTTGCTTACGGTTGAATTCGGCAACGATACGCCCCTCGCGCATGACCAGTATCCGATCACTCATGCCCATCACCTCTGGCAGTTCGGATGAAATCATCAGGATAGCGATGTGTTGTTCGGCAGCAAGCAGGCTCATGCGGCGGTGAATCTCGGACTTGGCTCCTACGTCAATGCCGCGTGTAGGTTCATCCATGATGAGAACGCGCGGATTACTGGACAGCCACTTGCCGATAACGACTTTTTGTTGGTTGCCGCCGGATAGTTTGTTCGCCATCTGTTCGGTGCTGTAGGCCCGCACGCCTAGCTCATTGATGGCGGTAGCGGCCATTGCTCGCTCCTTAGCCGGGTTGATGAACACGCCAAATGAGGTGACGGCGTTCATCATGGCCATTGAGGTGTTTTCGCGGATGTTCATCTCGCGGATGAGGCCCTGCGTGCTGCGGTCTTCTGGCACGTAGGCAATGCCGTGCCGGATGGCGTCTGAGGGGTGGTTGATGGTAACGGGTTGGCCGCTGACGAGAATCGCGCCGGATTGGGCCGGTAGCATACCAAAGATCACCTGGGCTGTTTCGCTGCGGCCTGACCCGACCAGCCCGGCCATACCGACGATTTCCCCGGCACGCAGCGTAAAGGATACATCGCGGGTGGTTGGCTCGTTGACGAGGTTGCGGACTTCCAACACGACCTCTCCAATTTGCGAGTCCATTTTAGGGAACAGGTTCTCAATGGTGCGGCCCACCATCATGCTGATGAGTTGATCTTCAGTTGTTTCAGCAACAGGCTGCGTGCCAACGTATTCGCCGTCGCGCAGCACAGTCACGCGGTCGGCCAGTTCAAACACCTCTTGCAGGCGGTGGCTGATGTAGATAATGCTTACACCGCGTTCGCGCAGCAGCCGCACGATGTTAAACAGGCGCTCTACGTCCGCTTCGGTAAGGGCGGCGGTTGGCTCGTCCATAATCAGGATGCGGGCGTCTAGCGAGAGGGCTTTGGCAATTTCCACACGCTGGCGGTTACCCACATTGAGCGTGCCCACTTTGCGGCGCACGTTTAGGTCGTAGATGTTGAGTTCGGCCAGCAGTTCCAGGGCGCGGTCTTCCATTTGACGCCAATTGACCGTTTCAAATGGCCCGATGCGGCGCTTAGGGGCATGGCCCATGAAGATGTTTTCGGCCACGGTGAGTTCTGGATACAGGCCAAGTTCTTGATAGATGGTGGTAATGCCGTTGTGCTGCGATTCACGCGGGTTGTTGAACTGTACGGGCTTGCCCTGGATTTGCATTTCGCCTGAGTCTGGACGATGCACACCAGAGATAATCTTAATCAGGGTGGATTTGCCCGCGCCGTTTTCACCCAGCAGGGCGTGAACCTCACCGGGCAGCACGTCAAACTGAACGCCTTTAAGGGCGTGAACACCTGGAAATCGCTTATGAACGTCTTGCAGGGTTAGGATGGGGTCTGCCATGAATACGCTTCTTTAAGTTGTTTAGCTATTTTGTTTTGTGCGTTAGACGAGTGTTTCTGTATATTGCTGGATGATTTCCAGGAAGCGCTCGTAGTACTGCTGCCAGCGTTTGGTTTCATGCGGCACATATTCGGTGATGTCGAGGGCGCTGGCCAGCATTTGCCGCGCTTCGTCTATGCCGTTTAAGTCGCCCAGGCTAATCAACTGCACGATGCCGTTGCCCAGGGCGGTTGCTTCTGTCGGGCCAGTGTAGACTGGGCGTGCGATGGCATTGGCGGTCATCTGGTTAAGTTGGCGGTTGTTAGCCCCACCGCCGATGATGTGCAATCGCTCTACATGGGTACCAGCTACCCGTTCAAGTTGTTCCAGTGCGTAGCGGTACTTCATGGCAAGGCTCACATGGATTGTGGCCATGACCTGTGCATGTGATTCGGGCGGTGTTTGACCGGTTTCGTTGCAGTAGTCCCGGATGCGGGCGGGAATATCACCGGGGGATAGGAACAGCACCGCGTCGGGGTCAACCATTGCAGTGAAGGGGTCTTTGACGCTGTCTACCATGTTATGACAGGCTTCATAATCGTATGTGTGGCCGTCTTTGCGCCAGGTTTCCAGGCTTTGTTCTACCAGCCACAACCCCATGATGTTCTTTAAGAAGCGGTAGGTGTTGCCGAAGCCGCCCTCATTGGTGGCGTTAGCCTCATAAGCTGCCTCGTTGATAATGGCTTCGCTGCGTTCCAGGCCGAGCAAACTCCATGTTCCACTGCTAATGTAGGCGAAATCCGGGGTGGTGGTGGGGATGGCGACAATTGCGCTGCCCGTGTCGTGGGTGGCCGGGGCGATGATGGTCGTGCCGTCATATTCGCCCAGTTTGGTGCCCGTTGGCACAATGTCTGTGAAGAAGTGCGTCGGAATGCCGATTTGCGCCAGCATGTCACGATCCCAGTCGCCTAGGCGCGGGTTGTATATCTGTGGGGTGGTGGCAATCGTGAACTCACACGCTTGGGTACCGCTCAGCCAGTAGTTAAACAGGTCGGGCATCATCAGCAAGGTTTGGGCATGGTCGAGCAGTGGGCTGCCATCGCGCACCATAGACGCAAGCTGGTAGAGGCCGTTCAACTGCATAAACTGGATGCCGGTTCGCTCGAAGATTTCACGGCGGGGGACGCGCTCAAACGTCCAGTCCATCACACCATCACGGTTGCGGTCACGATAGTGAACCGGGTTGGCCAGCAGATGACCTTTTGCGTCTAGCAGGGCGAAGTCCACGCCCCAGGTATCTACCCCAATGGATGATGTGCCAGATGGGCGCTTTTGCAGTCCGTCAGTGATTTCATGCCAGATACGCAGCACATCCCAGTAAAGGGTGTTTTGAACAAATACCGGAATATTAGGAAAGCGATGGAATTCCTTAATTTGGATGCTGCTGCCATCGTAGGCAACGTCCATCAGGCGGCCACTCGTCGCACCCAGGTCAATTGCGGTAACGTGTTGAAACATTATGGGTTCTGTCTCGTGGTGGACATCTGAATTGTGATGTGTATAAGCATGTTACGCCTCCCGAATAAGCGCACAGTATTTGCAAATAAGCTTACTTTTTCTTTCGTTTTGTTTCGTAAGTCAAAGTCTAGCGCACGATTGGGCGGGTTGTCAACAAATTCTCTGGCAGCGGTCAGGTCTCATTCAGGCTGTCGTTTGCACCCCATAGTTGTGCTATGATGCAGCCCGCCGAAATAAGGTGTCATACAAAGGGCAATTCGGATATGTCAAAATCACTGTTCCTGGAGGAGCGACGACGCAAAATTGTAGAGTACCTGCAACGTGAGGGGCGTGTGTTCGTTAAAGAGCTAAGTGAGAGCCTTCAGGTGAGTGCAGTGACCATCCGCCAGGATTTGAAAGCCTTAGAAGATGAGCGCCTGCTGGAGCGCACTTATGGCGGCGCTGTGCTGCCGCGCAGCAACATGATGTTTTACATGCCGGAATTGTCTTTCGAGGCACGCAACCGTACCCACGAGGCCGAGAAGAACGCGATTGCTCGCAAGGCGGCCACCTATGTGCGGTCTGGGGATAGTATTGCATTGGATGCGAGTACCACGAGCTTTCGTATGGTGCCCTACTTGAAGGTGCTTGAGCGGTTGGTGGTGGTCACAAATAGCCTGATGGTGGCTATGCAACTGCTTGACAGCCCGCAGATTGAGGTTTTTGTAACTGGTGAGCGGCTGCGCCGGGATTCGATTTCGCTGGTTGGGCAGCCAGAGAAGTTGCCAGATGTAAACCTCAATATTGGGTTTTTTGGGGCGCACGGTATTGATACGACAGCCGGGGTAACGGAGTCGAACCGGTCTGAGATGGAGATTAAGGCGGCGCTGATGGAAAAGTGTCTGTCATGTTATGTGCTGGCCGACCATACCAAGTGGGGCAAAGTAGCGCCCTATACGCTTACACAGGCGGGTGACCACTTTTCGATTATCACAACGGAGGGGGTACCCGTGGCGGCACGCTCTAACTTTGAAGCGCAGGGAATGGTGGTCTTGCTTGCGAAATAAGCTTCTTTCCTGATCTTACCCATGACCGCAGTGTTTGGCGTGTATTACGAACTGCCTGCAAATTGCAATTGACGGGGTGTCGGCGTAGCGTCGAAGATGATATTGGTTTGTGGGTTGTACAGGCTTTGTGGACTGCCAGGGAGCATTTGTGAGATGGTGTCCTGTTCAACTAGCCACATTGTTTGGTCTTGATCGGGGTACTCCATCAGTGGGTTTTTGGCAATGTAAACTGCGACGACTTTTTCGAACGGGACGACCTCATCGGTTGACCGTTCGCGCTCAGCTAGAATGGTGATCTCATTGCCATTGAGTTCGCATGGTGGTTCTGGTGCTTGTCCTGCAATACTGACGCACACGTAAATATCCGTCTCATAAACGTATTGCAAAGACGCTTCCACAAACCAATAATTGCCGAAGTTTTTGGCGCTGCCTAACGTGAGGTCATCAGCATACACTAACCAAAGCGGTGTTCCCTGCTGTAAATTTGGGGCTAACTGAACGATGTCCATCGTAGCACGCTGTCTGTCGAGCGATTTGGCACGTGTTTGCTTATGATGATTTAAGTTGATCAGGACGTGGCCTGTAATCAGTAGGATAACAGCCAGGGATGCAAATGTGCGCGGTACCGTTGTGTACCGTTGTATCACCTGTAAGACGAGCATCCAACAAATGGCAGCCCCCATAATACTAAGATATAAAGTTCTTTCATCTGAGTTGCGATAGATGGTCATGGTAAACGGGAGGAAGCCCATTGTAATGATTACAATCCCAATGAGCAGAACAATCACGCCCCGCTTTGTGGTCAAAGGCGTGTTGGCCGCTGCAAATCGCGATTCGGGTTGAAGGAGATACCAGACGGAAGCGCCGGCCAGCAGCCCCGCCGCCAGCGAGAACAAAAGGCGCGTGGGCGTGATAAATACCCCATCCCAGTCAGGGAATTCGAGTACGCTCAGAGATGCTCGCCACATAGACACAAAAACGCCTTGAGCGAGGACACCCAATTCCAGTTCAGTATTACCTATTCCGAGCATGTTTGCCTGGTAGGCAGGGCTAGCTGACAAGAAAATAGCATAAGCCGAGTAGATTACCTGTATGGTTGGGATCAGATACCAAGTCCATGCGATCCGCCACAGCATTTTCCAAGATAACAAACGCTGCCAGAGCAGTAGGGGGGTTAGGTAGATGAGTGGGTAGAAGCGCTCATGGATGTTGACGGTAATAACTAGCAGTACAAAAATGCCAATGACTTTTAGCCAATGCTGCGCTTGGATATTCGAGAGAAAGAGGTAGGTTGCGCCGATGAACGTGACCAGACTAAGTTGTGAAGCAAGTGTGCCAAGCCAGTAGTTCGCACTGTCTGCGGAGTGGGCGATAAGAAGGAATGTGGCGATCAATCTAAAAGCGACTGGCTGATCCTTGACGATGGGTAGTTCTGTCAACAAAAGGTAGAATAACCCCGCCTTCATAATTTGCAGGATGATAAGAAAAATCTGTACGCCGATAAAAGAATCGGGGCTGAATTCATAGACGATTTGCCAGGGTAACCATGTCAGCAGGCGACCCGGGTGCAAAAAATAATTTCCCTGGCTGGCATTTGACATAAACCGCAGCGCATCACTGTATGCGGTCATCTCACCTAGATAGGGCAACCAGGGGATGAGGATGATTATTCCTATGGCTGCAACAGCCATGTATAACCCTGCCGTTGGTGTGATTCGCGCATCAACTCTGGCGAGAAATTGCGTGACGTTGGCACACTGTGTTCTCAATCGGATGCGATAGCTGCTTGTCTGGGAAGTATTAGCTTGAGTTTGAGATTCGGTCTGCGCCATAGGCCATGGAAGATTATGTTTAAGGTATGTGGTTGGTTAGCTGGGTCACTTGAATGAGTGGATAACCACCAAGTATGGTGCGTTTTTGTATTGTAGGTGTGGTTGACTAACGGATGGTTAGGTAAACACACAAGATAGGTTTTTTGACTGAATTACGAACACCTGCGCATCTTACAGCGCTTTGTGAGTATCGGCTAGTGTTTGGTTGAATAAAAATTTTGCGCCATGTGCTCTTAAAACTGCAAGGTGGCAATACACATGATACGAGTACGGAACAGCTTGGAGACCCACTTTAACCCTCGCCCTAACCCGCTGTGCGGCTAGGCGATGGTAGAGGGAGGTGCGTCCAGCCCCGTCTAGCCGAACTTGAAGCCCCCCTTTGAGGGCCAACAGCCCGTTGGGGAGAGGGCAACTGCTTCTGCCAAAATATTGAAATGCATCCATTTATGCTGTATCGGGTGCTTAGCTCAATGATCTTGTGGTTTAATGAGATTAGACTGACGGCACATACATGCTGTGGGGCTTGGCTGCCGATGAGCTGCCGTATGAAGGGTTGGAGGGTGTATGACAGGTCAATCCGCTGGACAATTTGGGCACATTGGACTTAGTTATGCGGCGCAGGATAAGGGCACGGCACAACACTTGGCGACTTACCTGCGTGCGAGGGGGTATGCACCCTTTCGCATTGGCCCAACAAAGTCCACGCCGGAGCCGAAAGTGCATTTGCAGCGGGCGGTTATAGCATGTGATTGTGCGATCTTGCTATTGAGTCCTGATGCAATGCGCTCCGGGCGGGTGCGCCTTGAGCATCAGTTGCTGCGGCGAGCGGGTAAACCCATCATCCCGATTATCGTGGCAGCGTTTCCACCTCATCTGCCTGCCCCAGCGGCCAATGCCATTGACGCGACAGACGGCCTGGACACTGCGCTACCTGCCATTCTGTGGCGGTTGGCGGCGCTGGATGGTAGAGCGTCACGATCAGCGCCATTGATTACCTGGGTGCAGGGTGCTCAGTTAGTTACTGCTATTGCGATGTTGTTTTCCGCGATATTGGTGGCTTATCTGGTGGCCAACCCGATGCCGGACCTTAACTCACTCAATGATTACGATGTTAGTGCGTTCTCGTTGCCGGTTGAAGGAACCAATACCCATCCGCCGACTGTAACGAATACACCCCACACCGCTACAGCAGATGACTCAGGTTCAGACGCCAGTTCAGTCACGGACGCTGTGGTCACACAAGCGGCTCCGGTGGAACCCACACCGACGCAGACGACGGCAGTGCCTCGATTAGATGCTATCAACACACCCACTTCAGGCGTGACGGCGACGGGTACAGCGTCTCCGACGGCTACCACTGCACCACCGCAAGCTGCCATCATCGCAAGTTCGGTGATAGGGGTAGCGCCTTTTTCAGTCAGGTTTACAAGTGCTTCGTCAGGGGACATAACGGGGTATCGCTGGGATTTTGACGGTAACACCGTGACGGATGCTGTGATGGCTAACCCGTCAGATTACGTTTACGCGACGGCGGGGACGTATGTTGTCAACCTGGTTGTGGCAGGAGCGGGCGGGTTCGACGATGCCAGTATTGTTATAACAGTACTGCAACCGACGGCTACCGCACGCCCCCCGACAGCCATTCCTCTGAATACGCCTGCGCTCCCGGCCCCACTGCCCACTGTGGCGCAGCCAACATCACCCCAGGCTGATGTGATTGCGGCCAGTGCAACGCCGGTTCCCACGCGGGTGCAGGTGACGGCACCGGTGGCGAGTTTCGCGCCGAGCACAAATCGCGGGTTGGCACCGCTGGCGGTTCGCTTCTCAGATACATCAACCGGGAGCATTTCTGCATATCGGTGGGACTTCAACAACGACGGCACGATTGACAGCACCGCAGCCTCGCCGACATTTACGTTTACGCAGGCAGGCGAGTACATCGTGAGCCTGGTGGTAGAGGGGCCAGGTGGCGTGAGTGAACGGGCCAGTACCTCCATTTTTGTGCTGCCACCAGACTTGGACGCGGACGACGATGGGTTCAACGATGTAGATGAATGTGCGCCAGATGACCCAAACATCTACCCTGGGGCACCTGATGTGCCGGGAGATGGAATCGACCAGGATTGTGACGGGATGGATGCAGTTAGCCCTACTCAGGCCGCCAACACAGACTCGTGATGGATTTGGCGATTTTGACGATATGGAAAACGTTGCTATTGGCGATGTTGTTGGGTGGGGGGGTGCGATTATAAGTTTACCGTGAGTGTTTATGGAATGTGAGCGTCGGTGCTGTATTGTGAAATACGGCACGATTCAATGGCAGTCAATATTGGAGTATATCTTTATGTTTCTAGACAGGACTCACAAGTGGGTTTACCAGTTTAATGAGGGTAGCGCTTCTTTGAAACCGCTGCTTGGCGGTAAGGGGGCTAACGTTTCGGAAATGATGAGTGCAGGGTTACCTGTGCCCCCTGGGTTCACGATTACAACAGAAGCCTGCAACGCTTACCTGGAATATGACGGCCAGTTCCCCGAAGGCATGTGGACGCAGTCAAAGGAAGCGCTGCAAGCTGTAGAGGCTGAGACGGGACGTAAACTGGGGGATGCAGCAAACCCGCTGCTGGTTTCTGTCCGCAGTGGGGCGGCAGTTTCGATGCCAGGGATGATGGACACGGTGTTGAACCTGGGCCTGAACGATGAAACGGTTGAGGGGTTGGCCAAGCTCACCGGTGACCGCCGATTTGCCCTGGATGCCTACCGTCGGTTCATTAGTATGTTTGGCCACATTGTAATGAATGTAGACAGCAACCGCTTTTCAAGGGTGTTGGAGCGGTACAAGACGCAAACGAAGAACGGCTCAGATACAGACCTGACGGAAGAGCAGCTTGAAAACATTGTTGAATCGTACAAGACAATTATCTTTTCCAAGCAGCGTGGCCATGAGTTCCCGCAGGATGTGTACGATCAGCTACGTATGGCGATCTCGGCTGTGTTCGACTCCTGGAACCGCCAACGGGCTATTGACTATCGGCGGGTGCATGCGATTGCTGATGATTTGGGAACGGCTGTCAATGTGCAGATGATGGTTTTTGGCAACATGGGCTGGGATAGTGGCACAGGCGTTTGCTTTACGCGGCACCCGTCAACCGGTGAGCGCCGTTTGTTTGGTGAGTACCTGTTGAACGCCCAGGGTGAGGATGTGGTGGCGGGCATCCGCACACCGTATGATGTACAGGAACTGAACGGGCGGCTGCCGACTGTGTACGAACAGCTTATCCAGATTGCTAACCAGCTTGAGCAGCACTATGGTGACATGCAGGACATTGAGTTCACCATTGAGCAGGGTAAGTTGTGGCTGTTGCAAACGCGCACAGGCAAGCGTACCGGGGCGGCGGCAGTCAAGATTGCTGTGGATATGGTGCAGGAAGGCTTGCTGGACAAACGCGCCGCAGTTATGCGCGTGGAGCCAAACCAGATCAATCAGCTTTTGCACCCGATGGTAGACCCCAACGCCAAAGCCGAGAAGGTGACATCTGGTTTGCCAGCAAGCCCTGGTGCAGCGGTGGGCCGGGTGGAGTTTAAGCCAGAAGAAGCGGCCCGGCTGACGGCAGATGGGGTGCCGATTATTTTGGTGCGTCATGAAACCAGCCCGGACGACTTCCAGGGGATGGTAGACAGCGAAGCTATCTTGACTGCACGCGGTGGGATGACCTCGCACGCGGCGGTGGTGGCACGCGGTATGGGCAAGCCGTGTGTGGTCGGCGCGAAGGATATTCAGATTAACTATGATGAAGGTCTGGTAACGGTTGGCCAGCGGATTATCCGGCGTGGTGATTGGATTACGGTGGATGGATCTAGTGGTGATGTGCTGTTGGGTCAGGTTGCCATCAAGCAGCCGGAGTTGGATGACAGCTTCAAGACGATTATGGCCTGGGCTGACGAGTGTCGTCAAATTCGGGTGCGGGCCAATGCAGACACGGGCCATGATGCGACTATTGCGCGGGAGTTCGGTGCAGAGGGCATCGGGTTATGTCGCACCGAGCATATGTTCTTTGGGGAAGAGCGGTTGGCGATTATGCGCGAGATGATCTTAGCGCCAGATCGTGCGTCACGCGAGGCGGCTTTGGAGAAGCTGCTGCCTATCCAACGGGGTGACTTCCTCGAACTGTTTGAGGCGATGGATGGCCTTCCTGTGACCATCCGCTTGTTAGACCCGCCGCTGCACGAGTTCTTGCCTAACTACGAAGAACTGCAAGCTGAACTCATGCAGGCCAAGCTGACGCTGCAACGGGCAAATTCCTTTGCAGATATTGACGGGATGCTCAAGCACATTTGGGAGCGGGAGCAACTGTTGGAACGGGTCGATCAACTGCGAGAATCGAACCCGATGTTGGGGCATCGTGGCTGCCGGTTGGGGATGCTGTTTCCAGAGGTGACGACCATGCAAGCGCGGGCGATTTTCGAGGCAGCTTGCGAGGCGTTTGGCAAAGGTATTGATGTGCAGCCAGAGGTGATGGTGCCGCTGGTATCGTTAGAAACGGAGCTTAGCAGCCAGCGGGCACTCATTGAGGAAGTGGCTACTGAGGTGCTGGGGGCCTATGGGATGGACATCCCCTATACTATTGGCACAATGATCGAACTGCCGCGTGCGGCGCTGACGGCGGATGAGATCGCAAAACACGCGGACTTCTTCAGCTTTGGCACGAACGACCTGACGCAGACGACGTTTGGCCTTAGCCGCGACGATAGCAACCGTTTTTTGCCGTTTTACGTGTCGCGCAAGGTGATGCAGGCTGACCCGTTCCAGGTGCTTGACCAGGATGGTGTGGGGCAGTTGATCCAGATTGGTGTGGAAAAGGGCCGCCGCAGCCGACCTGACCTAAAGATTGGCATTTGCGGCGAGCATGGTGGTGAGCCGTCGAGCATTGCGTTTTGCCAGCGTAACGGCCTGGATTATGTAAGCTGTTCACCATTCCGGGTGCCGATTGCGCGACTGGCCGCAGCCCAGGCCGTCATATCGGAGTCTAGTGGCTGTTAGCGCATTGGCGACATCGGCTATTTTGTGGCTGTAACAAAACAGGCACCCCATGGAGTGCCTGTTTTGCTCTTTTTCGAGATGCTAGACCTCGTGGGGCAGCAGGCTGATGTCGAGGATGCGGCTGAGTTTCATCACGGTAAAGCGGTTCCGCAAAAAGTGACCGTAGCGGAGGGCACGCTGCACTTCGTCATCGGTAACGCCTAGCTCTTCAGCGGTGGTTGGCCCGCCAACTTTATCAAGGGCGGCAGTGACCTCTTCTACGCTGGGCAGACTTTCTGCGATGGCCAGGATGTCATCCCAGTGTTCGGCAATTTTGCGCTTGGTGGCGTCGAACTTCTCAGGCGTCATATCCAGGAAGGCGCTTTGATCGCGGATGACCTGTTCGGCGGCATCGCCATATGCCTCGCGGATGATCGCTTCTTCTTCGGCGCGATCTGGCAGGGTAGCGGCTTCCAGGCGGTCCATGACATCCTGGCGGCTGAGGGAGCGCAATTTATTGTACTGCCCGATGATGAGCGTGGTTGCAAAGCCCACCTTTTGCCCGTGCAGTAGGGCAGGCCGTCCCTCGTTGAGCAGCATCATCTCCCAGTAGTGTGAGCAGTGGTGTTCTGCGCCGGATGCTGGACGCGAACTGCCGAATTCCAGCATACATAGGCCCGATTCCACCAGTCCGTCCATCAGGTAGCGGATGCCGTCCGCGTCGGCTTTGCCAATCTCGTCTGCATAGTTAATACAGGTATCCAGGCCGGTGCGGGCACGTTTGGCAATGTCTTCGTTGTAGGGTTCGTCCCACAACATACGACCTAGCTGCCAGTCTGCCAGGGACGTGTACTTACCGACCATATCGCCAAAGCCGGAGGCAATCAGGCGTTTGGGGGCATTTTGCAGGGTGGGCAAGTCTGCAAAGACGGCCAGCGGTGCCTGACTGATGAGCGTCTGCTTGACGCCATCCAGCACAAGAGGGGCACCAATAGATGTGAAGCCATCAACGGAGGTGGCTGTTGGCATGGAAATGAAGGTATTTTTGGTGCGATAGCTGATGAAGCGGGTGATGTCTGTAATGGTGCCGCTGCCAACGGCGATAAATGTGTGATCGGCAACAGGGGCGTTTGCCAGCACTTGCAGCAGGTAATCGCCACCAGCGATGACTTCTTCACCATCAAGGACGATGGTGGTCAGGTTGTAGGCTTTACCTTGCAGTGCTGCCTCAACCTGCCTGCCAAGCGCTGCATAGGTATTGGCGTCGCTAACCAGTGTGAATTGATTCAGGCCATTGGCTTCCACATACTTTAACAACTCATCAACGGCGCTGTCGCCAATATAAATGGGATTGTTGGTTTTTAGCTTGGCTTCTAACAATTGCTTTCCTCCTCAGTTAGATACTTTGCGCGTAATGTCGTGCATGATGTCGCGGAGCTGCTGATAGGTTTGGCGATACTTGTCAAAGTAGAAGTGGTAGGCGTCGTAGTTGGCCGGGTCAGGTTGATACTCCCCCTCAAAGGCAACCATCTGCCGGGAGGCTTCGACTGTGTTGGGGAAGGCCCCAGCGCCGACTGCTGCTAAAATCCCGGAGCCGAGCAGAGATGCCTCCGGTTCGCGGGTGGTGGACACCTGCCCCCCTTCAACGAGGTTTAGGCCGGGGATGACGGCATCCGGGTAGCTGCCGAAGATACCGCGTGCGTGAAATTCGTCTGCGGATAGGCCAGACAGTACATTTGACGACCCCATGACC
>DAOTTY010000354.1:0-5644 GCA_034437575.1 Anaerolineae bacterium | reverse complement strand
GCGGCTGCCCAGGATGACCCGGACTTTGGCACCTTGCTGGCCGCCATCGACGCCGCCGGACTGACCGAAACCCTGGCGACGGGCGGGCCGTTCACCGTGTTTGCGCCTACCGACACCGCCTTTGAACTGGCCCTGGCCGAGCTTGGCCTGACGGCAGATGACCTGCTGGCCGACACCGACACGCTCACGCAGATTTTGCTCTACCACGTCGTTGAAGACGAGTTCCCGGCAGAAAGCATTGTGGCACTGGTCGAAAGCAACGGCGGCAGCCCGTTCCCGTTAACCACCCTCAGCGGTGAGGACATCACCGTGCGCGTGAATGCCAACGGGCGCGTGGCCATTAATGGCAGCGCCGCCCGCGTCATTGCCGCTGATAACATCAGTTCCAACGGCATTATCCACGCGATTGACGGCGTGCTGCTGCCGCCCAGCCTGGCCCCTAATGCCGATACGCCCGACGAACTGGCCGAGGCCCCACCCACCGACGCTGAAGACGCCGAAGACGTGGCCACACCTGAAGCCGAAGCGGACGCAGCCGAAGACACTGATACCGTCCCGATTGAGCCGCCGTCTGAGCAAACCATTTTGGATATTGCCCTGGCCACAGACGAACTGAGTACGCTGGTCGCCGCAGCCCAGGCAACTGGCCTGGACAGCGCCCTGGGCACGTCTAGCGGCAATTTTACCGTGTTTGCGCCCACCAACGCCGCCTTTGAAACCCTGCTGGCTGACGCTGGCCTGACCCTGGACGACCTGCTGGCCGACCGGGCCACCCTGACCAATATTGTGTCCTACCATGTGAGTGAGGGCGGGCAAACGGCTGAAGAACTGACCACGCTGGTGAGTGAATCGGGCGGGCAGGCGGTGGTCGATACCTTTTTAGGGTTGCCCATGCCCGTTGAACTGGCCGAGGGTGCGCTCGTGTTGAACGGGCAGGGGGTGGGCGTTGCCACCGCCGATGAGGTCGCGTCGAATGGGGTCGTTCACATCATTGACGGCGTGCTGCTGCCCGATATTCCGCTGCCGCTGCTTGATGAAGCGGAAACGGGCGAAGATGCCGAGGCGGGTAACGCTGAACCCACCCCCACAGCCGAAGCCCTGACGGAAGACACCACCGAAGGGGACGCCCCAGCCGGTGTGGGTGACCCGGCGACCGTCACGATGGCAGACTATGTGGCCAGCGATGCGAATCTATCCACGCTGTTAGCCGCCGCCCAATCGGTTGGTTTTACCGAAACGCTGGCCGCCGATGGGCCGTTTATGCTGTTTGCGCCCACCAACGCTGCCTTCGACGCAACGCTGGCCGACCTGGGCCTGACCGTTGACGACCTGCTGGCCGACCCGGCTACCCTCACAGACATCCTGACGCTGCATGTGGTGGAAAGCGCTTCCACGCTGGACGACATCACGCTGTTTGTCGATGCCCAGGGCGGCACAGCGGAAATTCAACCGTTGAACGCGCAGCCGCTTACGCTTAGCCTGGAGGGTGATGCTTTGCTCATCAGTGGAACCGCGTCCGTCACTCAGCCCAACATTAGCGTGAGCAACGGTATCATCCATGTGATTGATGCGGTGCTGCTGCCAGCAAGCCTGAGTTAGCCACCCTGTGGGGGCCGTTTGGGCAGCGGTTGTATGCCAGGGTGGCGGGTGGGTACTGTGTTGTGTGATGCTTCGTTTGGGTACGAGAACACACAGGAAAACCCCACCCCATAACCTCATCTTGCGCTACAATGCGCCGCGTTTTGACAGCGGAAAGGCCCACCCATGCAATCCCTCAAGCGAACCGCCCGTGAAGGCCGCCTGCGCCCCGCCTACTTGTGGGCCGCAAAGCGTTACCGTTCTGTGCGGCGGCTGTTTGCCTACCCCACAACAGCTAACGTCGGCGTGGTGGACTATGACGCTTATTGGGATGAGAAGTTTGCCAAACAGGGTGGTGGGATGTCTGTATGGCGGCGGCGGCGGGCACTGGCGTTTGCGCGGCAGGTAAAACCGGGTGCCCGCGTGCTGGATTTGGGCGTGGGCGACGGGGCACTGCTTAAATACCTGATTGATACAGTGGGCATAGACGGCTACGGCCTGGACATCAGCGAGAAAGCGGTGGCGTTCTGCCAATCGCAGGGCCTGGATGTGGGTTTAGCCGATGTAAACGCGCCGCTGGATAGCTACCTCACTGAACCCGTTGACTATGTTGTGCTGTCCGAGATTATCGAACACATCCCCGACCCGGAGCGGCTGCTGAACGAACTGCGCCCGCTGGTCCGCGAGGCCGTCCTCGTCAGTGTGCCCAATACGGGCTTTTACACCCATCGCCTGCGCCTGCTGATGGGGCGCTTTCCGTTGCAGTGGGTGGTTACGCCAGGGGAGCATTTGCGCTTCTGGACGTATGCGGACTTCAAGTGGTGGGCGCGGCAGCTTCACTTTGAGGTGGTTGCTGCTGTGCCATATGAGGGCACGCCGGGCCTCAAAGATGTGGCCCCAGGGCTGTTTGCAGCAGGCTTTGTGTACGTGCTGCGGGATGCCACCCAGGGTACTGTGTAACAACTCGGCCCATCACATGAGATGCTAAAGAACGGCCAGCCTTTTGTGAGAAGCGGCTGTATATTACAACACATTACTAGAGTGCGCCTGCTGAGCATGATAATATGTAGTGTGATGTGAGGGCAGTTGGCTACGAGTACACAACAGCGTGGACTCGCAATTTGCTGGCCCTCACCCCCTTCATCCCCCCAAAGGACGAGGGCTAAAGTAAATTACCACGCTGCCGTGTGCCTATACCGGCAGTTGTATGAGCAGCAAAAATAAGGATAAATGGAGCAGGACATGACAAACGGGAAATTCAATCGCAATGACACCATTCTAAAAAGTGCAAATCGGCTTGCTGTGCTGCGTAACCTGGCCCTGATTGATACCGAAGAGGAACCGTTTTTCGATAGGCTAACGGCTATAGCTAGCGACGTGATTGGCACACCCGTTTCACTGGTGACGATGGTAACATCCACCTACCAGTTCTTCAAAAGCTCACGCGGCCTGCCAGAACCCTGGCAGTCACAGCGGCGCACCCCACTAACGCATTCGTTTTGCCAGCATGTGGTGACCAGCGGCCAACCGCTCATCGTTGAAGACGCCCGCGAACACGATCTGGTCAAAAACAATCTCGCCATCCCCGACCTGAACGTCATCGGTTATTTAGGGATGCCCCTCAAAACCGAAGATGGCTGGTCTTTGGGGTCGTTTTGTGTGATTGACGACAAGCCGCACATCTGGACGGACGACGAGATTGCCATCATGACGGCGTTCGGGGAGGTCGTCAATGCGGAAATTGACGCACGCGGCACCGCCTACCGTGAACACCGCCTGGAAGATTACATCAAAGAGCAATCGCCACACCTGGCTCACCTGGAGTCACAGTTGAGGGCCACCACCATCACTGAGGAAATTATCGGGCACCTGCACACCTTCCGTGATGCGGTCACACTGGGGCGTTAGGCATCTGCCATCGTAACTGCTCAGTTTGCCCCCCACCCCGGCGCTAAAGCGCCACCCCTCCCCTCATTTTGGGGGTAAGGGGCTAGGGGTTGGGGTGAGGGCAACTGTTTCTGCCAAAACATTGAATTACGCCCACACAACCTTTTCGATGAGCGGTGGGGTTTGTGTTAAATTAGAGCGGAAGCTACCGTATCAACAAAAGGAACCCTTACATGACAGACTACACCCCCAAACCCGAACACAAATTCACCTTTGGTCTGTGGACGGTCGGCAACCCAGGCCGCGACCCGTTCGGCACCACCACCCGCGAGACGAAATCCCCGGCAGAGTTGGTGCATATGCTGGCGGAAGTCGGTGCTTACGGGGTGAACTTCCACGATAACGACCTCATCCCGATTGACGCCACCCCCACCGAGCGCGACCAGATCATGAGCGACTTCAAGAAGGCGCTGGACGAAACAGGCATTGTCGTCCCAATGGCGACGACCAACCTGTTCTACGACCCGGCTTTCAAAGACGGCGCGTTTACCTCCAATGACCCTAAAGTGCGGGCCTACGCGCTGCAAAAAACCATCCGTGCGATTGACCTGGGCGTGGACCTGGGCGCAAAGATGTACGTGTTTTGGGGCGGGCGCGAAGGGACTGAATCTGACGCGACCAAAAACCCCGCCGATGCTATCAAGCGGATGCGTGAGGCGATGAACTTTTTGACGGGCTACGTGAAAGACCAGGGCTATGACCTGCGCTTTGCCCTGGAACCCAAGCCCAACGAGCCGCGCAGCAGCATCTACTTCCCTACAGTGGGGCACATGCTGGCGTTCATCTATACGCTGGACGACGCCGACATGGTGGGCCTCAACCCGGAGGTAGCGCACGAGCACATGAGCGGGTTGAACTTTACGCACGGCGTGGCCCAGGCATGGGAAGCCGGGAAGCTGTTCCATATTGACCTGAACGACCAGATGTTTGGCCGCTACGACCAGGACTTTCGGTTCGGTGCGGAGATGCTCAAGCAGGCGTTTTTCCTGGTCAAGTTTTTGGAGGATGTGGGCTACGACGGCAACAAGCACTTCGACGCGCACGCCTACCGCAGTTCCACGTTTGAGGATGTGAAGGACTTCGCACGCGGCTGTATGCGGACGTACCTCATCCTGAAGGACAAGGCGGAGCGCTTCAACGCGGACGGTGAGATTCAAGCGCTGCTGGCCGACATTAACGCGGATGATGGGGCGCATAGTTACTTGAGTGGCGGTTACAGTGCCGCCGCTGCCGACCGCCTGAAGGGTGAAACGTTTGACCGGGCCGCACTGGGCAACCGCAACCTACCGTATGAAAAGCTGGATCAACTCACCAACGAGATCATTTTGGGCGTGCGTTAACTGCATGGGCCTGGCGGACGGGCCAGAAGGCCATCCGCCGGGCTACATCTCCAAATAGTCGCGCAGTTGGCGGCTGCGCGTAGGGTGACGCAGCTTCCGCAGCGCCTTTGCCTCGATCTGCCGGATGCGCTCACGGGTAACGCCAAAGTAGCGGCCCACCTCTTCCAGCGTGTTGTCCTGGCCGTCGATTAAGCCAAAGCGCATTTCCAGCACCTCGCGCTCACGGTCACTCAGCACGCCCAGCGCACTCCGCAGTTGTTCCTTTAATAGCTGCTTGCTGGCCGCGTCCACTGGGCCTAGCAGTTTGTCATCCTCAATGAAGTCGCCTAGCTGGCTGGTCGCATCCTGGCCGATGGGCATTTCCAGGCTCATTGGCTCCTGGCTAATCCGCATGACCTTACGCACCTTTTGCGCGGCACGCCGCAGCTTACGCTGGAGGTCGGCGTCCAGCGGTTGGCCGTCCTTTTGCAACTGCTTGATGCGCTCGGTGTCCGCTTCTTCCAGCAAGTCCATTTCCAGCGCGACCTGCTCCGGCTTGGGTTCGGCCCCCAGCTTTTGAATCAGGTCGCGTTGGGCACGCATCAGCCGGTTGATGGTTTCGACCATATGGACGGGAATGCGAATGGTGCGGGCCTGGTCAGCAATGGCCCGGCTGATGGCCTGCCGAATCCACCACGTTGCATACGTGCTGAACTTGTAGCCTTTGGTATGGTCGAACTTGGTCACGGCCCGCAGCAGGCCAATGTTCCCCTCTTGAATCAGGTCCAGGAAGTTGATGC
>DAOTTY010000353.1:0-3199 GCA_034437575.1 Anaerolineae bacterium | reverse complement strand
CCATCCGTTCGGGGTCGGCCACGCATTCGGCTTCAACGACTAGCGCAACCATCGGTACTTCTGTAGTCGGTTCCGGCGTGACCGTCTCGGTGGTCGGTTCCGGTGTGACCGTCTCCGTGGTCGGTTCCGGTGTGACCGTCTCAGTGGTCGGGTCCGGCGTAGCCGTCTCGGTGGTCGGGTCCGGTGTGACCGTCTCGGTGGTCGGGTCCGGTGTGACCGTCTCGGTGGTCGGGTCTGGTGTGACCGTCTCGGTGGTCGGGTCCGGTGTAGCCGTCTCGGTGGTCGGGTCCGGCGTGACCGTCTCGGTGGTCGGGTCCGGTGTGACCGTCTCGGTGGTCGGGTCCGGTGTGACCGTTTCTTCCGGGGCACAAGCCTCAGCATTGTAGGCTGCTGCATCGTGCGGTATGCCGTCAACGCTGATAACCACCGTGTTTGCAGTGCCTTCAACCAGCGTTGTCCAGCGGGTTTGCCCATTACCGTCCACAATCAGTTCCCCTGACTGTGCTGTGCTGGAGAGTTCCCACTGGAAGGTTACGTCATAGGCGTTCTCATTCGTAACGAGCCAGCCCATCCGTTCGGGGTCGGCCACGCATTCGGCTTCAACGACTAGCGCAACCATCGGTACTTCTGTGGTCGGTTCTGGTGTGACCGTCTCGATGGTCGGGTCTGGCGTAGCCGTCTCGATGGTCGGGTCTGGCGTAGCCGTCTCGGTGGTCGGTTCCGGCGTGACCGTCTCGGTGGTCGGGTCCGGTGTGACCGTCTCGGTGGTCGGTTCCGGTGTGACCGTCTCGGTGGTCGGTTCTGGTGTGACCGTCTCGGTGGTCGGGTCTGGTGTGACCGTCTCGGTGGTCGGTTCTGGTGTGACCGTCTCGGTGGTCGGTTCCGGCGTGACCGTCTCGGTGGTCGGTTCTGGCGTGACCGTCTCGGTGGTCGGTTCCGGTGTGACCGTCTCAGTCGGTTCAACGTCAGATGCCGCATAGACTGCGATACCACTGATGGTCGGGCGGTTGGCGGTTGCCGTCGGGAACAGGATGTTCAGTTCGCCGTCGCTAACCGTGACTTCAACCGTTTCAACGTAGGCGGTGAGCGATGCGCCTGCCAAAGCTGTTGGGTCCAGGTCACTGATGACCGTCCCTTCGACTTCAACATTGAACACACGCTTGCCTTCACCTTCGGCGCGGTTGCCGCTGCCTTGCGTGAACCACAGTTCTGCAAAGTGCAGGTTAACGGCGTAGGTGCCGTCTTCCAGCGGGATTGCGTAGCTGAAGCTCTCGGTCGAGGTCGAACCGCTGCGTTCCGTTTGGTAAATGGCCGCATCGCTGGGCGCATTGACCGTCTTGGTATATGAGTTTGCCTTACCACCGCTGAAGAACGTATCAGCAACCCATGTTCCGCTTTCACCCGTGACGGTAGGACCGCCCGTGTTGATGAGGATGGGTGCGAACGGTTCGTCGGTCGGGGTCGGCGTCTCACTTGGCTCGGTTGTTGGTGTATCGGTCTCAGTCGGGATCGGCGTTTCCGTCGGGTCCTGCTCAACAGCCCCGATGATCTCAATACCGGCCAGGGTGGGGTTGTTGACGCTTGCTGCAAAGTTGAGGCTCAAGAAGCCGTCACTCAGGTCAACATCCTCGAACGTGGCGATGTAGGCGGTTTGGGCACCCACCTCCGCGATGAGGTCCAGGTCATCAATGGCGAGATTACCTTCCATCTCGACATCGAACACACGAATGCCCTCAAAGGCGGGACGATAGCCGAGCGAGCCGTTAAACCAGATTTCGGTAAAGTGCAGCTTGACCGTGTAAGGGCCTTCACCACCGACCGGAATTTCATAGCTGAAGCTCTCGTTCGGGAAGGTGCTGCGCTCACTCAAATAGATCGGTTCTTCATCACCGGCACCGTCTACCGACGGCGACAGCCCTTCGTTGGCCACACCATCTGTGAAGTACGCATCAGCAATCCATGTGGTGCCGCTTGCCGTTGTGACCTGCGGGCCACCCGCGTTGATGTGCATCACGAACTGATCGACGGGCGGTTCAGTGGGTGTTGGCGTCGGGGTCGGTTCATCAACCGGGTTTACCGTGATGCTGACCGTTGCCGGGTCGCTCGTGGCCGCACCGTCAAACACGACGAACTGGAATTCATCGCTGCCGTTGTAGTCCGCATTGGGTGTGTAAGTGGCCTGGTTGCCATTGAAACTGATCGTCCCGTTGGCGGGGCCACCGTTAACGGCTAACCCGAAGGTCAGGCTGCTGGTTTCAACATCGCTGCCCGTCAGGATGATGTCAACAAAGCTGTCTTCATCCACACTTACAGACTGGCTGTTGGCGATAGGCTTATCGTTGACAGCAGTCACGTTGATTGTGATAGTCGCGCTGGCCTCGAACTGGCCGTCGCTCACCGTCACCTCGAAGCTGTCACCACCGAAGAAGTTTGCTGCCGGGGTGTACGTTGCCTGGCCACCAACCACGCTCACCGTACCGTTGGCCGGGTTGGTGCTGGTGTACGTCAGGACGGTTGTGTCGATGTCCTGAACGTCCAGGGCAAAGGTAGCGGCTTCATCTTCACTGGTGGTGATGGACTGCGCCGTGATGGTCGGTGCATCGTTGACCGGGTTCACAGTCACATTGATGGTCGCCTTTTGGCTGTCCACCAAACCATCGTTTGCCACATAAGTGAAACTGTCGGCCCCATTGAAGTTGGCGTTCGGCGTGTAGGTGACTGTGGCCCCGTCCAGCGCAACCGAGCCGTTAGTCGGCAGGTCGATGATGGTAAAGGTCAGGCCGTCGCTGTCTGCGTCGGTACCCGTCAGGGTCAGTTGCCCGTCCGTGTCCTCAGTTGTTATGAGGATGCCATCGGCGACGACAGGTGCCTCATTGACGTTGTTTACCGTGATGCTAACGGTTGCAACTAAGCTATCGGCAATGCCGTCTTTGGCAACATAGGTGAAACTGTCGGTGCCGACGTAACCCGTATTCGGGGTGTAGGTCACGGTGCCGTTTACATCAATTGTACCCAACGTGCCGTTGCTTGGGCCGCCCGTGACTTCAAACGTCAGGGGGTCTGTGTCAACGTCGTTGCCCGTCAGCAGGATCGCCACGTCGCCATTTTCATCAACAGAGACGTTGAGATTTGCTGCGAGCGGAACATCATTGACCGGATTCACCGTGAGGGTGACCGTTGCGGCTTCACTGTCCAACTC
>DAOTTY010000352.1:0-6113 GCA_034437575.1 Anaerolineae bacterium | reverse complement strand
AACGGTGCGCTGTCCATTGATGAGATGCGCGACCCGTTGCCCAGTTCGTCCACAACTTTTTTGATCGACGTAGACGCGGGCAGCGCCTTCGCTTTTTCTAAGCCCTGGCGCACCTCACTGGCGGGCGTGTGGTCCATCACCTGCTGGATGAATACATCTGGGGCGGGGGGCGCGACGGTGCGGGTGTTGCAGGCGATGGCGGCGGCGGCGGCCACTGCCGTAGACCCGGCGACGGATTCCGGGTGGGCGTGGGTAACCACCGTCACTTGTTCCACCGCCGTGACGAGCGCGGCCACGTCGTCGGCATAGTAGGCACCGAGGGGGGCAATTTTCATCGGGCCGCCGTTGCCAAACGAGCCATCCGGGAAGAACTGTTTATTCAGCGCCCGCCAGTCGTCACCCTGGCCCAACGGGGGCAGCAGCGTGTGCATACTCATGCCGTAG
Organism: Anaerolineae bacterium; assembly: GCA_034437575.1. GTDB lineage: Bacteria > Chloroflexota > Anaerolineae > Aggregatilineales > Phototrophicaceae > DAOTTY01. Next base: position 5,669 of record DAOTTY010000352.1, on the reverse strand, counting down.
CCGCGCCCGTGATCGTAGTGCAGGCCATAGCTCACGGCCAGCGCGTCCTGGTCAACCCCCTCAAAGCGCCGCAGGATTTCATAGATGCTGAGGGCCATGTTGGTGTCGTCGGTGTAGCGCCAGGGACGGGCATCCGGCACGCGGCGGTCTTTGGCGGCGGTGGCAGCGGCTTTATCACTGAACTCGAAAAAGCCGCCCAGTGCATCGGCCACGCTCAGCCCTTCCAGCGCGACCCGTGCCCGGTGTAAGCGATCAGGTTGTGTGTCGGTCATGGTTCCCTCAAACATCTGTCTTGATCCAGATACGGTTGGTCAATTCATTTTACGGCTGTTTTGCCCTCATCCCCCGGCCCCTTCTCCCAGCGTAAGCATTCGGCATAAGGGGAGAAAATCGCCTTTGAAGTCCCTCTCCTGGCCGTGTAGCGGCAGTTGGGAGCGGGATTTAGGGTAAGGGCGTGATTCGCCAACAGCGTCCGATCTATAAGCGATTACTTGCGTAGCTGACCCACCAGCATAATTTCACCCGTTTGGCCGCCAGCTTGCAGGTTAACAGCGGGCAGCTTGGCCAGCGTGTTCACATCATACACGCCCACGTAGACATCATACACGCCGCGCCCAAGTGGGGTGGTGCTAAGCTGCCCTTGCACCGGCAGGAACGGCCCGTCAGCAGCGCCCAGGTTAACATCAGCCTGCGCCACCACGTCACCGTCGGCGTCAATCACATAAAAGCCCACCGCATGGCTGTACGGCGGCAGGGCGTCGTCTAGCTGCCAGCCTGTGTTAAATGTGAGCGTGTTCGCAGCGGCATCGTAGACCTTCTCCACGCGCATCAGCGTCATGTCGTCGCCAAAGGTCATCAGCGGCTCGCCGCCCACGCAAAACGCCTGCGAGCGGGCATACAGCTTGAGCTGCAAGTTGGGGTCGTGCCAGTAGGTTTCACAGTAATCAAAGCCCAGGTCGTCCAGCAGGCCGTAAAACAACGCCAGATTGCCCTCCTGGTTCCAGTAGCGCCCCTCCCCGAACCACACCCGCAGCCGCCCGTCCAGCGCGTCTCGCATTTCCGGCTCACCCTGGTACGCCGGGATAATCACACGGTTGGGGGCCGGGTGGGTATAATGGCCCATGTGGTCGCTGTAGTGCCCCAGGTAAACAAACACATCCTCCGGTTCACTGAGCGCCAGCACGGGCGCAATCCACTCATTCCACGCCTGCACAGGCAGTTGGTCGCCGTCATCAAAGATCAGCAAGGTGGCCTGCCAGTTAACCACCGCCCCAAACACGACCCAGCCAGCCAGCGCGACCGCCGCCAGCCAGCGCCGCACCTCGGCCAGCTTCCAAATGCCCACCCCGGCCAGCAGCGCCAGCAGCGGCCACACCCCCAGCAGATAGCGTATCCGCCGCTCCGGGAAGATGCCCGCCAGCACCGCCATCACCATGATGAGCAGCAGCGTCACCACCGCCGTCAACCAGATGTACCACAGGCGGTACTGCATCGTGTCATGGTCTGTAGGGCGGGGTGGGCGCACAAACGCCCAGGCGGCCAGCCCGAACAGCATCACCGACGGCAGCGCCAGCCCGTTGCCAAAGTAGAACAGGGTGCGCTCCAGCAGTTCCGGCGGCATCATCGTGATCGCCCGCAGGTCAAGCTCATCGGCGCTTTTGGCAAACCCGGCAATCAGAAAGTGTATGGCCGGGATGAAGATCATCATCACGATGACGAACAGGCCCACCGGGTGCCACCAGCGGCGGTCTTTCGCCACAAACAGCAAGTGAAACAGGCCCACCGCCGCCAGCACCGGCGTGGCGAAGTAGTGCGTATACAGCAGGCCCACCCCACCGGCCACCAATCCCATATGGCTCAGCCAGCCCGGTTTGATGGGGGCCAGCGACACGCGCCAGTAGCACCACACGGTCACCAATGTTGCCAGGGCCGCCAACGGGAAGGTGCGGAACTTGTGAGCGTATTCCACAAACAGGATAGACGACGCCATAATCAGGGCGGCGCTTAACCCGGCCAGCGGGCTGAACAAATCGCGGCCTGTGCGATAGAGCATGGCCAGCACCAGCACGCCCGTCAAATAGGGGAATACCCGCGTGGTGAACTCAGTCCACCCGGCATAGTCGCCCCACAGCCGGGCCACCAGCGTAAAGCCCAACGCTTGATCGGGCGAGCGCCAATAAAGGTAGTCCAGGATGCCGCCGGGGAACGGGCGCGGCCCATGATGAAAGCCCCCCGCCGCGATGATGGTTCGCATTTCGTCGTCGCTGAAGGCGTCATATTCCAGGAAGGGCACCACATACACCGAAAGCAGTAGCACAGCACCCAGCATCGCCCACAGGTAACGGGTGTGGCCCGGTTGAATTCGCGTGTTGACCATAAGCGGGTTGTTTGGCCTCGTCTGAATTGCCATTTGGCGACAGCAAGCGGTCATTATATGTGCCGTCCGTGCCCCGTAAAGGCTGCACGCCCTATGATCGCCCCCCAGTGTGGTGTACGCTTACCTATCAATGAGATTCATGAAATGCACAACAGACAACCAACCCTATGCTATCTGATTATCAACAGCGCGGCGTGATTTGCTGCGGCGTGCCCTGCCGCGATGGTCTATCACGAGAAGCGGACAATACATGAACAACAACAACGACACCAAGCTGCCGCCGGGACGGGTGGTCGCCGTCAGCATTGACGAGATCGTGCTGAAGGTCACTGGCTGGAGCATCCTGCTGGTGGTGGTGCCGCTGGTGCTGTATGGGCTGGTTCACGGCTTTGGCAGCATCTTCGCGGGCCTTAACTGGCTGACGGTGCTGGGGCTGATTATCTTCTTCACGTTGTGGCACGAGGGCTTTCATGCGATTGGCTGGAAGTACTGGGGCGAACTGCGCTGGCAAGACCTCAAGTTTGGGGTGATGTGGTACGCGCTTACCCCCTACTGCCACGCCAAAGCGCCGATGGAGGCCAGTGCCTACCGCTTCGGTGCGATTTTACCGGGCATCATGACCGGGCTGCTGCCGTATTTGCTGGCGCTGGTGGTGGGCAACAACACAATGGCGCTGGTGGGTGCCGTGATGATTAGCGGCGCGGTGGGCGACCTGTACGTGCTGTGGCTGATGCGCGACATCGCGCCGGACGCCCGCGTTTTAGACCATCCGAGCCTGGCAGGGTGCATCGTGATTGATGAGGGCACACGGCTTTAACTTGCACATTCACAAAGGCAGTTGTAAGTTATTGTTGACGTAGTGCCAACCGACTATCAACCGTAGCAAGACCTAGACCCAGGAGAGAGAACATCCCGATGAGTGACATGGAAATGGATTTCGGCGTCAGCAGCTTTAACGACAATTCTGGCACGATTGTGCTGGTTTTCTATCGTGGGGAGGGTGAGGAAGACTGGACGACAGATACCCTCAACTTCGACCGTGTGCCGATGGTGGGCGAATACTTCGCCACGTCCCGTGATGGGGACTGGTTCGAGGTGAAGGCGGTGGTTCATATGGGCTTCCCGCTGGACTACGACGCCGAGGTGTATGCGTCCAGGGTGGAAGACCGCTATGCGCTGCGCCAACACTTTTTGAACAATTAGCGGCGGTATGGCGTGTTGGGGGCGCGCTGCGCCGCGCCCCGACAGGCTGCTGATAGACGTTGATGCAGATGCCCTGCCCGATTCAGCCTGAAGTCGGTACATTTCCGCGATTTCATGTAAGATACCCTCACTGTTTTTGCAGAGAGAGGTGAACGCGAACGATGAACCTTGCCGAACAGTCCATCCATCACTACACCACCGTGCTGTTAAAAAACCCCAAAGACGCCGACGCCCTGTTCCGGCGGGGGCGGGCCTATGCCCAGCTTGGCCAGGTGGAAAACGCCCAGCGCGACTTTGACGAGGCCATTAAAATCATGCCGGACGCGCCAGAGTACCATCTGGCGCGGGCCGAAAACCACGTTGAGCGGCACGACCCGGAAAAAGCGATTGCGGATTTCACCCGTGCGCTGGAACTCACGCCAGATGCCAGCAAAGCCCGCATCCTGGAGGAGATTTACCAGTCGCGGGCCGTGCAGTACCGCCTTGTGGAAGACTACTACGCTGCGATTGACGATTACACCGCGCTGATGCAGCTTCGCCCGGATAAAACCGCTGCCATTTTAGTAGAGCGGGGCAACCTGTACCTGTTCGCCAACGAAGACGCCCACGCCGTCCAGGACTTTTACGCCTCACTGGAAATGAACGACACCAATCCGCTGGCGATGGAACTGCTCATTGAGGCGCGAATGCGGCTTAAAGACATGGACGGCCTCAAAGACGACTACGCCATCATCCGGGAGCTGCACCCCAACAAGGCGTTTTTGCAGTTCATCGAAGGCTACATCGCGCAGTTTGAAAGCGACCCGGCGGCCATGACGAACCCGTTTGCGTAGCCTGTGCGCCTGCTGATGCTGGCCATCCGCTACGATACGGCGGACTGGGCCACCCACTTCATTCCCCGGTGGGCCGCACACATGGCCCGCCACCTCGATCACTTAGATGTGTTGGCGCTGGAAGTGGGCGACGTGGGCGACCTGCCGCCCAACCTGCGTGTGTACAGCATGGGCAAAGCGCCCGGCGTGAGCCGCGCCCGTGTGCTGGCCGGGTTCTATCGCCACGCCGCCCGCCTGATTCCCCGGTGTGATGCTGTCTTCGTTCACATGATCCCCCGCTATGCGCTGCTGGCCGCGCCGCTGGCGGTGCCGCTCCGCAAACCGCTGACGCTGTGGTACACGCATCGCAACCCCAGCCGCGACCTGAAACGGGCGCTGCCGCTGCTGCGCCATGTGACCACCGCTGTGCCGTCCAGCTTCCCGCTGGCGACAGATAAAGTCCAGGCGCTTGGTCATGGTATAGACGCGGCCTTCTTCACGCCGTCACCATCAAGCACACTGCCAGACCAGCCCCCCGTCATTGTGCAGGTGGCGCGGCTGCAAGCCATCAAAAACCAGGCCAAGCTGATTGCCGCGCTGCCGCATCTGCCGGGGGCGCGAGCGGTGTTTGTGGGGGCAGTTCCGCACGGCGAAGATGAAACCTACCCCGGCCAACTGCGCCAACTGGCCGCTGACCTCGGCGTGGCGGAGCGCGTCATATTTGCGGGCGGGCAACCTGCGGAGCAGGTGCGCGGTTGGTATTGGCGGGCCGCCGTCGCCGTGAACCTGAGTCCGGTAGGGCTGTTTGACAAAGCCGCGCTGGAAAGCATGGCAACGGCGACGCCAACCGTCGTGAGCAACCCGGCGTTTGACGATCTGCTTGGCGTCCACACAGCGCGGCTGCGCGTGGACGATCCCATTGCGGCGGCGGCACTGGCTGATACCCTACGCCCGCTGCTAAGCCTGCCGCCATCTGAGCGCGACAGCATGGGCCACAGTCTACGCGCCCGCGTCCGTGAGGCGCACAGCCTGGAAGCGTTGATCCCGCGCCTGCTGCAAGTGGTAAAAAGCGCCTGAAAAGGTAACTGCTCAGGTACTCGGCTGAATTCCCCCATCCCCTAGCCCCTTACCCCCAAAATGAGGGAAGGGGAAAACACCGCCGGGGTGGGGGCAAGCTGAGTCGCCAATCATCTGAAAGGGTTGGGTAAACGCGGCCAATGTATGGTATAGTGGTAAGGTATAGTTGATGTCGTGTTAATTTTCGGTAAGGGGTGTCA
>DAOTTY010000351.1:0-8189 GCA_034437575.1 Anaerolineae bacterium | reverse complement strand
TTGTAGAAATCCTCATTCATTTTGTGTATCTTTTCGCTTGAGAAGACATGGATAGTGGCAGTGTAACGCAACAAATAATCTGCCTCTATCTGGTTCTTGCGTGGTAAATTCGGTATGTGTCAAGGACTTTGAGACAACTTCGTGATGGCATTTACGGGAGATTTCCCGTCTCGGTGGGCGGGTTAATCCAGACCGCTTCGGGAGCGCCTTTGTAAAAATACCCGCCTGTGATCTCACCAATGTAATAGGTATTGTCTCCATCAGGGCATAAAACCCTATCTCCGACCTTGAAGTCTTTTGAAACACGCCAAATCGTGCCGCAGGCGAGTCCAGCAGCCCGTTTTGGTTTATCAGGTCTGTTTTCTAAGAAAACAGGAATAAATTGGGCATTGAACTGACGCATACCGATCAGGCAGTTGTCCCGTCAGATTGTAAAGTATATGTTTATATAGTGAAGTACAAAATGAGTATCAAACCGTAAGGGGTCGAAGCTCTCGTGGCTTGACGGGGTCTATTTTCGAGAGAGAGTTACTTTCAAACAGCCTCTAAGGCCACAAATCGCATGTGCGACGACTACACCTTGCCTGCGGTTTCCTCCAGGCGATCTGTCGCGGGTGCGGGCGCGTCGGAAAGGGCCGATATTTCGTCACGCTGTGCGGCAGTGAGGTCAAGGTCGGCGGCGGCGAGTGCCGGTTCAAGCTGTTCCAGGTTGCGGGCACCAATGATGGGCGCAGTCACAGCCGGGTTGGCCTTCACCCAGGCGACGGCCAACGTTACCGGATGCTGCCCTCGGTTTGCTGCGTACTGCGTAAACGCCTCCGCAATTTCGTAGTAGCGCTGTAGACCGTAGCGCTTGCTGTACATGTCATTTTCTATGATACGCCCGGCGTCAGGCTTTTGCGTGGTGGAGTACTTGCCTGTGAGCAGGCCGCCGCCCAACGGGCTGTAGGGAATAACACCGATTTGTTCAGACACGGCCAGCGGCAGCAGTTCAACCTCAGCCTGCCGTTTGACGAGGTTGTACATCGGCTGCATACACTCAAAGCGGGCCAGCCCCTCGTAGGCAGCAACCCCTAGCGCTTTGGTGATCTGCCAGGCGGCCCAGTTACTCACCGCCGGGTACAGAATTTTGCCCTGCGTCACAAGGTCATCCAGCGCCCGGACGGCCTCTTCAATGGGGGTGAGCGGGTCGAACCTGTGGATGAAGTACAGGTCCAGGCGGTCTGTATTGAGGCGGCGCAGGCTGTCTTCGATTTGCCGCATGATGTGCCGCCGGGACATGCCGCCCTCGTTTGGCCCCTCCGCCATCTGTGATGACACCTTCGACGTGATAATCAACTCATCGCGGCAGTCCGCAATCAAGTGACCGAGAATCTCTTCAGACATACCACCCGCGTACACATTGGCGCAGTCAAAAAAGTTGATGCCGGCCTCCCGGCAGCGGTGGAACATCGCCGCCGAGGTGGCTTCGTCTGCGGTGTCGCCAAAGGACATGGTACCAAAACACAATCGGGACACCTGTACCCCCGTGCGCCCCAAACCCACGTATTCCATAATCAACCTCTTTTCGTTGGTGCCAGTAGGCTCTATTGGGCCGGGGCGGCGGCAAGCTGCCGGATGCGTTCCTGTACGGCTTGCGCCACTTCTACGGTTGATGCGCTCCCGCCCAGGTCCCCCGTCAGCAGGCCATCACGGATGGTGGCAGCCACAGCAGACCGCAGCAGGGTCGCGGCGTCCGGTTCGCCCAGGTCATCTAGCATCATCGCGCCCACTAAAATCGTCGCCAGCGGGTTAGCGATGCCCTTACCGGCAATATCTGGCGCGGAGCCGTGAACGGGTTCATACATGGACGGGAAATCACGCTCCGGGTTGATGTTACCGCTGGCCATCAGGCCGATGCTGCCCACAATCGCGCCGCCCAGGTCACTGAGTAAGTCCCCGAACAGGTTTGTGGTAACGACCACATCGAAAAAGCTCGGATTTTGCACAAAGCGCATGGTAGCTGCGTCTGCATAAATCCAGTCGAACGTCACATCAGGGTATTGCTGCGCCACTTCTGCCACAATGCGATCCCAGAACGTTTGCGAATATTGCAGTGCATTGGATTTGGTCACGCTGGTAACGTGATTTTTGCGCTTGCGGGCCAGTTCAAACCCATAGCGGGCAATGCGCTCCACGCCTTCCCGCGTCATGAGGGTGGTTTGCACCGCGACCTCGTTGCTGAAGCCGCGATGTGCAACGCCGCCCATGCCCGTGTATTCGCCCTCGCTGTTCTCGCGCACAATGACCATATCCACCGGGGCCTTGTTGGTGATGCGCGTCTCAATCCCGTCATACGATTGGATCGGGCGCAGGCACACGTACTCTTTAAACTGCTTGCGCATTTGGTAGATGAACTCCCAGCCGCTCAGCGTATCGTCTACGTCAGGATGGCCCGCCGCCACAAAGTAAATCGCCTCGTACTGGCTCAAGATTGAAATGCCATCTGGCGGCATGACAACACCCGTTTCCAGGTAGTGTTCGCAGCCCCAGGGGTACTGCGCCACGTCGAGTTGAAACGTGCCCATCACATCCTGAAGCGTCGTCATCACATCCAGGGCCACGGGCATAATTTCCTTGCCGATGCCATCCCCCGGCAGCGCGACGATTTTATGCGTTTTCACAGTCGATTATCCTTGTTCTACCGGTCAATCAAATCGGGCAACGGCCCGCACCGGGGACCCATCACACCCTGGCAGGTTCAGGGGCAGCACAATGAGTTCCACTTGTGGCGGCAGCCGGTGCAAATTGCACAGTCCTTCCACAATAATGACATCCCCGCTCAACAGCGTGTGATGCACTTCGATTAGTTCAGGGCGGTTGTCCGCCGCCAGCGAGGCCACTGACGGCGTTTCGACACCAACCAGCCACAAACCTTTTTCCACCAGCCAGCGGGCCAGCGCTGCGGAAATACGTGGGAACTGCGTGCGGTAGTCGTCAGCGTCAGCGTGAGTGCTCCAGTTGGTATGCAGCAGCACTCGCCCTTCACGCACTATGCGATTTGCATACGCTGCAACATCTTCCAGCGTGATTTGGCTGTTGGGGGGCTTGTCCGTCAGGTCAATGACCTCGGCTAGCCCCATGCACCGCTCCAGCGGAATGGTTTCAATGCCTTCGCGCCCTTCCAAAAAGTGCCTGGGCGCGTCCATGTGCGTGAGCGCATGACTGTAAATGTGTAGCGTCGTCGTGTTGAAGCTGTCTGCTGCGATGGTCTTCGCTTGCTCGAACGCTACCCCCTGCCGCCCGTCCGCAAAGGGTAATGTAAGGTCAATTACCTGTGCGCTCAAAGTGTTCTCCCAGTTCGCCGTAGTCGATGTCGCAGGTTGTCCACCCACCGTCCACATAGATGATCTGCCCGGTCATGTAGGGGAAGTCCCCGCTGACGATAGCCACTGCGGAGCGGCCCACCTCTTCTGGCTGTTGCACGCGGTTCACGGGCACGCGGAAGTGCAGCGATTGCAGCACAGCAGGCGTGAAGAAATTCGCGTTGATTTCTGTGTTGGTGAAGCCGGGGGCCAGCGCATTAACCTGAATGCCGTGCTGCCCGAACTCTGTGGCGCAGCAGCGCGTGTAGGCCATAATCGCGCCTTTGGTGGCTGCATAACAGGAACGGTTATACAGGCCCAGCACCCCATTCGGCGAGGCCAGGTTGAGAATGTGCCCGCCCTCACCCCGCTCCACCATATGACGGCCAGCCGCTAGCGTGCCGTAATACGTGCAATTAACGTTCACCGCAAACACACGCGACCAGTCTTCCGGCTGCGTTTCTAGCACACTGTCTCGGATGATAATGCCCGCGTTGTTCACCATAATGTCCAGCTTGCCAAACTCGCGCACGGCCATATCAACGGCGGCATTCACCTGCCCCTGATCGGATACATCCGTTGTGAGGAACAACGCTTTACTGCCGTCTGCCCCATTAATTTCCTGCGTGGTTTTTTCACCTAGCGTCGTGTCAACGTCCGCCAGTAAGACGGAGGCCCCTTCTTTCGCCATTTGCACGGCGATGGCCTTGCCGATGCCCTGTGCCGCTCCGGTGACAATCGCGGCTTTGCCCTCTAATCGCATACCCATCCTATTCGTTTGCTTCTGATACCTACGAAAAAGCCCGGTTCACCGAGCCAAACAATACCATTTTTTCTGTGATAACCGCTGCCATCCCATTTTGAGCGGCCTGCATCAGCGGGACCAAATCCAGGTCAGGGTCAGCCGTGTGCAGGGCACGCAGATAGGCGCGGCGCACTTCCGTATTCACGTTGAACTTGCACACGCCCCGTGCAATCGCCTGTGTAATTTGGGCTGCGGGCAGGCCCGACGCGCCGTGCAGCACCAACGGCACACCCACCGCATCCCGAATCGCGGCGAGGCGGTCAAAGTCAAGCTGTGGCGGGAACGGGTACGGGCCGTGAATGTTACCGATGCACACCGCTAGCATATCCAATTCCGTCTGATTGACAAAATCGGCGGCCTGTGCTGGGTCGGTCATGCGGGCATGAATGGTTTCAATACTCAGCCCATCCTCGGTGCCGCTGATGCGTCCCAACTCACCCTCTACTGCCGCGCCCACGTCATGAGCGCGTTCGACCGCTGCGCGTACAAAGGCGATATTGGCATCATCTGGCAAATGCGAACCGTCCGCCATCACAGAGGGCAACCCCGTTGCTAAGGCTCTGTCGATGTCGTCGGCGTCCGCACAGTGATCCAGGTGTACCGCAATCGGGGCGGTGGCCTCTTCCGCTGCTTTGAGGCACAGCGCCAGCAACAGCGTGCCGCCGTGCGCCAACGCGCCAGGATGCACCTGCAACAGTGCAGGACTGCGGTTGGCCTGTGCTGCGGTGATGACAGCCTGCACCCCTTCCAGGTTATACACATTAAAGCCGCCGACTGCATAGCCGTTGGCCTGTGCGTCTTTAAGTAGATTGGCCGTTTGTGCCAGCATCACGCGCCCCCCGCAAACTTAGCCACGACCGCGGCAATCGCTTCAACGCCGCCCACATTCCCAGGAAATACCACGTAGATCAGGTGCGGTTCGGCACAGTCGTCGTCCAGGTCCCACACCGGGACGCCCGGTATGATCTGCCCCATCACCCGCGCCTGCTTGACCCGCAGCGCCCTGGTTGCCAGGTCGCTGGAAGTGATACCGCCCTTCGCTACAATGAACCGCGCCGCGCTTTGCAACCGCGCCGTGATTTGCACCAGGCTATCGGAGATGCGATTGCCAATGCTCAGGCTCGTGGCAGCGTCATCCCCGCTAATAAGGGTGCGGCTGGTATATAGTGCAACTGTGTCGCCGCGCATCAGGTGCGGTTTGGCATATGACACCACCCGCGCAATTTCGCTGGCCTGAGCGGCAGCATCCAGCAGGTGCGCCACATTAACTTCAGCGCGGGCAACGTCAGTGTGGGTGAGCAGATAGTCAAGCTGGCTGGACGACTTCGGCACATAAGACCCGACCACAACCAGCCCGCCCCCGGCCCTGTCTGTGTGGAGTTCAGCGGGCGTGAGCAGTGGGCGCAGGCTAATCCCGGCACGGATGGCGGCAAAACTGGCGGCAGTGCGATATACAAACTGCCTGCCAGCAGCTTCTGCCTGGAGGGCAGCCAACGCAATCACAGCCAGGTCGCTTTCAGTCACGGCGTCAAAAGCGCAGTAGGCGTGATTTTGCAAGGCCAGCAGCTTGTCGGCCACGCGCTCAACCCCACCCCTACGGATGTCGCTCAGCGTGACAACTGTGACAGCTTCTGCGTCTACACGGCCCTCCGTTTTCTCACGGACCCACTCGCGCAGGTCAGACGAGCAGTAGCCAAACGCTTTATCTTGCGCGAAAGGCGTTTCTGCCGCCGGGATGAGCGTGTCGCCCTCCGCCACGTAATGCACACCGTCAAGGGTGTAGCGCCCGCCCGCCATAAACGCCGGGATGAGCAGCACAGCGTCCACATCACCGCCGAGTGCGTCGGCCAACACGTCCGTTTACAGCGGGAAGTGCCCGCGCAACGTGCTGTCACTGCGGCTGATGACCGCAAATCCGCGTCTCGTCGCCAGTGATGCGGCTTGCAAATTGGCCGCAACCTCGCGGTTAAGCGTTTCGGCTTCGGCGGGCGTCATGCTGCGCGTGTTCGTCAGGATGAACACAGCGGGGTCGGGGTCTAGCAGGGCATCCGTGAGCACCGCCTCTGCCCAAGTCGTGAGCACGGTCACGTCATGGACCGTCTGCGTGCCCGTGGGGTCGTCATCCAGAATAACCAGCTTGGCCCCCTGTTCCCGGATAGCCGCCTGTATTTCCGGCATCAGGTCATCTGTGATGGCCGGGGGTAGGGTGGCAAACACCTCACGCTTGCTGCGATTCATTCCGCGTCACCCTTCGCCGGGTCGGACGTTAACTCGACCATCACCCCGTTCGTGGTGGTCGGGTCAATGAAACCCGCCTGTCGCCCATTCGGCCCGGCACCCGGCGCGGGCTTCATGGACTGCATACCCTGTTCGGGCAGCGCGGCGAACGTCTGCGCAACATCGTCCACGTAAAAGCAAAAGTGACGCAACCCTTCGCCGTGCTCATCCAGCCACGCCTTCACCGGATGTTCATCAGAAAGCGGTTGGATCAGTTGCAAGTGTGCGTTGCCCATATCTAAATGTGTCAGCCGCAAGGGCTGGTCTGGCAGGTCGATGCTAAAGACCACCGGCAGGCCGAACTTATCTCGGTACAATTCGAGCGCCTTTTCGGTGTCCCGTACTGCAATAGCAATGTGATCGAGCGAGTTAAACATGTGGCTATCCTTACTGAAAGCGCCTGTCCTCACGCAGTGATGTTACTTTGGGCTTTGCTTGTATGGCTGTCATCACTTGTTCCTGCGTTGCAAATACCATAATTGGAACCACACTACCAGCACCATCGCCGGGAAGAAGAACAGCGACACGGCGGCACCCTCACCAATGCGGGCATTCTTGATCGCCAACTGATAGGCATAGGTACCAATCATGTGGGTGCTATTGAACGGCCCGCCGCTGGTCAAAATCCACACAATTTCCATCTCGGCAAAGGTGCGCACCACCGAAAACAGCAACGTCGGCTCAAACAGCCACAAAAACACATTCATGCTCAGCGAGGTGGGCACCACCCAGGGCAGCAGCAGCAGCCCGCGTATCACGTTCCGCAGCGGAAAGCGCCGATTGAGCAGCAGCGCCAGCAGCAGCCCCAAAAACAGCTTGAGTGGCACGGCCCCTATGGTGTACAGCAGCGTATTGCGGATGACCTTCTCACGGAAGAGCGTGCGATTAATCAAGTCGATGTAATTTTCGAAACCGATAAATGACTCCCCTGAAAGAACTCAATATGACCGGAAAAACATGGGTCAGAGAAGGTCATAGCGGTATGACACGAGGTCAATTTTTGGGCCAAATGACCTTTTTTCAGGGGAGTCTGTGATGAGCGCCAAAGCGACCCGGCTCAACCCACAGGATGTCATGTTCCCGACGCTCATCGAGCAGGTCAGCCATACCACGCGCATCTATGAGACGGTGCTGGGGCGTCCACTCTCTGGTGGGCAGCGGCAGAACATGGAACGGGGTCTGCTGGGCGAGGCGCTGGAGACGCTCTACAAGGGTTTTGCACAGTTGGATCAGGTGACACCGGAGGTCACGCCGACCTGTGATGTGGTCTGCGACGTGCTGTCGGGGTTGGGCGAGAAGGATGCCACGCGCCACATTGCCCGTGACCTGGCGGACGAGATTGCCGGATTGTGTACCGGCAGCGGTCCCTGGGCGCAGTTCCTCAATGGCATTACCAATGTGGATTTGACACGTGGTGGGCGAGATTGGATTCGTCCGCGTGTGTTCAGTTTCCACGAGCTGGAGAGCGACCCCATCTTGCAGGCGCTGGCCTACACGCAGGTGCTATCTGCTATTCGCCGTGACAGCCTGATCGACGAGCAGCCGCGCATCATCGCGGTGGACGAGGTCTACCGACTGATGCGCCATCCGTCGCTGCTGGACTTTCTGATTGAGGCGGTCAAGACGTTTAGAACAAGAAGAAAAAAGGTCATTTCAATCGACGACCAGAATATGACCGTTTTTTTGAATGGTAAGGCACGGTTGCTGTTCGAGAACAGTCCCATCCGTGTGATCTTCAATCAGCGCACCGGAATGCAGGCATT
>DAOTTY010000350.1:0-38234 GCA_034437575.1 Anaerolineae bacterium | reverse complement strand
GTACAACTGGACGGAGCGCAGCGACCCGCAGTGGTATCAAGATCACCGCTACGACCCGGCAGGCCCGCTGATTGTGGCCTACGACTACGGCATCAAGCGCAACATTTTGCGGCTGATGACCGACCGGGGCCTGCGCGTGATGGTTATACCCGCCAATACGCCTGTCAGTGAGGTGCTGGCGATGAACCCTGACGGTGTTTTCCTGAGTAACGGCCCCGGCGACCCCGCCGCTGTTGATTATGCGATCAATAACGTGAAGGGGCTGTTGGGGCAAAAGCCAGTTTTTGGCATTTGCCTGGGCCACCAGATACTCGGCCTGGCGCTGGGCGGCAAAACCGAAAAAATGCCGTTTGGCCACCGGGGCGGCAACCAGCCTGTGAAGAACCTGCTCACGGGTGAGGTGGAAATCAGCTCGCACAATCACGGGTTCGCGGTGAGTGAGGGCAGCGACCTGGGCGGGGCGGAAGTCACGCACATCAACTTGAACGACAACACGGTTGAGGGGCTGCGGCACGAGGCGTTAGGCGCGTTCAGTGTGCAGTATCACCCCGAAGCCGCGCCCGGCCCGCACGATTCGCTGTATCTGTTTGATGAGTTCGTCAGGCGCGTCAAGCAGGATACGTCGGAACCCGTCGAAGATTAGCGAATCGCGTTATAATGGCGGGTGCAACCCCTAGCGTGGCGCACTGGCCGCCGCACTTAGACCCATAAAGGAACGTTTATCAATGGCAGAAAACATTCGCTGGGGCATCCTCAGCACGGCAAATATCGGGCGCGGCAAGGTTATCCCGGCGATTCAGGCATCGCGCAACGGGGAGGTGGTGGCCGTTGCCAGCCGTTCCCAGCAACGGGCACAGGCATTTGCAGATGAGTTGGGCATCCCGCAGGCATACGGTTCCTATGAAGACTTGATTGCCTCCGGTGAGGTGGACGCGGTATACATCCCGCTGCCGAATGACGGTCACATCCCCTGGAGCAAAGCCTGTGCTGATGCCGGAATTGCGACCCTGTGCGAAAAGCCGCTCGCGCTGGACGTAGCCGAGGCGCAGGAAGCGGTGGATTACTTCGCGGAAAAGGGGGTGCTGTTCGCAGAGGCGTTCATGTATCGCTTCCATCCGCAGTACGACGTGGTGCGTGACCTTATCGGCAACGGCGAGATTGGCGACTTGCGCGTTATCAATGCAACGTTCACATTCACCATCGACAGCGAAACGAACATCCGCATGGACAAGAGCATGGGCGGCGGCGGCCTGATGGATGTGGGCTGCTACTGCATTAACGCGATGCGGTTGATTACGGGTGAAGAACCCGACGGCGGGCAGGCATTCGCCCGGTTCCACCCCACCACCGGCGTTGACATGAGCGCTGTGGCTACGCTGACGTTCCCGTCGGGCATTATTGGGCACTTTGACTGTGGCATGGAAACGCACCGCACCAACCTGCTCGATATTCGCGGCACAAAGGGGCGCATCCGCCTGGAAGATGCGTTCATCCCTGATGCGGACGCACCACAGACGATTCGCATCTGGCGCGGGGAGAACGACCTGAGCTACGAGGAGATGACGGTGAGCGCGGCCAATCAGTACACGCTGATGGTGGAGGAGTTCGCCGACGCGCTAATGAACAACCGGGCGTACCGCTTCCCGGTGCAGGATGCCGTGAACAACATGATTGTGATTGACAACCTGCGGTCCTCTGCTGAGGCGCAGGACGGGTATTGGTATTAGGAGTAGCAGGTGGAGACGACAAAGGTTGTTACAGAGGCCGAATTGCTTGCCTTGCACGACCAGGGGGAAGCAATTGAAGTGGTCAACGGGCGGGTCATTCAGGGGGAGTTGACGGGCGAGTGGCACGGTTGGACGGGCGCACTGATCCTCACGAAGATGGGGCATTATGTAATTGAGAATAAGCTGGGGCGTGTTTACATCAGCGATACTTATTTCGTGTTGGATGGTGACCCCGATGAGATACGGATTATGCGCAAGCCAGATGCTAGTTTTGTAGCAGCAAAAAATGTCACAGCTTCGATGGGACTGATCTTCCGGGCACCAGACATGGCCGTGGAAGTTATTTCACCAAGCCAGTCTTACAACGAGATGATAGAAAAGGTGTCTGAATATCTGCGCTATGGCACACAAGAGGTTTGGCTTGTGATGGCAAGCGGGCAGGTGCAGGTCTTCTTCGAGGATCGAACAAGCAAAATCTACCTTGATGATGAAGTTATAGAGAGTCGCGTGATTGCGGGGTTTAAGACCCGTCCCAATCAGATGTCTGATGTTTAAAATCTATCCGGTTCACTGGCAGGGTGCGTTGCTGGGTCAATTGCATGAACCCATTATGGGTTTTGTTTGGCATTATGTAAACTTCGTTTTAGAAGAAAGACATTGCCAAATGTATTTGGCAATAAAGGTTATTCGCTCAAGTTATCTGGAAAGCTAATGCCAAAACGGACAGACATACACACGATTATGATTATCGGCTCCGGGCCAATTGTCATTGGGCAGGGCTGCGAGTTCGACTACAGCGGCGTGCAGGCGTGCAAGGCGCTGCGAACGCTGGGCTATCGCATCGTCCTCGTGAACTCCAACCCGGCCACCATTATGACCGACCCGGAGTTTGCCGACGCCACCTACATTGAGCCGCTCACGGTTGAAATGGCCGAACGCATCATCGAAGCGGAGCAGCCCGACGCGCTGCTGCCCACCGTCGGCGGTCAAACGGGGCTGAACCTCGCGCTGGCGCTGCATCAGGCGGGGGTTTTGGATAAGCACGGCGTCGAACTCATCGGCGCGAAGCCGGAAAGCATCGAAGTGGCGGAAGATCGCCAGCTTTTCAAGGATGCCATGAATGAAATCGGCCTGAAGTCACCCGCAAGTGAGGTTGTCAAGACGGTGGAGGACGCGCTGCGTGTGGCCGAAACGCTTAACTACCCGGTGCTGGTGCGCCCGTCGTTCACGCTGGCCGGGAGTGGCGGCGGCGTGGCTAACACACCGGACGACCTGCGCGAAATCGCTGCGCGGGGCATCAAACAGAGTCCGGTGGGCAGCATTCTCATTGATGTGAGCCTGCTGGGCTGGAAAGAGTTTGAAGTCGAGGTGATGGCAGACTGGAAGGGCAACTTTGTTATCGTTTGCACGATTGAAAACCTGGACCCGATGGGCGTGCATACCGGTGACAGCATCACGGTGGCCCCCGCCCAAACGCTGACTGACCGCGAAATTCAGCGCTTGCGCGATATGGCCAAAGCGATTTTCCGCAAAATCGGGATTGCGACGGGCGGCGCGAATGTGCAGTTCGCCATCAACCCCGATGACGGTGAGGTGTACGTGATTGAGATGAACCCGCGTGTGTCGCGCTCGTCTGCGCTGGCGAGTAAGGCAACGGGTTTCCCGATTGCGAAGATTGCCGCGCTGCTGGCCGTTGGCCTTACGCTGGACGAAATTCCGAACGACATCACCCGCAAAACCCCGGCCAGCTTCGAGCCATCGCTGGATTACGTCGTGGTCAAAATCCCGCGCTGGGATTTCAAGAAATTCGAGGGCGTAAACGAGATACTTGGCCCGCAGATGAAAGCTGTTGGTGAGGTCATGGCGATTGGCCGCACCTTCCCGGAGGCGCTGCAAAAGGGCATTCGGGCGCTGGACATCGGCATCAGTGGGTTTGGCAGCAACATGGAAACCGTCCCCGCAGAGCGGCTGCGCGTGCCGACGGCGCAGCGGTTGTATCAGGTGGCGGCGGCGCTGCACAACGGCACCTCCCTGGATGAGGTCGAGCGGCAAACCGGCTTTGATCCCTGGTTCATCCGGCAAATGGCGGATATGATGACCATTCACGATAACATCTTACACCGGGAACTCAAGCTGGCTGACCTGAATGCAGCCGACTTCCGCAAGTTGAAGCACTACGGCTTTAGCGATGCTTATGTGGCGCGGCTCATCGGTGTGGATGAAATTGCTGTGCGTGAGCGGCGGGTGGGCCACAATGTGGTGTCGTCGTTCTATCGTGTGGATACCTGCGCGGCGGAGTTCGAGGCATTTACACCTTATCTGTACTCCACCTATGAGGAAGACGACGAGGCCAACCCGTCTGACCGTCAAAAGGTGATTGTGCTGGGTGGCGGGCCGAACCGCATTGGCCAGGGCATTGAGTTTGATTACTGCTGCGTACATGCGTGCTTTGCGCTGGGTGAACTCGGCTATGAGTCAATTATGGTTAACTGTAACCCGGAAACCGTCAGCACGGACTATGACACGGCTGACCGTCTCTACTTTGAACCCCTCACTGTTGAGGATGTGCTGAACATCATCGACCGCGAGCAGCCGGATGGCGTGCTGGTGCAGTTCGGTGGGCAAACGCCGCTGAACATCGCCAACGCGCTTGAGACGGCAGGTGCCCCCATCTGGGGGACGAGTGTGGATACGATTGACCTGGCCGAAGACCGTAAGCGCTTTAACACCCTGATGACCGACCTCGATATTGAGCAGCCCGCCGGAGCGACGGCCATCACCCGTGACGAGGTGATGGCTGCCGCAGGTGACATCGGCTACCCGGTGCTGGTGCGTCCGTCGTATGTGTTAGGGGGGCGGGGCATGGCCATCGTGTTTGATGGGGTGCAGCTTGCTAAATGGCTGGATACCAACGTGGAGTTCACCGGGCACCCTATTCTGGTCGATCAATTCCTGGATGATGCTTTTGAGGTGGACGTTGATGCTGTGGCCGACGGCGAACGGGTCGTCATTGGCGGCATTATGCAGCACATCGAAGAAGCGGGCATCCACAGTGGTGACAGCGCGTGCGTGCTGCCGCCATACAAGATTGGCATGTATCACATTGAGATCATCCGAGAGTACACGCGCCGCATCGGGTTGGCGCTGAATATACGGGGTTTGTTCAACATCCAGTTTGCCATTCACGATGATGTGGTGTACGTGTTAGAGGTAAACCCGCGTGCCAGCCGGACGGTGCCGTTCGTCAGCAAGGCGACGGGCGTGCCCCTGGCGCGGATTGCAACAAAGGTGGCGACGGGTAAAACGCTGGCCGAACTTGGCCTGACGGAAGAACCGCGTGTGAACGGCTTCTTTATCAAAGAGGCTGTGCTGCCCTTTGTCAAATTCCCCGGCGTTGACGCCATCCTGGGGCCAGAGATGCGCTCAACGGGTGAGGTGATGGGCCATGCAGCTAGCTTCGGTCATGCGTTCGTCAAAGCGCAGATGGCCACCAACACGCCACTCCCGCAGCAAGGGGCTGTGTTCGTCAGCGTAAACGACCGCGACAAGGGGACGGTGATGAAAATCGCCCGTGATTTGTATGACATGGGCTTTAAGCTGCTTGCAACACAGGGCACTGCTGAGGTGCTGCGTTTGGTGGGGTTGCCTGTGGCGCGGGTGAACAAAGTCAGTGACGGTTCACCGCATGTGATTGACCGAATGCAGGCGGGTGACGTGGACCTGATTATCAACACGCCGCTGGGCGGCCAGGCTTATGACGATGGACGCCTTATCCGCTCAACGGCACAGCAGCTTGGCATCCCCATTATCACAACCATGAGTGCCGCCGCCGCCAGCGTGCAGGGCATCCGCGCCCTCAAGCGCGACCCACTGACCGTGCGAAGCCTGCAAACCCACCATCAAGCGTAGTTTATGCGGCGCGTTTGTGTGAGCATCTCGCTCACACGAACGTATGAATTGCTTTATATTGCAACACCACTTGTATTCAAAGCAGTATGAGTGTATTGTGAACGGTGTTCAGTTCCCACATGTAGCATTTAGCGACGTTTGTATAGACTGCCTAATGACGGTTTAGGTAACTTCTTGCAGGTCGTCTGATTCCGTTTTTGACAGATGTTGCTATCATCACACAACTTGCAAGCTCAAATTTTGTGGATTCGTACCAAACTGCGAATTTCGCTTGCTTACCCATTCAGCTTCAAAGAATTTTATTTCACACTGTACGCGAACACAGCCCTTAAAGCGTTGTGAAGATTTGACGGCGGGAGACGACTTCTATTATGACAAATGACTTGACACATGAAAGCAACGGCCTGGAGCTACACCTCGAAGATCGGCGTGAGCGCGATGCGTGCGCCCTGATTTGTTCGGTGCGTAAGGGGGGGCAGGCCACACATGGTAACGTGAAGCGCACCATCGAAGCGCTGGCGCGTATGGGCCACCGCACAGGTTCGATTGATGGTGAAGGCGATGGCGTGGGAATCATGGTAGACATCCCGCGCCAACTGTGGACGAAGCGCCTATCACATGCCCGCCTGCGCTCATCACTGGCGACGGATCGTAACTTTTGGGTGGCGCATGTGATGATCCCACACAGTGCCCGCACCCGTGCCCATTACCTTGTTGAGCAAATCTGCCGCACCATCAGCGCGGCTGGCCTGGATATTTTGCTGGATCAGGAAGGTGGGGTGAACAGCGGTGTATTGGGCCGCAATGCAGAGCGTACCGAGCCGGTCTTTTGGCAAATTTGCGGCCTCAATGGTGGCGTGGCTGCCGAAGACCTGGAGCGCACCCTTTTCGACCTGCAAACGAGTATCGAAAAAGACCTGGGCGTTCACTTTCCGTCGATTTCGTCGCACGCGGCAGTGTATAAGGTGCAGGGCACGGTAGAAATCCTGCGCCGCTACTACCCGGAACTGCGCGACCCGGACTTCGCCAGCACGATCACGCTGGGCCATGCCCGCTACAGCACCAACACCAACACGATCTTTGAGCGCGTGCAGCCGTTTGGCGTGTTGGGCCACAATGGCGAGTTCAACACCATTAGCCGCTTCCGTATGGAAGCCGCTATGCTCGGCATTCCGCTAGACCCGATGAACTCCGACTCGCAGGATGTGGACCGCGTGGTGCAATCGTTGTGTGTGAAGTACAACCTGGACCTCATCGAGGCGATGGAACTGATCTTCCCGCCGTATGAACATGATCTGATTCAGTCGAAGCCGGAACTGCGCGATATGTATCAGGAACTGCGTCAGGCTTTCGGGCCATTTGCACAGGGGCCTGCTGCTGTGGCCGCTCGTTACGGTGATATGGCTGTGTTCAGTGTGGATGCACTGGGTTTGCGCCCGCTGTGGTTTGGTGCGACGGAAAAGGAATATTTTGTGTCGTCCGAGCGCGGTGTGTACCCGTTGGATATGATGATTACCGACCCCAAGCCGTTAGCCCCTGGCGAGAAGATCGCGCTGCGTGTGCGCCCCGGTCGTTACATTGATGTGATGGACTACCCGGCCATCCAGCGTCATGTTCACAGCCGCTACCGGGACACCAGCATGGACAACGACAGCAACGGCACCCCGGTGCAGGCGTGGTCACTGAGTGATTTGCCGGTTGCGCCACCCCCACCCACCACCGGGCATGGTGGTAAGCTGCCCCCGGCTGGCCTGCCAGATGACGGGTATGAGTATGCAGAAGCCGCTGCGCCCGTTGCCGTGGCCGAGATGGAGGCCGAAGCCGTCCCGCCGGGGGCCACAGGCCGCCCCTGGGAACAGAGTGCGGCTGAAATCAACACAAACACGATGGCCGCCCTCGGCTGGGAGCGCTACCACGTTGATGTGGTGAAGTCCATTACAGAGACCAACAAAGAACAGATTGGCTCGCTGGGCTGGGACGGCCCGCTGGCCGCCATCAGTAAGACGCGGGTGAACATGGCGGATTTCTTCAAGGAGACGGTTGCGGTGGTGACCAACCCCGCTATTGACCGCGTGCGCGAGTCCGCCCAGTTTTCGAGCCGGGTGGTGCTGGGGGTGCGCCCACAGCCCAAGCAGGTTGCTGCTGAAGACGCGCTGCGTGTGCAGCTTGAAACGCCGTTTGTGCTGGGCGGTGTCAACATCGGCACCCCCCAGGATATGCGTGAGGTGGCCAGCCGTCATGGGACGATGACGCTTGAAGACCTGTTGGATGTATTTGAGGGCAAGTTTGCGGTCCTTTCTATGAGTGCTGCCCCCGGCGAAGGGATTGAGAAGGCCGTAAAGCGCATCCAGATGGAAGCGATTGAGGCCGTGTTGGGTGGGGCGCAGGTCATCGTGTTAGACGACAGCGGGGTGTACGAAGGCCATCGCCTGTGGCTTGACCCGCTGATGGTTACGGCGGCGGTAGACCGCGCCCTGCGGACGGCAGAATATACGCCGAACCTGCGCCGCCAGACGGGTATTATCCTGCGCTCAGGCGCACTGCGCGACTTGCACGACCTGGCTATGTGTGTGTCGATGGGGGCGAACGCGATTGTGCCCTATGCGATGTACGCTGTGGGGTTGGGGCTGGCCCCGCGTGCCCCCAAAGAAGACCTGGCTTCTTATGACATCATCGAGGGGCTAAGCACCATCGTGGAGGTGCTGACGCAGGGCTTGCAAAAGGTCACGTCCACGATTGGCTGCCATGAACTGCGCGGTTACGGCCACTCGTTTAGCTCGGTCGGCATGTCCACCAGCATTGCCACAATCTTCGGCACACCGAACTACTACGGCAGTGAAGGGCGCGGCCTGACGTGGGACATGGTGCGTGAAGACGCCGAAAAGCGGGCCGCCGAACTGCGGGGTGAAGTCCGTAACAAGCTGAGCAACCCGGATCGCTTCTACCCCAAGATGTGGAAAAAGGTGGAAGCCGTCGCACAGGGTGAAATGACCCTGGAAGAATATACGGAGCATCTGTTCAAGCTGGAAGACAAGCACCCGATTGCTATCCGGCATTTGCTGGGGATCAAAGAGCAGGACGCAAACACAGTTCAACCTGACGAGGTAGACCTGACCATTGATGACTATGCTATGCCGCTGCTCATTAGCGCGATGTCGTTCGGGTCACAGGGGGAGTTGGCCTACAAAGCCTATGCTGAAGCCGCCGAACGCCTGAACATCGTGTGTGTGAACGGTGAAGGTGGCGAAATGGCGGACATCATGGGCCGTTACTATCGCCATCGTGGGCAGCAGGTGGCCTCCGGGCGCTTTGGTGTGAACATCGAACTGCTCAACAGCGCCGCGTTTGTCGAAATCAAGATTGGGCAGGGGGCCAAGCCCGGTGAAGGCGGCCACCTGCCGGGTTTCAAGGTTACAGACCAGATTGCAGCGGTCCGCAGCACGTCGCCGGGGGTGGCGCTCATTTCGCCTAGCAACAACCACGACCTGTATTCGATTGAGGACCTCGCGCAGTTGATTGACGAACTGCACACGGCTAATCCTAACGGCAAGGTCAGCGTGAAGATTCCCGTTGTGCCGGGTGTCGGTATTATTGCTGTGGGGGTTGCCAAAGCGGGGGCCGATGTTATCAACCTGACGGGCTATGAAGGCGGCACAGGTGCGGCCCGCGCCCATGCGCTGCGTCACGTTGGCCTGCCGGCAGAAGTTGGCCTGATGCTGGCCCACCGCGCCCTTATCGAAAGCGGGCTGCGGCAAGATGTGGAATTGTGGGTGGACGGCGGCATGAAGAGTGGCCGCGACGTGGTTAAGATGATGTGCCTGGGGGCTAACCGTGTCGGCTTTGGCACCCTGGCGATGGTCGCCGTTGGGTGTACGATTTGCCGGGGCTGCCACGACGGTACCTGCCATGTGGGCATCACCACGCACGTCAAGACGGTGGAAGAAGCCGAAACACGCGGCTTTAAGTCCTTCCGCCCGTTCCAGGAGAAGGGGTCACCCGATGGCATCGTGAATGCCTTTAATATGCTGGCTGACGACACCCGCTATTGGGTAGCTAAGACGGGCCTCACCCGCGCTCAGGATTTGGTCGGGCGCGGTGACCTGCTGGAACAAATCATGATGCACGACCGCATCGACCTGACGCCGCTGACCCGTCGTGTGTCGCTGCAAAAGACGCACAAGCATGTGCCCGGTGTGGGCCGCCGCCTGACGCGCCCGCGCAACACGCTGACGAAGGAAATTACATCGGTCGTGGCTGAGCATATCATGATGGGTGACACAGAACTCACCTATGATGACGAGGGCGTGATGGCCCACGACCGGGCGCTGGGCACGCATCTTGCCGGGGCACTGCAACGCGGTGACTTCGATAACGCAAAGGAAGTGGAAGCGGTTCACCTGCACTTCAGCAATTCGGCTATTCCGGGTAACGGTTTAGCCGCCTTCATGGACGAGCAGCTAGACGTGCTGGTTGAGGGCGGTGCCCAGGACGGCGTGGCCAAATGCGCCAAGGGCGGCACAGTGACGGTGCTGAAGGGCCTCAATCACATGGGGCAGCGCGTGGACGGCAGCGTGGGCAAGAGCTTCGCCTACGGCGCACAGGGGGGCTTCTTTATTGTGCAGGGCAATGCAGACACCCGCGCTTGCATTCGTTTGAGCGGTGCCGATGTGATCTTCGGGGGTGAGGTGGCGCAGCCAATCCGTGATGAAATGGGCGGCATTGGGGTGCGGGCCAACCTGAAGGGCTACGCGATGGAGTACATGACCAGCGGGCGCGTGCTGGTGATGGGTGACCCCGGCCCCTGGATTTGTGCGGGTATGACAGGTGGTGTGGTTTACCAGCGCATCCAGCCGGAAATGGGCCTGACGGTGGATGCCATCCGCCGCCGCATTGCCAAGGGGTCGTCGGTGGAAATCTACCAGCTTGACGAACAGGGTATCGAAGATGTACACGAGATGCTCAACCGCTACATTGAAACGCTGGAAGTCAACAACCAGGCGGATGCCGTGCAGCACCTTTATGCGCTGCTCACACGCCCCCAGGAACACTTCGCCATGCTCAAGCCATGCTTGCAGTAACGTACCGCAACACGGGGGGCAGCTTCGCCCCCCGCCCATCCCTACGATACACTTCATATGCCTCTCTAACTTCTATATCATAAGAGGTTCGCTAACAACCATGCACAGCGTTCCGGTTGCCAGCTATACTGGGTAGCAGTTAACACAGTATAGCGAAAAGGCAACACATTCATGGAACATGATACGCAATACGACGTTATTATCGTAGGGGGCCGGGTGGCCGGGTCCACGTTGGCGGGCTACCTGGGCAAAGCCGGGCTGCGCGTGCTGCTGTTGGAACGCGCTGTCTTCCCGGAGCCGCACCCTGCATCTTCCCCGATGATGCAACCCGTTACAATGGCGATGCTGGACGAAATTGGCGCAGACGAAAACGAGTACGCCCGCAATACGCCGCCCATTCATCGCTTTTTCGGCGTCGATTTTGGCATGGAACTCATGATGGAAATCCCTGAGATTGGCGGGCGTAACTATGCCTACGCTGTGGAACGTGCCCGCTTTGACCACGCCCTGTGGGACAACGCGCTGCGCTATGACACGGTAGACGGCATTATGGGCTTTAGCGTGACGAACCTGCTGTGGGACAACATCGGCAAGACGGTTATTGGTGTGGAGGGTAAGCACCGCGACAGCAGCGACAAGCAGCGTTTCATGTCGAAAGTTGTTGTGGGTGCTGATGGCCGCTTTAGCCTGGTCGCCCGGAAGGTAGAAGCCGCCGAGCGCAACCGCGAAGACGAACACCCCACCACGATTTACTATGGCTACTGGGCCAACGTCAAGCCGCACGACGACGGCGACCATACAGCGGTTGCCTATGGCTCGAAGGATGGTAGCTACGGTTACTTGGTAATGGAAAGTGCCGACGATACCACTTGCATTGCCATCGAAGGGCGCTCTGACGTGGTATCTGCTGACGGCAATGCCGAGGCATACTACATTGACATACTCAAGGAAAACCCTGCCGTGTGGGCGCGTGTGCAAGATGCCCAACTCAAGACAAAGGTTCACGGTATGAAGAAGGTCGGCAACCTGTTCCGTGAGCCGGGCGGCCTGGGTTGGGCGCTGGTGGGCGACGCCTATCACCAGAAAGACCCTATCGACGGGCAGGGCATTTACGATGCGGTGTTCTCATCGCGGGCGATGGCCGCTGCCCTCGTCAAGTGGCAAAACGGCGAATCCACCTGGGACGAGGCGCTGCAAACCTACGATGATGTTGTACGGGCGGAGATGCTGCCGCAGTATGAAACCACGCTCAACCGTGTGCAGCAGCAAATGTACCCCGCGCAAACGCAGCTTCCCATTCCGCGCCGCCTGCTGGCCACGCCGCTGCGCTGGTTGTACAAAGACCGCGTGATGAAAGAAGCTGCTGGTTTGGCACTCAACCGGCAGATTGACCCGCGCATTGTGGCCAAGCCGCAGTTTATCGCAATGGCGATGCTGCGCGGCAGCCTGCGCGAGTTGAGTGAGCGGTTGGATTAAGCGGCAGTCAGGCCCCATCCACGCCAGAGGTGGCAATGGGCATAGTCGCCAGCACGCGCTGAATTTTTAGTGACAGGTGTAAAATCAGGCGATTATCGGCGTCGTCCAGGTTTAGCCCGGTTAGCTCACTGATGCGCTCCAGGCGGTAGACGAGCGTGTTGCGATGCACGTCAAGGTCGTTGGCCGCTTTAGCAAGGTTGCCGTTGGCCTCAAAAAAGCCGCTCAGCGTGCGGATGAGGTCACTTTGCTTACGCTCGTCGTGTTCGACCAGGGCACCCAGCGTTTCGTGATAAAAGCTGTGCATGTACTCCAGGCCGCCCTCTTTGAGCGCGAGCAGCAGTTGGTACAATTTCAGGTCACCGTAATACGTTGCCTGGCCGCGCTCACCCAGTTCGGCGGCGATGCTGAGCGCGTCTTTAGCCTCACGGTAGGCGTCACGCAGTTCGGCCAGCCCGGCTGCCGGGCGGCTGATGCCCACGCCCACAATTCCGCTGGGTGAGCGCAAGGCAAGCTGCTCCCGCACTTCCTCTGCCATCACCCGGATGCGGCTTACCGTCGTAGATTCTTCCAGCGGGTACAGCGCGACAATCACGTCAACATACTGGCCGATGGCCCCGCTATACTGGCGTCGGCTCATGTCATCGCGCACCAGCGCAATCAGCGCGTCGAGCGGCAGGGGCGTGCCACTTTCGGTGGTCGCTTTGAACACGGCCACCACATACTCTGTGTTGATGTCGAACCCGGCTTGTGTGGCGCGGGTGGCCATCAGGTCGTCGTCGGTGGGGGTGCCGCTCAGCCACATCTGAACCCAGTCGCCGCGTGTTTGCTCCACCGCAGAGGCGATAGCCCGGTTTTTAGCAATTTCGATAGCGCACACATCGGCACTGTAGGCCAGCACCAGCCGGTCAAAGTCGCTGATGACGTTGGATGTATCTACCAGGGAAAGGTACCCGGCCACGCGCTTTTCCACTTTCAACACGGTGGTGTGGCCCAGTGGGCTTGGCAAAATGGCCCCATCGGTAAGCGGGGCGTCTTTTTCCAGCCATGTTTGGAACTGGCTGTAGGGCAGGTTGTTTAGCAGCGTGCGGCCCCCATTGGTGCGGCGGGCCATGCTAGGGTACACCTGGGCCATCAGCACGCCCGCGTCATCGTGGATGAGGACGGGCTTGGCGGTGGCACGGGCGATAATTTGCAGCAGGCTGTTGAGGTCGCGGTTTTCGGCAACGTGGCGGGTGAGCTGCCGCTGGATTTCAATCGCACGCTGGTTTAACTGGGCGGACTGGTTGACGATGAGTGTATTGACAGCGCGTTCTAGCGCAGTGAGGCTGGTTTCTGGCGGCAGGGCGATCACGCAGATGTCGTGTTTGTTGGCCAATTCAATCACGTCGTCGTCAATGAAGCTGTCTTCCGACGCAACCGCCTTGATGCCGACTTCGGCCAGCTTTTCGATGACGCCTACCAGCGTAATCCGGCTGTCGTAGCTGCGAAGCACCTGCATGGAAATAAATGCCAGTTCGCCGCCGTAGATTTCCGGGAAGGCTGGTGGTTGGGCACGCACATTTACAGACCAGTTCACCGTCGCATCAGGGGAGCCGGTAACGAGTGTGCTGCCGAGGGGCAGGGCAAACTGGAGTAGGGCCTGGATCGTCGCTGTGTTATCGCTAGTCATGAGCTTCTGTCGAACACTATCAGGTGACGTGATTCTAGAGAACATTGAGTGCCTGCCCTATGCTACTTTTGGCCAAGTATGATTCATAAACTTTGTGAATTATCCCCAAGATTGTATAAAATGAACAGGGCAGATGACATCATTTTGTCAACTGCCCGGCCTACTATGTTGTAACTTGTGTCCAAAGGGTGTTGTCAGGTTTATACAAATTCACCACGCCGCCTGTCATCAGGCGGTGGTGCGCTTTACCCCCAGCGTGAACGTTTCGCTTTTGATAGACGTGGCTTCGGCATCTTCTGCCGCCTCAAATGTTTCACTGTGGAAGCCGTCAGCGGGTGTTTCTGCGGTCAGGCTAAGGGCCAGCACCTCCTGCATGATTTCCTCACGGAACTGCTCAATGGCAGCGGCGAGGCGCTCACTGGCCTGATAGATCACGTTGATGCGGTCTTCGATCTCAAACCCGGCGTCCTTCCGCATGACCTGAATGCGGCGCTTGACCTCGTTGGAAAAGCCCTCGGCAATCAGATTCTCGGTCAGGGTGGTATCTAGTGCGGCCAGATAGCCACCTTCTTCTGCCAGGGCATAACGGTCGTCGGTTGTCACATCGCGGATGACCTCAACTTCCTCCGGGGTGACCTCAAACGTGTCTTCGCCGACTTCCACGACGAGGTTTTTGCCAGCCAGCAGCGCGTCGGCATACTTGCGGATGTCTGCCGGGTCGCCTTCGCGCAGCACCTTTTGCACACGGGGGAAGTCCTGGCCGAATTTGCGCCCCAGGTAACGCGGAATAGGGTTCAAGCTGTATTTTACGAAGCCGCCTGCGTCGTCCAGCGTTTCCACGCCTTTGACGTTCAACTCCGCCAGGATGATGTCTTGCAAGCGTTCGACGGCTTCGCCCTCAGCGCGGGTGGGGGCGACAAACTGTGCGGTGGCTAACGGCTGACGTACACCCACCCCGATGCTTTCGCGGGCGGCGCGGCCCAGGTTGACCAGCTTTTGGGCCACGTCCATGTCGCGCAGCAGGTTTGCGTCAATGGTGGCCTCGTCGTATTCTGGCCACATGGCAAGGTGAACACTATCGGGGGCATCGCCCTGTACCTGGCTCACCAGGTTGCGATACAGCGTTTCACTCAAGAACGGCATGGCCGGGGCAATCAACTTAGAAACCGTGACCAGGCACTCGTGCAGCGTGGCCAGGGCGTCAGCGTCCTCGTTCCAAAAGCGATCCCGCGTCAGCCGGACGTACCAGTTGCTCAGTTCATCTACAAAGGTTTGAACCGGGCGCGTGGCGTCGGTGACGTTGTAGTCCTCGTAGGCGGCGGTCACGTCCTGGGTCAGTTGGTGCAGATAGGCCAGTACCCAGCGGTCCAGCACAGGCCGCTCACTGACCGGGGTTTGCTCGGTGGTGGGGTCCCAGTTGGCGATGTTGGCGTATGTGACGAAGAAGCTGTAGGTGTTCCACAGCGTGAGGTAGAACTTGGTGATGACCTCGTTCACCAGCTTTTCGCTAAAGCGGCGCGGCTCACCGGGCGGGCTGGCCGTGTAGCAGTACCAGCGGAAGGCATCTGCGCCGGACGAGTTGAACACCGACCAGGGATCAACGATGTTGCCCTTACTCTTGGACATTTTCTCGCCGTTTTCGTCCAGGATGTGGCCCAGGCTAATCACGTTTTTGAACGCGACGGACTCGTTGAGCATGGCGCTGATGGCGTGCAGGCTGTAGAACCAACCTCGCGTCTGGTCTACCGCCTCACAAATGTAGTCGGCGGGGTACTGATTTTCAAACTTATCCTGGTTGTTGATCGGGTAGCCCCACTGCGCGAAGGGCATGGCACCGCTGTCAAACCACACGTCGATGACCTCTGGCACGCGGCGCATAGTGCCCCCACCGTTCGGGTTGGGGAAGGTGATGTCGTCAACGTAGGGGCGGTGCAGGTCAAGCTCGCTCAAATCCTGCCCGGTCAGTTCGCTCAGTTCGGCCACGCTGCCCACACAAATTTCCTCACCGGTCTGGTCATCCACCCACACCGGCAGCGGCGTGCCCCAAAAGCGCTCACGGCCCAGCGCCCAGTCTTTGAGGTCGTCCAGCCAGTTGCCAAAGCGCCCGTCCTTGATGTGATCGGGCACCCACTTGACCGTCTGGTTAAGGTCAACCATCTGCTTTTTATACTCCGTCGCACGGAGAAACCACGTCGGGCGGGCGAAATACATCAGCGGCTTGCCCGTGCGCCAGTCGTGGGGGTAGCTGTGCGTGTAGTTGAAGCGCCTGTACAGCAGGCCCCGGTGCTTCAGGTCACGCACGATTTCCGGGTTGGCGTCTACGAACCACTGGCCCTTAAACGGTGTCACGTCTTTGACAAACCTGCCATCTTCTTCTACCGCTTTGATAACCGGCAGGTCGTATTGTTCGCCCATACGCATGTCATCTTCACCATAGGCGGGGGCCATATGCACAATGCCCGTGCCGTCTGATGTGCTAACGAAGTCGCCCTCAACCACGTAGGCGTACTTTTTGCCATCCACAGGGATGAAGGTGTACAGCGGGTTGTAGTTCATCCCGGCGACTTTGGTGCCCTTCATCCGCTCAATGACGGTGTAGCTCTCGTGGTCGGTAAGGGCTTTTTCTACCAGCGCTTCCGCCAGGATGAGGCGCTCGGTGTCGCCGTTTTCACTGTTCGGCACGGGACCCTCTACCTTAACGTAGTCCACATCCGGGCCGACGGCCAGTGCGACATTGCTGGGCAGCGTCCAGGGGGTGGTCGTCCAGGCCAGCAGGTAGGTGCCCTGCTCGTTTTTGACCGGGAAGCGCACATATACACTGGGGTCGGTAATTTCCTTGTAGCCGAGCGATACTTCGTGGCTGCTGAGCGGTGTGCCGCTGCTGGGCGAGTAGGGCACCACCTTGTGCCCCTGGAACAGCAGGCCCTTTTGCCAGAACTGCTTCAGAATCCACCAGACGCTTTCGATGTAGTCGTTAGTGAAGGTCACATAGGCGTCGTCCAAGTTGACCCAGTAGGCCATGCGCTCGGTCAGGCGCTCCCAGTCCGTGATGTTGCGGAAGACGGTATCGCGGCACTTTTTGTTGAACTTGTCGATGCCGTACTCGTAGATTTCGCGCTTGTCCTCAATGCCCAGTTCCTTCTGGACGGCAATTTCGACGGGCAGGCCGTGTGTATCCCAGCCGCCTTTGCGATAGGAATAGAAGCCGCGCATCGTCTTGTAGCGCGGGAACATGTCCTTGAAGGCGCGGGCCAGCACATGATGGCTGCCGGGCATCCCGTTGGCGGTGGGCGGCCCTTCGTAGAAGACGTAAGTCGGGTTGCCTTCGCGCTCGGTCATCGTCCGCTCAAAAATGCGGTTGGCCCGCCAGAAGTCGAGCTGGTCTTTCTCAATTTTTTGGATGTCGGCTCGTGAGTCAACAGGTTTAAACATCGGGTATTACGCTCCGTGATTGATTAGGGGTCTGATAGTTGGCAATGAACGGAAAGAATTGGCGGTCAATACTACCGTATTCGTACCAGAACCCTAATCAGCCGCGGCAAGCGTGCGTTTGCACTGCACGTCATGACCACGTAAGCACCATCCCTTCTCTATTCGTGTCGCTGTGTTTGGTTACATACAAAAAGCGCGGATTATCAGCCGCATCTGTAGTATAGCCACAAATAGCCATGTTGAAATGTGGTATTTTGCTACTGCTCGCCTGTTGTGCGCGTCCAGGGGATTTCCCGCGAGAGCAGAAGGCGGGTGTAGTCGCTATAGTCGTAAATTTCGACTTCCCAGCCCATGACAAATGCTGAAAAGGGTATTTCGCCGGTGCAGGTGGCTGCTAACGCGGACTGCTGCTGCAATTCGGCGTCGGGGTCATCTGTACAGTAGCCGGGTTGTACGGTGCAGGTGCCGCCCGCCGCCTCGTAGTAGGCGACGGTATCGCAGGCGGCGGGCGGCAGGTGATACTGCCAGTTATCTATGCCATGCCCCATGTTCGTATGCTGGATCAGGTCTACGGCTTGCGGCACGGGCGGGCCTGGCGGGAACAACAGCCCGGCCAGCACCCCACTCACGCGCAGGCCCACCCCCACAAAGCCGACCAGCAGCAGCACCCCTGTGCCAATCACCCACCAGGGGACGCCACGCCCGTTGTCGTCGGGCGTGGCTGTGTTTGGGGGGTTATCGTGTCCAGCGTTGGTCATAGCGGATGAGTACCAAACTTTCGGTATCTGTGACCTCAACGCCGGGTTGAACCAGCACTTCGGTGGTTTGCACGGTGTTAAAGCCAGAGCGGTTGAACAGGCATTTGAACTCGTAGGGAACGGTTTCGGTACCGGGCACATAGTTTGAGAAGTTGCCCGCACTTGGGAAGCGCTCACATTCGACTTCATCGGTGCCCTCCAATGCCTGAAGGCGCTCAGTATAGTGGGCAACGACCTCTTCAATAGACATCTGGGCCATCGGGATGCGGTAAAAAACGTGCTGCTGGGCAGACCCCATCGGGATACTGCCGTATTCCACCGCACCCTCTGGCGGCGGGATGTAGTACGGGCGGTGGCGCGAGGCTTGATCCATGTAGAAGCTAATGCCCAGGATCAAAAACACGGTGACGCCAATGACACCAATCAGCATCCCCACCCGGATGACCGAAATGCGGTCGCCCCCGGCCCTTAAAAATCGCATCATAGATGTGTTCCCCTCACTCCCTGTTTTCGATGCTGGCGATGAGCGCCGCAATAGCAGCGCCGTAGGGTGTGCTGTGATAGCGGGCCGCCGTCTGATGCAGCTCTGGCAGCCCGGCCTCAATCTGCACGGTTGTGGGCGGTTCGTCGGCCCTTAACTGGAACGCAATCCAGCGCAGGGTGAGCAGGCGGGCGGCGTCTAGCTGCTTTACGTTGGCTTGTGGCAGGCGCTCACGGGCCGCGTCGGGCTGCCTACCCAGGTACAGCGCCTCAACCAGATCGGCCTGCACGACGGGGGCTGCCCCGGCGTCAAGTGCCTGCTGGATGAGGCTGGCCGCTTCGTCATACTGGCCGCTGACCAGTTTTGTTCGTCCTAAACCATACAACGGAAAATGATGCTTAGGCGAGATGTTTAAGGCTTCGTACAAAATGGTTTCACTGTCGGTCAGGTCGCCGTGCTGGCGGTAGATATTGCCCAGCAGAGTCAGTTCGCGCACGTCAGTTGTGCCATTATCGCGCTGGTGTTCCAGCAGGGTTGCTGCCTGCTCCACCTGCCCATTCAGATAGAGCCGTTGTGCTTTTGTGAACGGGGTAACCATATGCCGGTTGCCCCACAGCACAAGCCCCTGCGCGACGGTGAACAGGGTAGCAATACCCACTACAGCCGGGACGCGCAGGGTGTCGCCGCCAAAGGTGTAAATCCCAATCATGACGAGCATCAGCCCACCTGCGATGGCCAGGGCGGTGTGGGTGGCCCTGTCCCAATGGGCAACTTGTTCCAGGAAAGTACGGCGCAGGTCACGCATGGGGGTTACAGGTCATTGACGGTGAGTTGGTCGGTCATCAGTTGGCGGGCGGTTGCCACGTCTGCGGCCAGTACATCGGCCAACGGCGCGGCCTGCGGGTCGCTGAGCAGCTTTTCCAGCCCCTCCAGGCCCTGCCACATAGTTTCAATGCGCCCGACTTGTTCCTGCGCGGCGTCCGTGTTGCCGTGGCGTTTGTACGCACGCGCCAGATACAGGTGGGCCAACAAGCGCTGCCGCTGATCCGGGATGCGTAGCTCCAGGGCGCGGGTGAGGTGGGTAATCGTCTGTTGTGGCTGCTTGAGACGGTCGTTAATCAAGCCCAGGTTGTAAAGCGGCACCCAGTTATCGGGGAAGAGGGCGTGGGCCTGCTGGGCGGCTGCGTCGGCTTCATCATAGCGGCCCGCTTGCAAATGGACTTCCGCCAGCCCGTCGTATGCCTCCGCCCGGATCGCGTCCCCGGCATCGCCTTCGGGTGCGAATTTGAGCATGGTGTCGTAGTCGCGGCGGGCGCGGCCCAGGTTGCCATCCAGTCGCAGGATCATGGCCCGCAGGCGGTAGTGTTCCGGGTTGGATTTGTCGCGCTTAATCATGATTTCGATCTGTTCCAGCGCTTCATCGTAGCGGCCCTTGCGCATAAAGCGGACGGCCTGCATCACTTCGCGGGGCGTTTGCTGCCGGAAGATCAACGCCCCGGCGATAATCCAGCCGAGGGCCGCGCCCACCGTCACCAGAAAGTACTGTGATAGCACGGTTAGCCCTAAGATGATCGCGCCGATGGCCGGGGCGGCAAGGGCGACAATGCGTGGGCGTTGTTGTGGCGCGGCGTAGATGAGGAACGTTCCGGCGATGAAGGCCAGCACAAGCAGCGTTTGCACCGGCACGACCCACGCCGCGCCAGCGCCAACCACCCCGGCAACAATGCTGGCAATCCCGGTGGCGATGAGCAGCAGGACGGCGAAGCGCCCGCGTGATGTTGCGAAAAATGCAGAAAAGTGTTTGAGCATAATTGGGTTTCGTTAAGGTCGGTGAGCGTAGCGCTCAAGCTGTACGCGCATCCCTGGCGCGGCGTGCTTGAGGAAGATGTTGTGGCGGTCAATGTAGTAGTGATGGTGCTGGGTTTGGCGTTGGCCGTCCACGTCAGCAGAAGCCGCAGCCAGATAATGCCGGGCCAGGGTGGGTTTGCCGTCTACAGTGACTTCGCCCTCGTCGTAGTAGGTCAGGGAGGGCGTCGTCATGCCGACGTTGAAGCTGCTGGCCGGGTCATCGGTGAAGCCAAAGCGCGAGACCATCATCAGCGGGGCACGCTCTACGATGGCGGGCAGGGCATACCCGAAGAACAGGTAGCTTCCTGGCTGCACCACATGATCGGTCGGAATCTCAAACGTCCCTTGCTGTTGGCTGCCCCCGTCGAACGAGCGCCCGACGTGCAGCAGGTTGCCTTCTTCAATGGTGTAGGTGGCTCGTACTTGCTGGTAAGGGTCAGCCTGAGCGCCAAACGCCCGGATGTCGAAGCGCTCGATGTGGCCTTCCGGGCTGCGCCACGCCTCGATTAACTCGCTGCGGCCATCGGTATAGCGCCCGTCTTTGTCCACGCGCATAAACCATGCGCCATCGGGCAGTTCATGAATCATCCAGTGTTCAACCAGGCCGGTGGGGGCCTCGTTTGCATAGTAGCGATAGGTGCCGCGCCCCACAAACACCTCATGCACGGCAACCGGGTGCAAGTAGCGCATCAGTCGGCGTCCGTAATTTCCACATACAGGCGCTTGTTGATGCCGCCCTTGCTTTTGTATTTGGTGATGTTGATTTTGCCGACCTCGGACGTGTTTTGGACATGGGTACCGCCGTCGGCTTGCAAGTCCAGCCCTTCGATTTCTACCGTGCGAATCTCTTCAATGCCTTCGGGCAGCAGGTTGATTTTGGTGCGAATGAGGTCGGGTATCTGGAAGGCTTCTTCGCGGGGGAGGATCTTCACGGCAATCGGGCGGTCTTTGGCGATTTCTACGTTGATGCTGCGCTCGATTTCCGCGATGGTGTCCGGTTCCAGCTTCTCGAACTCAAAGTCCATGCGGCCACTGAGCGGGTCCATATTGCCACCAGTCACGCTGGCACCGTAGTCACGCCACACCACACCACACAGAATGTGCATGGCGGTGTGCGTCCGCATCAGTTGGTAGCGGCGCTCCCAGTTAACCAACCCGCGCACCGTATCGCCCTCAGCGGGCAGGGTATCTCCGTCAATGATGTGGGCCATGTCCCGGCCCATCTTAGCGACCTGCCAGGTTGTGTCGCCCATTTCCAGTGTGCCCGTGTCGTAGGGCTGGCCGCCGCCACCCGGATAGAACGCCGACTGATTGAGATAAACGGCGTTGTTGTCTGCGTCTACCCGCGTCACTGTAGCCTGGAAGTCGCGCAGGTAGCTATCTGTTTGATAGAGTTTTGTTATTTGCGTCATTGTTAACGTCTGCTCGCATTCTAACCATGAGTTCGCGCCCGCGCATGGACTGCCAGAAAGCCCGCCCGGCAGTGTTGGTCGCGGCGACTTCCCATTCTAGCGTGTTCAGGCCGTGTTCGGCACACCAATTCATTACCGCGCTGACGAGTGCCCGGCCATGCCCCTGCCGTTGCGCTTGGGGCTGCACGTAAATATCTGCCAAAAAGCCCGCCTGCTGCTGTTCAAATGTTTCGGGGACTAGCTCAATTGTGATGGCCAATGCATAGCCCACGATGCGCCCGCGTGCGTCAACGGCCACATACACCACGCTGTCATCACGGCGCACCCGTTCAATAACGGCGTGAGCATAGCGGCGCACGCCGTCCCGGCTGGCTTTGGGCAGGGCGGGGTCAATCTTGCGATGGTACGCCACGAGTTCTTCCCACAGTTCTGCGATTTCACCGGCTTCGTGGCTGCGTGCAGGGCGGATAGGCATGGGCTAGTTGCCGCCTTTGATGTGGATTTGCATGGTTTCGGTGCGATTGGCATTGTCAATGGCGACGACTGCTGCCCCCTTTGCCCGCCAGAATGCCTGTTGTACTGCATGATGGCGTGGCACTGCCACCGTGTAAGCGGTGCTGCCATTGGCGCGGAAGGCGTTTGTGAGCGTGTTGAGCAGCGCCGTGCCCACGCCACCGCTGCCGACGTGCGCGTCAATCACAAGTTGTTCGACGTGAGGTGGTTCTATTCGCCCGCTGATGTAGCCGAGAATCAGGCCATCAGCGCGGCTGGCAATGTAAACATGCGCGTTGTCTTTTTGGATCATGTTGGCCACAGCAGCGGCGGGTTGTCCGGCAGTGTAGCGCGGGTCTAACTGGCGGATGATGTCGTGCTGTTGCTGCCACAGGTCGGTCAGGCGTGGAACGTCGTCCGGGGTGGCTGCACGAATAGAAAGGTCTGTCATCTTGTCAACTTAACGATTGTGGTACGTGTACAGCATAGCACCGCCACCAACGCATATCAACGGGCGCTCAAATCCAGTAGAATATGCGCCATGACGACTCAGGAACCGCTTGTCCAAGACCTGCCCATCACCAAAGACGACCTGCCGGTGTGGATGCGCCGTGCCATGCGCGGCAACGACTGGGGGGCACTGCTTACCATCGGGTTTAGTGTGCTGGTGGCCTGGTACTTTGTGCTGAATAGTGACCTGCCCCGCTACAACATGACGGAAAGCTATGCCTTTCAGGTGGCTGACTATGCCGAGGCCATCGAGGAAGGGCGCGTGTATCCGCGTTGGGCGGCGCACGCGCAGGGCGGTTTTGGAGCGCCCATTTATCACTATTACCCGCCGGGGGCACCTTACCTGGGCGGGCTGATTGCGGCGGCGTTTGCGCTGGATGTGCGGGTGGCGGTGCGGGTGGTTTTCGTGATAGGGGTGATGCTGGCCGGGGTGGGCACCTATGGCATTGTGGTGCGTCACCGGGGTGCCCCGGCGGCGGTGCTGGCGGCCATGCTCTATGTGACAAGCCCTTATGTGGGGTTGACGGTTCCGCACATCCTGGGGGATATGGCGCTGGTGCTGGCGTTAGGGCTGCTTCCGGTACTCATCTGGAGTGTTGACCGGCTGGTATCGGCCAATTACCCGCAGGACTTCGCTTTTGTCACGCTGACGGCAGCAGCGCTCATCGTCACCGAGCCGCGTGTGGCGGCAGCAGGCGTGATATTGGGGGGCGTGTTGGTGGGGTGGCATCTTACCCGGCGCGATGAGCGTCAGCGTTACCCTGGACTGGTGCTGCTGGCGATTTTACTGGGCGCGGTGTTGGTGAGCTTTTACTGGCTGCCTGCCGTAGTGGAATTGAGCGCGGTGCGCTGGGAGCAGCACATCCAGACGACGCGCCCGCTGTTTTTGACGTGGGGGGGGCTGCTGAGCCGCTTCCATCAGGTAGACCCGGCGGCCCTGCTGCCGGAAACGCAGCTTAGCCTGGGCTGGCTGCGGTTGGCTGTTGCGGCACTCAGCCTGGTGGGGGTGGTACGTGTGCAGCGCCATTTGACGGTGGAAGCGTTGTTTTTAGGTGCGGGCGCACTGGTGACAGCCGCAGCACTGCTGTTGATGCCCGCTCAGGTGTGGCTGCTCGGTCCTATTTCGCTGTGTGTGGCGGTGGCCAGCGGTGCTGCCCTGGCCCTGCGCCAGCGCTTCGGGGAGCAGGTGCAGCGCTTGATATTGGCGATTGCACTGCTGCTGATTTTGGGTGTGTCGCACCCGGCATGGCTGCCCCCGGCCCCACAAAACCGCATTCTATCCATCACACCTGCCGATCAGGTCAACCACGAACGCAACGACTATGGGGTGGCTGTGGTACCTCGTGGCTACTACCCCACAACCCTGCCCACTGGCTGGATGCTGGACAGTGATTTGCTGTACAGCTATCG
The DNA here is from genome assembly GCA_034437575.1 of Anaerolineae bacterium. Classification (GTDB taxonomy): domain Bacteria; phylum Chloroflexota; class Anaerolineae; order Aggregatilineales; family Phototrophicaceae; genus DAOTTY01. Next base: position 14,032 of record DAOTTY010000350.1, on the reverse strand, counting down.
TGATGGCAACGTCAGCCGGGTGCCGCGTGCTGCCCTCTCAGCAGATTTGCGGGTAAGTCCACTTACTGAGGGCACGCACGCGGCCCGGTTCCAGGTGGCAGCCCGGCAGCAAAGCAGCTTGAACCTGGCGCTGGCGTACTTTCCGGGGTGGCGGGCACAAATCAACGGTCGTGACCTGCGTGTTGCGCCTGCGCCAGATGCCCAAATCACCCAGGTGACCATCCCGCAGACGGCTAACAGCACCCTGACGGTGTGGCTGGGTGCCACGCAAGCACGGCAGGTTGCATGGGGCACAAGCGCTTTTGCACTCACCGTGCTGTTTCTGATTTCCCGACGGCGCTATGTGCAGGCCGTGCCACAGTTCCATGAAGTGCCGCTGCTCACCATCCCGGAGGCGCGGCTTATCCTGACGCTGTTTGTGTTTGCCTTAGCTATTGTACTGCTGGTGGCCCGCTACGAGGCCCCCATTTCGATTCGTGTGCCAGCGGGCAGCGAACTACGCGGCGTAGAACCGCTTGACCTGTACACGGATCGCGGTATCAATCTGCTGGGCTATGAGCTAAACCGCACCACCTTTCAACCAGGAGATACCCTGCTGTTAAACCTGTACTGGCTGGCGCTTCAGGAATTGACTGAGAACTACCGCGTTCAGATTGAACTGTACGGTATCAACAGCCAGACGACACTTTCCAAGCCGCAAATTCGCTATCCGGGTGGGGTGCCGCCCACCCGCTGGACGCGCAACCAGTATGTCAATGACTTGCACTACATCAGGATCACCGAGTCTGCGCCGCCGGGCCGCTATTTGCTGACCGTATCCCTGCGTCAGTGCGACCTCGGAGAAAGCCAGCCGCGATGCAGCCCCGACCTGCGCCCGGTTTTTTTTGCGCCAGACGGTGTGAGCGAGGGCATTCTGTTTGAACTGCCCGTGGAGGTAACGATCACGGAGTGAGGGGGTGCGGGGGCTTGTGAGGGGGTTTTGGGGAAGCTGCGTTATTTCATGTACAATGCGCCTATGAACCGACGCGAACGCCTCGAAAACACTATTGCGGGCCTGCGGGCAGATCGGGTGCCGGTGGCCTTGTGGCGGCACTTCCCCGGTGATGACCAGCGCGCTGCCGACTTTGCCGCGTCCATCGTGGACTATCAGCAGCGCTTTGACTGGGATTTTGTTGTGATTCCGGCGGCGAGTACCTACAGCGTGGCCGATTACAGCCTGCAAACGGACTGGGCTGGCGACCTGATTGGTGACCGGCAGGTGGTCAAACACCGGGTTGAACGCTCGCTAGACTGGACGGACATCCGCACGTTGGACCCCGAACGCGGCGAATTGGGCAAGCACATGGAGGTGATCCGGTTGGTGGCCGGGCAGTTGGGTGACGCTGTGCCGCTGCTGATGCCCGTGTACAGCCCGCTGGCCCAGGCCGAGCGCCTCGCCGGGCGTGACCTGCTGCTTCAGCACCTCCGCACCCAGCCCGACCGCGTTCACAGCGGGCTGAACTCGCTTACCGAAACCACGCTGCGCTACCTGGAAGCGCTGCGGCGCACGGGCGTGAGTGGTATCCTGTATGTGGCGGAACATGCCACCCACGAGAGCCTATCCGAAGCGGAGTATGCAGTGTTCGGCCTGCCTTACGACCGCAAAATCATGGCGGAGTTGAGTGAGCGCTGGTGGCTAAACCTGTTGCAGTTGGGCGGCACGTCCCCGATGTTTCACTTGATTAAGGATTACCCGGTGCAAGGCGTGGGCTGGCGCACGTTCGACAACCACCCTGACCTGCCGCAGGGCAAAAGCCAGATTCTCGGCGCGGTGTGCGGCGGGCTAAGCCGCTGGGACGACCTGCAACACGGCACGCCATCCACCATTCGGGCGACGATTCACAGCGCCTTGCAAACGGTCAACGAGCGGCGCATGATTGTTACTGCTGAGTCTTTTGTTCCGCTGACGGTGCCGCTGTCTAACTTACGGGCGGTGCGGGCAGCCGTTGAGTTAACCAGAGGGAGTGCATGAATGTCCCATCGTGTGATTTCGGGTACGGCTAAAGGGCGGCGGCTTAAACAGGTGCCGGGCAATTCCACCCGCCCGATTATGGACCGCGCCAAAGAGGCGCTGTTCAATATCATTGGCACAGCCATCTACGATGCGTATGTGGTTGATTTGTTCGCTGGAACGGGGGCGGTTGGTATCGAAGCGCTGAGCCGGGGCGCAGAGCATGTGTTGTTTACAGATACTGACCGCCTGGCTATCAAGACCATAGAAGATAACCTGAAAGCAACCGACCTGACTGACCGCGCCGACGTGCAGCGGTTGGATGCGTTTAGCCTGCTTGCACAACCGCCGGATTATACCTACGATTTTATCTATGTGGCCCCGCCGCAGTATAAGGGCTTGTGGAAGCGCACGCTTGAGGTGCTTGAGGCCAACCCGGTATGGATTCCTGAAGAAACCCAGGTGATCGTGCAAATTGACCCCAAAGAGCAAGAGGACGTGCAGCTTAGCCGTTTGACGGCGATGGACGAGCGCCGCTATGGTAAAACGCTGTTGTGGTTTTTTGTGGCCCAGCCGCCCACCCACACCGAAGCTGACATAGACCCCCCGGAGGATACCTGATATGGCAGATATGAATCAGATGGAAGCAGCCGTTGAGGAACTGCTGACGATCTTTGAGATTGATACGCCCCCTGTGCCCATTGAGATCATGTTGCAAAACCCACGCGCTAACATGTGGCGCGAAGTAGACGTAACCCAACTCAGTGGCAGCTTTTTAAAACTGGACGATGCCTATTCCCCACGCATGTCGATGGCGCGGCTGCTGGCCCGGCACATCGTTTTTAGCCCGTGGGGCCAACAGCGCGGCCTGGACGCCATCGGCAGTGATGAGGACGCCATCCGTGCATTGGCGCGAATCCTCATTATGCCGCGCTCAATGGTGCAAAATGTGTCTACCGCCTCGCGGACGGTAGCAACTATGCGCCTGCACTTTGAGGTGCCTGAAAATGACGCCAGCTTGCGCCTGCAAGACCTGGACACCTAACGCCGGATGCCCCCACGCGGATCGTCGCCCAGGGCGGCCCGTGCGAAGTTCACCGCATCTTCAGCGGATGTCACCTGCCCGGTCACTTGTGCTTCACGAATCGCCGCCAGCAGGTTGCCAATCAGTGGGCCAGGTTTGATGCCCAACTGCGCGATCAGGTCGTCGCCCGTGATGACGGGCGGCGGTATCACGATGGTGTCGTGGTGCAGGTAGTACGCCTCCAGTGTGGTTTGCACGCGCTCTACCACGGGCAGCCAGGCAGATTGATTCAGGCGCAGGTTGTTTGCTGCCAGGTAGTCTGCGAGGGTCAGCAGGCAGATGTCTACCCCGGCCCCCCCCACTTCATACCAGAAGCGGTGCAGCGCCAGTGCATCGGTGCCCGGCATTTCCAGCACGCCCACGCGATTCCCGACGCTTGTCATAAGGCGTTTCTTCTCGTCGTTGCTCAGGCGCAGCCGCTCTGCAACGGCACCGATGCCGTCGTCATCTGGTGAGAAGGGCTGCACCAGCGTGGTCAGCATCAGCAGGGTGCGGTGAACGCGGTGCGTGGCCCACGTTTGCTTGAGCGCGTTTGCCAGTTGCGGGCGGATGCGGTTCAACTGCACCAGGGCCAACCCCACGCCAAAGTTGCTGGCGATGTTGTCGGTTTCGCCCGGCACCAGCCCCGCCAGGATTTCCGTGAGCTTGTCCATTGTCAAAAACAGATGCGCTACCGTGGCTTGATCGGCCACGCTGCTAATCGGTAAGGCTGCGTCCAGCAGGCCAATGACGTACATCACGCGCAGCGCGGCTGTGGGGCGCTTGAGTTGCAGCACCTTGAACAATTCATCGCGCACACGTTCTGCGGAGACGCCATCGAGGTGTGTGGTGCCGTCGCGCACGGCTTTAAGGGTGACCGGTTCGATGCGATAGCCAAGCTGCGTACTTTGGCGCACGGCCCGCATGGCCCGGATGGGGTCAGCGGTGATGGCACCGGGGCGGCACTGGCGGATGAGCTTGTCGGCCACGTCGCGCTCGCCGTTGAGCGGGTCAATGATTTGCGTCAGGTCACTGTTTAAATCGACCATCATGGCGTTGATGGTGAAGTCGCGGTCCGTCAGGTCTGCCAAAATACCGTCGCCGCGAAAGGCCGCCACATCGACATTCAGTACGCCGTACATGGTTTCGATGATGGCGCGGGCCACACCGCGTTCTGCGTCCATGATGAACAGGGAGCCGTTGGGCAGGCTGTTGGCGATTTTGCGAGCTACAGCAATCGCATCGCCGGGGGTGGCCAGGTCAATATCTTTGATGGGGCGGCTGAGCAGCGCATCGCGCACGGCCCCACCTACGATGTACACCGGGTCAGGATAGTCGGCCAGCAGGTCTTGCAAGTCTAACACCGGGTCAATCCATGTAAGCGGGCGATAGGGCGTGCGGGGCGTGAGGTCAGTCATGCTTGAGCTGCTCCAGGTCTACCACGCCGATAAATGGCAAGTTGCGAAACTTCTCGTCTAAGTCCAGGCCATAGCCAAACACAAACTTGTTTTCGATGCTAAAGCCAATGTAATCCACCGGGATGTCAACCTCGCGGCGGTCGGGTTTATCGAGCAGGGTACACAACTTGAGGCTGGCAGGCTGGCGCGATTCGAGCATGTCCATCACAAAGCGCAGGGTGTGGCCCGTGTCGATGATGTCTTCCACGATGAGGACATGACGCCCCGTAATGTGTGTGGACATGTCCTTTTCAATGCGAACCTGCCCCGTTGATGACCGCGCCCCGCTGCCGTAGCTGCTAATGGCCATGAAGTCAATCGCGTGGGGCACATCAATGTGGCGCATCAAGTCACACAAAAACATCACGCCGCCCTTCAAGACGCACAGTAGCAGCAGGTCATCCACGCTGTCGTAGTCCGCTGTCAGTTCCGCACCGAGTTCGGCCACCCGCTTCTGAATGGCTGCCTCGTCAATCAACGTTTCTTTTAGGTATCTTTCGTAGGGTTTTGTCATCTTGTGATACTATCTGGTTGGGTCGCGCAAAGCGTGATTGTATCACATAGAACACTACACACAGGCCAGGTTTCATTTTGCTATGGTAGCACAATCCACTCACACAATAACTGTTTCTATCCCGCGTGACGCAATCCGGGTCAATATGGCGTCTGGTATTACGTTAGAAGGGCCGTTGGGCGCAACCGTTGGGGCTTTTTTGCAATATGACCGTCAACTGCACCCCGACCTGTACGACAGTGACCCGATGGGGGGGGTGTTTAACGGCAAGCTGCGCGAACTGGGCTACAAACTGCAATACGACGGCGACCTGACCCCCATGCTTATGAGTGACAGCGACGGCAACCGCATTTATCGCCGCTCGCTGACGCTGCTGCTTACCACTGCTGTAGATGAACTGTTCCCCGGTGTGAAGGTCGGCGTGCAGCACTCTATCCCGGAAGGCGGCTATTACTGCGAACTCCGCAACCGTGAGCCGTTCACGCCGGAAGAACTGCAACGCCTGAATGCGTATATGCGCGCCATCGTGAAAGCCGATGAACCCATCGTCAAGCGGCATGTGCCCGTCAAACAGGCGCTAGAAATCTTCGAGGGGCGGGCGGCTGACGACAAGCTGCGCCTGCTGGCCCAACAGAACCGTGATGACCTGGTGGTGTATACGCTGCGCGTGCGTACCGATTATTATTATGGCTACATGCTGCCCTCAACGGGGCATCTGCGCCAGTTTAGCCTGATGCACGCGGGCGACGGTTTCATTTTGCGCTTCCCGCGCAGCGGTGCCCCCAACCTGATGCAAGACGTTAGCTGGGATACGCGCCTTACGGGTGTTTTTCGAGAGACGAACCACTGGCTGCGCCGCCTGGGCATCGAAGATATTGGGCGGCTGAACAAAATTACGCTGGACGGGCGGCTGGAGGAGTTGATTCTGGTATCAGAAGCGCTGCACGAGCAGCGGGTGGCCTACATCGCCGGGGAAATTTGCCAGCGCCACACGGATGCGGGCGTGCGGATTGTGCTGATTGCGGGGCCGTCGTCATCGGGCAAGACGACGTTTAGCAAGCGGCTGGCGGTGCAGTTGCTGGCACATGGTATCCGCCCCTTCACGCTGGAACTGGACAATTATTTCGTTGATCGTGAATACACCCCGCTGGACGAACACGGTGAATACGACTTTGAGTCGCTGGGCGCACTCAACATTGAGCGCTTTAACCGTGACCTGCTCAAGCTGACTGCCGGGGAACCCGTGCAGTTGCCGCGCTTTAACTTTTACACCGGCAAAAGCGAAGACGGCATCCAGGCCCAGCTAGACGACAATCAGGTAATTATCATTGAGGGCATTCACGGCCTGAACCCGGACCTCGTGCCAGACATCCCCGAAAGCACAATTCACCGCGTTTACGTCTCTGCATTGACGCAGCTTAACGTGGACGCACACAACCGCGTGCCGACGACAGATGTGCGCCTGCTGCGGCGCATCGTGCGGGACAGCCGCACACGCGGTTACACTGCTACGGATACACTCAAGCGGTGGGCGAGTGTGCGCCGGGGCGAAAAGCGCAACATCTTCCCCTATCAGGAAAACGCGGACGCCATGTTTAACTCCGCGTTGGTGTATGAACTGGCGGCCTTGCGCCCGCTGGCAGAGCCGCTGCTGCTGCAAGTGACCCCCAACACCCCCCCTCACATCGAAGCGAACCGGCTGCTGGCGTTTTTAAGCTGGGTGCATCCGCTCAACAGTGAGCAGACGGCGACCATCCCAAACACGTCGCTGCTGCGGGAGTTCATCGGCGGCAGCAACCTGACCAACTACCACCCGGATACGCTCGGCTCGTGAAAATTGTGTAAGCCGTGCGGAATATTGGCGATTTCAGGCGTTCTTCATTACAATGATGCGTGGGTTGAATTTGGGTTAGAATTACATAGAAATCGGGGATCGCCTTTATGGGCTACAAACTCGCGATTGACTTCGGCACCACCAACAGTGTGATTGCCCGCTGGGACACGGACAATAACACCGCCGAGATTATCACGGTACCTGTCCTCACAGACGAAAGTCTGCCGGATCATCCGCCAGTTGTGCCGTCACTGGTATATGTGACGGACGCCAAGCAGAACACCACCAGGATCGGAATGGAAGTGCGGAGCGCTGAACTCGATCACCAGCGCGATAACCGCCTATTCCGCAACTTCAAGCGGGGCATTGTGGCCAAGCCCGCCCCGGAACCGCGCATCATTGACAACACCGAGTACGCTGATATTGACGCGGGCACGTCTTTTGTGCGCCGTGTGATAGACAGCCTGCCCTACGATGTGGATGAGATTGAGCAGTTGGTGCTTACCGCGCCGGTTGCGTCGTTTGAGGGGTATCTATCCTGGCTGAACCAGGTGATTAAAACCATCCCGGCAGATAAAATCCGCGTGGTGGACGAATCGACGGCGGCGGCGCTGGGCTACGCCGTGACCAAGCCCGGAGCAGCGGTGATGGTGTTTGACTTCGGCGGCGGCACGCTCGACCTGTCGCTGGTACAGCTCCCGGAGAGTGCGGAAAAGGCGGGCGGTTTTTTGAATCGCCTGATGAAGAGTAACACCACGCAATACTCTGCAAAGGTGGTTGCCAAAGCCGGGCGCATTTTGGGGGGCAGCGACATTGACCAATGGCTGCTGACGTGGGTACTCCAGCAAACCCAGTTGACAGCGAAAACGCTCGGCTCTGATTATGCTAATTTGCTGACGGAGTGCGAACGCGCCAAGATTGAACTGTCTACTGTGGAAACGTCTACGATTACGTTTGAGGCCGACGGCAAATCACATCGTGTGGCCGTCACCCGTGAGCAGCTTGAAGCCATCCTGGAAGAGAACGGCTTTTTCACATCGCTGCGCCATGTGATTGACAAGGTGATGCATGTGGCACGGCAGCGCGGTATCTTCAAAGAGGATGTGAACTATGTGCTGATGGTGGGCGGCACGTCGCTGATGCCGTCGGTACAGCGCACGCTGAAGCAGTATTTCAGCGATATGGCCGTCAAGTCCGATAAGCCGTTCACTGCCGTTGCCGAGGGTGCCTTGCAGGTCGCCGCTGGCTACGGCCTGGAAGACTACCTCATTCACAGCTACGGCATCCGCTACCTGTCGGAAGACAACACCCACGACTACGACGAAATCATCCCGATGGGCAGCCGCTACCCCACAGAGTCGCCGATTGATGTGATTTTGGGCGCGGCCCATGCCAATCAAACTGAAGTGGAGTTCGTCATCGGGGAAATTGACACGGACTCGATTTCGATGCTGGAAGTTCAGTATGAGGACGGGCAGGCCGTATTTGTGGCCCAGGCCAGCGAAACGGGCGAGCAAATTGTCGCGCTTAACGAGGGTGACGTGGTTAAGTCACTGGTTAAGCTGGACCCCCCCGGCCAACTGGGGGAAAACCGCCTCAAAGCCTCGTTTATGGTGGACGACAAGCGTCAGCTACGTTTGACGGTTACCGACATTCAAACCAACAGCGTCTTGCTCAAAGACGTTGCACTTGTATCACTACGTTAGGAGGGCAGCATGACCAACATCACAGGCCGTGAGCCGAAACTGGCCGTTGCATCAGGTAAGGGGCAGCGCACGCTGTCATTACGTGGTGTGGCAAACATGCTGAATATGCTGCCGCCGGAAGCCATCACCGCTGATGCAGCCGAAGCTGCCTTACGCAGTAATGACTTTTTTGTGCGCTTCAACTCTGCCAAGATGCTCGCCCGCCGCTCTGACCGGGCGGCCCGCGTGGTGATGGAGCGGGTGCTTACTGACGGCGAACCGACATCACGGGCGAGTGTGGCCCGGCACCTGTATGGGTTTTCGTGGTACTCGGCAGAGGCCCTCATCCGTAAGGCCCTGGAAGACAAAGATGCCCGTGTGCGCGAAGGTGCCATTTATGCGCTGTGTGACCTGCGCGAACTGAACGCCTACAAGCTCATGCTGGATGTACTCAAGGACGAGGAAGACACGGTGTTGCAGGCGGCGGCGTGGGGCCTGCGCGATACGCAGGACAGCGCGGCTATCCCGGTGTTGGAGTTGATCCTCAACAACGCCAAGGACGCGGATGTGCGCGTGAAGGCGCTGGAAGCGCTTGGCCAAAGCGACACACCCGAAGCCAAGCCCATCGTGCGTGAGGCGATGAACGACGCTGAGCCGGAAGTCAAATATGCGGCCACGCTTAGCTTGCTGGAACTGGCCGGGGCGGGGTGGCTGAGCGAACTCTCTGGCATTATTGGGCGCACAAAGGGCGAAACGCTGCATCAGGTGCTGCGGGGCTTCTTCCACGCAACGAACTACCTCAAGATTGATGTGGCCAACACCGGTGCGGCGGATTTGATGATTGACGCGCTGGAAACCGCGCTGTTGGACGACATGCCCAAAGTGCGCGAAGCGGTCATTTGGCCGCTGGCGTGGATGCGCCACGAGCGCACCCCGTCGATTATCCGCCGCACATACATGAGTGAACGAGACGCGAAGGTCAAGGCACACATCATCAAGGTTGCTACCAGCCTGATGACGGTTGAATCGGGTGGGAATGCGAACAGCGAGGCGGTATCGCAGGAACTGCTTAACGACGCACTGACCAGCAATATGCCGGAAGTCCGGTTTGCCGCTGAGGAAATCACCAACAACCGCGCCCGGTCAGCGGCGATGAGCGGCAAAAGCTAATTCAGCATCATCAGCCGCCGGATGGTTAGCGCGAGATGCAGCGCGAGGCGTGTTTCTGGGCGGTTCAGGTCAATATCTGCAATTTGATTAATGCGGTTCATGCGGTAAAGCAGCGTGTTGCGGTGAACAATGAGCGATTCAGCGGTTTGGCTCAGGTTACCGTGACACGCAAAAAATGCCTCTAGCGTTTTAATCAGGTCGGCGTGGTTCCGCATGTCATAATCTTCTAGCTTCCGCAGCGTTTGCTCTTTGAACTCCACCAGCTTGTCACGATCTGACAGGCTCATAATCAACTGGTACACACCCAGATTACCAATATAGAGCGGCGCGTCGGTTTGCAGGCGGATGGCCAGGGTGTGTGCCTGAGAGGCATCGCGGTAGCTGTTGCGCCAGGCGGCGGTATCGCGGGCGGCTTGCCCCAGCCCAATCGCAATATGCGTGTTGGGGTACTGGCCGCGTACTTCCTCGCTGAACATCTCTGCCAGTTTGATGCTCGTCTCAATCGGGTTTTCCGGGTCTGTCGCGTGGAACACCAGCACCTCGTTTTCGCGCTCATGTTGCCACACCAGCGCCGCAATGCGGTGTGCCTGCACAACACCATTAACCAGTGTTTCCAGGCGGCGCAGCGACGGTGTTTTATCGCCCTGCCACGTTAGTACGATGGCCACATGGGTTTGGTTCATGTCGTGGTCAAAGCGCTCACCCTGCCGGATGGCCTCTTGCTGGCTGACATCGCCAATCAGCAGCCGATCTAAGAATGTGCCACGCAAGCGCTTTTCGGTGTCGCTGACGGCTTTGGCCTTCGCCATTTCGACAGCACAGGCGGCAGCGCCGTGTTCGACCACCAACGAGTCGATGTCATCGAACTCGGTTTCTGGCCCGATGATGGACAGGTGCCCCCGGCCAATGTCTTTAGTGATGATGGGCGACACAAGCCGGGCCATCCCGGTTGTGAGCGACTGCATCATGACGGGGTTCATAAGGTCAACCACGCGGTGCCGGTCTTGCAGTTCGACGGGCAGGCTGTTGGTCTTTTTCACCATAGCTTCGATGTCATCCCAGTAGGCCACCATCCCCGGCTGCACCGTGCTATAGATCGTCCGCAGGCGCTTGTCTTGCACCACGACCGACTTGTTGGTGAGGCGGGCCATCGCGCTAACCAGTTCGCCAATGCCTTCATTGCGTGACGAGATTTCGGTTAGTTGGCGGTAAATTTGAATGCCCCGCCGCTCGATTTGGCCGCCCCGATCCACCAGCATACTCACCACCGCCCTTTCCACCGCCCGGATGTGGGTACCGGCGGGCAGCGCCATCAGCGGCAGCCCGTAGGCGTTTGCTTCGGCAATGGCCGGGGCGGTGGGCGCTGTCGTCAGGACGACGGCAGCAGCTTTGCAGTCGGTTGCCCAGCGTACAATATCAATGTCACTAATCGGTGTGATGCCGTTTTCTGGCGGGGCGACCAGCACAATTTCATCGGGCTGTGCGGTAGTGGGGTTGTTTGCGCCATTGGGATGGATCAGGCTAAACCAGGACACGTTCCGACCCAGCAGGCCGTCCCCCGCGACGACACGTGTGCCCAGGGGCAGCGCCAACTTGCGAATTTCTTCAACCGTGACCGGCTGACTGCTACTTTCGACCATGATGGCACCAGGATTGCACCCTAACGAACAATTCACAAGCGGCTTCAGCGAACCCGCAACTTCACAATTCCAAGTATAACGCCCGCGAAACATTCTGCAATTTTAAGTCTCGCCAGTTAACAACCCGAACAGAATCACAATGGCGAACGCCAGCAGCGAAAAACCTGTCAGGTCTAGCGTGGGGTCAATCGTTGCATTGACGAACCCGAACACCATCAGCACCGCGCCCACAATCCATGTGACCGGACTAACGCGCCAGTTCTTGCTGTACTGGTATGTGCCCGACCCCAACAGCACCAACGCGCCAGAAACAGGCACCAGCCATGTTGGAAACGCGAGGTCGCTAAAGTTGTTGTTGACGATGTACAGGATGGCGAATATCAGCACCAGCAAAAACCATGTAATCAGTTCAACTTCGACTTCATCAGAACTTTTGCGCTGCTTTCTGCCCTTTTTTGCCATGTTAACTCACTATGCTTTTGCTTGTTATACGTTGCAATATGCTACCACTGTTGCCCAGGTGTCGATAGTCCGCGTGGTGGCCCAGGGATAGACGGAGTGCGGGGCGGGCGTTAGTATAGGCGGCTGCGTGCTAAACCTGACCAAGACCTAGAGGAACTGAACCGGAATGGACTCACTTAAAACATTTTTGCTGGCCGGGTTAGGTGCCTGCCTGATTGTTGTGGGTAGCCTGACGGTATTTGCCAGCGGCAGCGGCGAAGAAGACCCCACCCCCACCCCACCGTCAGTTGGCAGGCGGGCGGTGATGGGGGGTGACGCAACTGCTGGCACCACAGTAGAAGCCTGCGCGGTGGGATGGTTCTTCAATGTGCCGCAGCCTGCAACCTGCCCAGACGCCGCCCCCACCGCCAGTGAACTCGTGCTTCAGCGCTTTGAGTACGGTTACATGGTGTGGGCACAGGCTGATGATAGGATCTATGTGATGTATCATACAGCGCCTATGCCACGCTGGCAGGCCGACCCCGACCCGTATGTGGCCGGGATGGACGAGCGCGACTTCAGTTGGGACGAACCCCAACCGCCGCAAACATCCCAGCCGCGCCTGGGCTTTGGTGCCCTGTGGCGCGAGGATGACGACCTGCGCGAGCGTATTGGCTGGGCGGTGCAGTCGTGGGAGTTCGTCTACGATGGGCAGATGCAAACGGCGGAAGACGGCACCGTGTACTTCAGCGAACCGCGTGGTGGCGTGTTCGAGCTTTCCCCGCAAACCGAAGACTGGAAACTGTTCAGCCCCCAATCCTGAGGATGACGCACGATGGCTGATGAAATCCGGCGGGTAGGCATTTTGACAGGCGGGGGAGATGCCCCCGGCCTGAATGCTGTCATTCGTGGGGCCGTGTTAACCGCATTGACCTGCTACAACTACGAAATGATCGGTATTCGGGAAGGGTTTGACGGCTTGCTGGCCGGGTTACCCACCGTCGAGCTGGATGCAGAGCGCGTGCGCGGTTTACATATGCGCGGCGGCACCATCCTGGGGGCGGCTAACCGGGGCAGTCCGTTTGCCCGCCCGGTCACACTGCCCGATGGCACCGTCGAAACCGTGGATGTGTCGCACGAGGCGGTTGCGCGGCTGGCCGAACTGGGCATCGACGCGCTGATTGTAGCCGGGGGCGATGGCACAATGGGCATCAGTGCCCGGCTGTGGGAGCAGGGCGTCAAGATTGTGGGCGTACCCAAAACCATCGACAATGACCTGGGCGAAACGGATGTCACGTTTGGCTTTGATACTGCCATTGCCACTGCTACCGAAGCGCTTGATAAGCTGCAAACGACGGCAGAAAGCCATCACCGCGTGATGGTATTAGAGGTGATGGGCCGTGATGCAGGCTGGATTGCGCTAACGGCGGGCGTTGCGGGCGGTGCTGACGCGATCCTCATTCCAGAGATTCCCTACAGCATTACGCAGGTGCTGGACAAGATTCGGGCAATCAATGAGACGGGACGCCGCTACAGCCTGATTGTCGTGGCCGAGGGTGCCCGCCCTGCTGATGGTGAGCAGGTTTACCACATCGGTGAAGCCGGGGAAGATGCGGCCCGCCTGGGTGGGGTGGGCAACCTGGTTGGGCGGGAGATTACCGCCGCGCTCAACACAGAGGTGCGCGTGACGGTGCTGGGGCATTTGCAGCGCGGCGGCCAGCCCACCCCCCGTGACCGCTGGCTGGCGACTCGCTTCGGGTCAGCAGCGGTGCATCTGGTAGCAGCGGGCAAATGGGGCCACATGGTTGCCTTGCAGGGTACAGCGATGGTGGGGGTGCCCGTTAGCCGTGCTGCTGAGATGAAGCTGATTGACCCGGACGGCGAAATGGTGCAAATGGCCCGTGATCTGGGCATTACGTTTGGGGGCTAACCTGTGACCAATAACTTACACACCCCTCAACAGCGCGAACCCGACTGGGGCGACCACTTCCAGCCGATGTACGCCGTCCGCACGGAAGACGCCACCCCGCAGCTTGCTCCGCCGCCGCCACCTGCCCCCCGACCCAAGCGCCGCCTGGGGTGGCGTCGAATTGTGCTGGGTGTGCTGCTGCTGCCGCTGGTAACCTGTGGGGCGAGCCTGCTGGTGTACGTGGTGATCCCGCCACCGCAGGCCGATATTCTCATCCTGGGGGTGGATGCCCGCCCCGGTGAAGGCTACGTGACCCGGACGGACTCTGT
>DAOTTY010000349.1:0-3188 GCA_034437575.1 Anaerolineae bacterium | reverse complement strand
GAAAGGTGGTCTATGTGGGATTGTAGGGTGGGGGCGATGAGTGATTTACATCTCGCCCGCACCGCTGGACAATATATCGCAACTTATCCCAAGTTGGCAACCGAAAAACGTAAAGATTCTTAAACATTGACGGAAGGACTATGTTATAGTGACAGCAGACCAGACGATTTAAGGCGTAGTGAACGATTTATGGCCGACGAAGCTAAAATCCCCCAGGATGACAACCAGGACAACCAGCCAGAGTTACCGTCCGCATCCAGCATCTTTTTGGAGATGATGCGCCAGCAAGCCGCTGACCACCTGCCCACAGCCCCACCCTTAGAAGAAGCCCGCGCCGAGACGGACGACGCCCGCTATGCCTCATCTAACGGCAGTGCGCCAGACAACGATCCCCATGATGCCGCCCCTATCGAAGCCACTGAGATCAGCGAAGACGACTTAGACCCGGAGGAAAAGCAAAAGCGTGATGCGCTGCGGGCCGCCCGCCAGCAGCGCCGCCGCGCCAAGCGCCGCTACCAAACGATGAGCCTGCTGGGGGGCATCGTCCGCACGCTGTTCACTGTTGGGCTAACGGCCACCCTGACCGCGACCCTTTTTACGTGGTGGCAGGGGCCAGAGTTCCTATCGGCAACGGTGCGCGATGACCTGAGCGTGGCGTTGGCCACAGCCACCAGCCAGGGGATCAGTGTGCGGGCGACGGCCTTACCTGTCACGCCGAACTGGCTGCGGCGCGTGGGCGTGATTAGCGGGCATCGCGGGCCAGAGGGCGACCCCGGCGCGGTGTGCCCGGACGGGCTGACCGAAGCGGAGATTAACTTAGAGGTGGCGCAGCGCGTGGTACGCAACCTGCAAGCACGCGGCTACACGGTTGACCTGCTGGACGAGTTCGACCCGCGCCTGACGGACTACAAAGCGGACATGTTGCTGTCGATTCATGCCAACACCTGCCGGGACTACGGCGAGGTGGTGACAGGCTATTTAATTTCTACGGCAGATTCGCGGTCGAACAGCGGCAGCGATCAACTGCTGGTGGAGTGCGTTGCCTCATATTACGGGCGCGATACCCGGCTTGAGCGGCGTTATGGCCTCACCCGCGATGTGACTGATTACCATGTCTTCCGCAAGATTCACCCACGTACCCCTGGCGCGATTATTGAGTTGGGCTTTATGCTGGCTGACCGTGACCTGCTTACCAATCAACCCGACCTGATGGCGGGGGCCATCACGAGTGGGGTATTGTGTTACCTTGAACCTGAAAGCCCGAACATTTTGGCAACCCTGCAAGCGCCCGACCCCACCCAACCGCCGCCGCTGCCAACTGTGTTCGACCCGAACAACGCGAACAACGAAGGATAAATTGCTGTTATGCCAGATCATGACCTCGTGATGTACACGCGCACGACGGGTTGCCCGTTCGTGACAATTGCCGTGCGGGTGCTGCGCGAACACAACATCACTTACCGTGAGATATTCATCGACAAAGACCCGCTCGCCCGCCAACGGGTGCGTACATGGACCGGGTTCCTGTCGGTACCCACGCTGATTGTGGCCGAGCCAGACAGTGTTTTGCCAGTGGCCGAGCCAGACCCCCTGCCCGAAGGCACCTCGCCGCAGGGGATTGACCGGGGCACCATGCTTACCGAACCCCGCGAACCACAGTTGATCGCCTGGCTGCAAAAACACGAGTTCATCCGTTGACGACACCAACATTGGCACAACGGCCCACCCTCAGCCTCATCTTTGTTCATGTGGCCGTGTTCCTGTTTGGGCTGGCCGGGCTGTTTGGGGAATGGGTGGGGCTGCCCTCCACGTTGATTGTGCTGGGGCGCGTGGCTTTCGGGGCCATCGCGCTGCTGGTGATTTTGACTGCTCGCCGGATGCCATTTCGATTGAACACCACACGGGACTACGGCCTGCTGACGGTTAGTGGGCTGATTTTGGCCGTGCATTGGGTGGCGTTCTTCCAGTCGATTCAGGTAGCGGGTGTGGCCATCGGCTTGATTACCTACGCCACGTTCCCGATTGTGGTCACCTTCCTGGAACCGCTGTTCCTAAAGTCGCCGCTCACCCGTACCGACATCGCCCTGGCGTTTGTGACGTTCGGCGGGGCGCTGTTCGTCATTGAGGATTTTACGCTGGGCAGTGAGGTCACTCGCGGCTTTTTGTGGGGGCTGCTGTCTTCGTTTACCTTTGCGCTGCTGTCGATTTTCAATAAGCACAATGTGGGCAGTTACAGCGGGCTGGTGATTGCGCTGTACCAGTTCGTGATTGCGACGGTGGTGCTGCTGCCTGCACTGTGGCTGGCCGACGCCCCCAACGGTGCGCTCACCAGTTCACGCAACCTGCTGCTGCTGCTGGTGCTGGGCGTGGTGTTTACCGCACTGGCCCACAGCCTGTTTATCCAGGGGCTGCGCCAGGTGCGGGCACAAACGGCCAGTATCATCGCCAGCCTGGAATCGGTTTATGGCATTGTGTTTTCGATTGTGTTGCTGAGCGATGTGCCCGCACTTCGCACATTTATCGGTGGGGCAGTCATCCTGGCAGCAGCGATGTACAGCACACTGCGTCAAACCGCGCCAGATGACCCCACCCCGCCCTTTGCTGTTATTGCGCCTTACCCCACACCAGACGAGGAACGGCTGTGATTGAAAAAAAATTAACCATAAGAGGCAATCGGATTAGCTATCTTGAGGCCGGTGAAAACAACCCCGGCGCTGTGATTTTGCTGCATGGCAATGTGGGCAACGCCGCCTTCCACTGGCACGCGGTCATCCAGGAGTTGGCCCTGGACTATCGTGTTATCGCCCCTGACCTACCCGACTTTGGGGGCAGTTCCGCCCTGACCACCCCCACCTTCGCCACCATGCTAGACTGGGTGGAGAGCATCTATGAGGGCCTGGGGCTGCAACAGGGCGTGCTGGTGGGCACGTCTTATGGTGGGCTGGTTGCCCGCCTGTATGCCGCCCGCTACCCCCACCGTGTACCCGCATTGATTTTGATCAACGGCGGCGGGCTGCCCGGTCAATCAACGCCGCTCGCCCGGCTGCTGGCCCGGTTACCTATTGTCAGCAGCCTCATTTTCGGCAACGTTAGCCGCCAGATGGTCGCATCGCGTAAGGCGCTCAACTGGTTGGTGCCCCCGCCAACCGACACCGAGACGCCAACCGACACCAAGACGCCAACCGACA
>DAOTTY010000348.1:0-2403 GCA_034437575.1 Anaerolineae bacterium | reverse complement strand
CCCCCAAACCAGTCCCTAAACGGCTTAGCTGGCGCATCTCGCGGATGGCTGCCCGTCCGCCGGCATCCATCGAATTTGAGAAGGCCGTTTCGATCAAATCGGCCAGTTGGGCTAAATCCGTTTGTAAGCGCACCGGGCGCAGTTGATCTGTTGTGATGGAGCGCCCGTGAAGTGTAATGCCAGTCAAGAGTATTATTCCCTGGAATTTTCCCGTATAGCAATCATAACCCAACTTGGTTATAAGTGGGCGAGTTGAATCGGCACTTTAGCCAAATCATCGGCTACGTTCATCAAGACGCGGTTTAAGTGCCAGGATTTTTTGCTATGATATGCGACGTCTCCAACCAGAAAGCCAGCATTGCGGGCTATTAGAGGTAACTTCCTATGGCTAAAGATTATGGTTCACTTGCACCCAGGCGCGGTTCCAATGCCGGGTGGCAGTGGTTTGCATTTGGCAGTATTACCGGCATCATCTTTGCCGGGTGCATGATGGCTGTTGTGCTTGTAACGGTCGCGGGCGGCTTTTTAAGCGTCCCCGGCGTCACCATCGGCCCAACCCAGGCCCCGGTGACCGTGGTTTCTATCATTACGGCAACGCCCGCCCCGGCGACAGCCACACCGCTGCCATCGGCCACGCCAACCGCTACACAAGCCCAGGCCGATGCAGCCTCCGGTGGGGTAGCCATTCCAACGGCAACATCTGCCCTAAGCATCGACGATCTACCGGATGGTTCGGGCGACGGCGCACAGGGGGTGGCTCCCAGCCAGGGTTCCGCTGAGGGGGCCGTGGCCGTCGCACCCGATTCCAACAGCCTTCAGGACACAGCCGTTACGCTGCCATCGGACCTGATCGCGGGGGGCGAGGGCCAATCTGGCGGCGCAGCACCCCCAGGCACGGTTGGGGCCAGTGGCACCACCGCGATTAACCCGGGCGTGGTGGCAAATAATGCGCCGCAAGAGGGTGAAATCCCCGCCATTCTTGAGCTGCTCCAAAGTGACCTTGCTCTGGTTCCCGGCGGCACGTTCCAAATGGGCACCACCCTTCAGGAAGCGGCCCAGGCCGTGCGCGAATGCCAGGATGTGTTCGGTGGGGCTTGCGAGGCCAGCATGGCGGAAGACTCGTTTCCGCCGCGTCAGGTGACAATCAGTGACTTCGAGATTGAACAGACGGAAGTCACCTATGAACAGTATATCGCCTTTCTCAACGTGCTTGGGGCACGCAGCCACCTTAATGGGTGCCAGGGCAACGCCTGCCTGCAAACGCGCAATGAGTCTGAGACGAGCAATGTTAGCTTCGACGGCCAGACGTATGACGTGCCGGATGTCATCAATAACCTGCCTGTCGTCGGTGTAACGTGGTATGGCGCACAAGCCTACTGTGAGGCGTTGGGCCGCCGCCTACCCACTGAAGCAGAGTGGGAACTCGCGGCACGCGGCACGAACGGCAACCTGTACCCGTGGGGCAGCGGCCCGTTTGACACCACCAACGCGAGAACAAATCGGCCCATCCCGGAAAATCCGCTGGATGTCGGGGCATTCCCGGTTGGCAGCTTCCCGGATGGGCGCAGCCAGTATTCAGGGGTTTTGGACATGGCAGGTAACGCCGCAGAATGGGTATTTGACTGGTACGATCAAAATTACTATTCACAGTCACCTAATGCTGTTGACCCGCAAGGTCCAATCAGTGGGGGGGACCGGGTGATTCGCGGCGGCTCCTGGGACGCCGTGCCGTTCTTTGCCCGCAGCGTCCATCGCCAGCATTTAGCACCGAATGATGCCCGCCCCTGGCTGGGCTTCCGGTGTGCAGCCGATGTGGGTGATTCTGCAACAGGTAGCCAAAGCGCCGGAGGCAATGGCCCCATCCCGGCAAACCCGGTCACTGATGACGCAGCCCTCGGTTTGGGTGGAGCCACTCCGGTTGATTCGCGCCCGTCCATCAGCAACGAAGAGGCCCCGCTCCCAACGCAAGCCCCTTAGCGGGTTGGGGGCAAAGGTTAACCGAACCGCGCCCCCAACGCACTATTCCACAAATGCAGATTGCGGCGGTTCACACCCGGCCCAGATGTAAATGTACGGTGCCCCTGGTGGGAACTCTTTCACGCCGTTTAGCTGCATTTCGCCAGACGTAAGACGATACAGCGCAAAGCCGGGGGCACCGTCGATCAGGGTATTCGTCTCCGGGTTGCTCGGAACGGACAGAATCTCCGCCCAGTCTGCGGTGAAGGACAACGTACCGTTGCCGCTGATGTCCAGGTCGTAGATGTCAATGCCGTAGTCGTTGCAGTAAATCGCCGCACCCGCGTCGTAGTCATTGATGTTTTCGCGGCCATCGCGGATGCGCTCACAATCCTCGTCATAGGTCTTGACGGTTGTTAACCTCTGTTGCACCTCACCCGTGAAAGG
>DAOTTY010000347.1:0-2992 GCA_034437575.1 Anaerolineae bacterium | reverse complement strand
GTGCCGGATTTACCAGAGCCGACCAACGAACGCGAGCCGCGCCACATCTTCATCTCGTATTCCAGCAAGGATCGGCCCTTTGTCTCGCAGCTTGCCGAGGACATCGTGCAGCACGGCTATCGCGTCTGGGTGGATAACGTCGCGCCGGAGTATGAAGGCATCCGTGCAGGTGAATTCTGGCAGCAAGCGCTGGCAAATGCGCTGAACCAGGCCGCCTGCGTACTGTTCATCATCTCGCCGGATAGTGTGCGCTCCAAGTGGGTGCGGGCTGAGTTGAAACGCGCACACGAGACGGGCATCCCTGTGCTACCGATTCTGCTGCGACCTATGGATAGCGCTGACGATAAAGCCGCTTTCAGGGCTGTGCGTGTGGGATTGCAAACGCTCAACGACCTACATTATCTGGATACACACCGCTACGGCTACACAGTCGAATTGCAGAAGCTGCTGCGTGACTTATCCGATTATCTCGAGCGCACTGCTGTCGGTGTGCTGGCCCATTTGCAGGCGTTGGCGGCGAAGATCGCCAGCGAGGAAACCTGGGGGCTGGATCACTACATTCAGGAGGAAGCGCGTCTGCTGCCCATGCACGCCAGCCCCTACGAAGGCCGTCAGGGTGATGCGCAAAACCTGATGAAACAGCTACACGGGGCGAACCGCGTCATTCTGTTGGGCGAACCAGGTGCGGGCAAAACCGTCGCGCTGGAGCGCTTCGCCTGGGAACTGACGGGACAAGAGCCGATCCGCATTCCAGTCTTTGTGAAGTTGTTGTACTACGATGGTCAGCCGCTGGAAGAATGGGTGCGTCGTGCGCTGGTCAGCACCGGACAATTGCGCGTTGATACAATCGAGCAGACTCGCGACTTCCTACGAGAATCACCGCACCCCTGCGTGTTGCTGCTGGATGGCTTAAACGAAGTGCGTCCGGCCTATCGCGATAGTATCGTGAGCGAAATCGTGCGCTTTGTGCAGGAATACGCCCGTCATCCGCTGCTTGTGACCAGCCGTGTGCAGGATGAAGGCTGGCGCGGCGTCCGTGAATTGATGCCGCAGGTGCTGGTGGTGCAACCCGTACAACCGGAGCAATCCCGCGCTTATCTCTCGGCACATCTCGGTGCAGACGGCCCTGTGATCTGGTCACAACTGACGGACGCGGCCAACAAACGCTTGCTGGAATTGGCTGCATCGCCCTTGATGCTGTGGCTGATTAAAGAGGCGTGGTTAGAGGCAAAAGCACGACAAAACGGCACTGCAATTAGAATGCCGGACAATCGCGGCGAACTGTACAAGCAATTCGTGCAGCGCTTACTACGCATCGACCGCGACCGCAATTTGCACAGCATCCCGGACGAACAGTTGCTCAGTGCCTTGCAGAGGCTAGCGCAGGCTTATCACCAAGAGCAGACGCTGACCAAAGCCACAGCCGACGCAGCGCAAATTGTCGCTGATAGGGCGGTGTTCGATGTGTTGCGGCGCAGTGGGCTGCTACAAGGCGAAGGCGAACTACGTTTCGCGCCTCACCAGACCATGCAGGAGCATTTCGCAGCACGGGGGATACTGGCTGAAATCGCGGCTGAAACCAGCAAGCGTGGATTGGCACGCATGACACGGCGTTTCAAGTTGCGTAGCTCTGTGCTGGATTATGCCGATCAGGATTTCTGGTGGGAGACGTTCGTACAGGTGGCTGGCATTGTAGATGATCCCAATGCCTTAGCGCGGTCGCTTGCCGAGCGCAACCCCTGGCTGGCCTGGTGGTGCGTGCAAGAGGGCCGTGCAGTGGATAAGCAAACCGAGCAAGCCATCTTCGAGCGCACCGAGAAGCTGGTGAATTCCGATGATGTCCGTGAGCGTAGGCAGGCGGCGCAGGCACTCGCGGCATTGCAGACGCCACGTGTGCTTGAGCCGTTGGTAGCTTTGGCTGCTGATGAAGACGATAGCGTTGGCGACATCGCAACCAATGCCCTGCAACCCTTCGGGGATAACGCAAAAGCGTTGCTGGTCGCTGAAATGCAAAACATGGAACGCACACCACCTGGCCGCGCCAGAATCGGGCGCTATGTCAGTGAATTGGGTGATCCACGTCCCGGCGTGGGCTTACGTGAGGATGGCCTGCCGGACATTGACTGGGTGACGATATCGGCAGGTGAATTCATCTACCAACATGACAAAATGACACTCGGTTATGATTTCCAGATCAGCCGCTACCCCATTACTTACAAGCAATTTCAGGCCTTTATTGGCGACAGCGAAGGCTTTGCTGACCTGCGCTGGTGGCAGGGGTTGACAATCCCGAAAGGCCGTAACGACGCGCCGGGCGATCAGCTTTTCAAGTATGACAACCACCCGCGTGAGCATGTGTCGTGGTACGACGCAATTGCCTTCTGCCGCTGGTTGTCGTGGCGCTTGGGCGAAGAAGCCCTCATCCTAAATCCTTCTCCCTCAGGGAGAAGGACTTCAGACACCTCGGGGATGAGGGCAAAAGCGACGTATGACCCCATGAATCCGGCGACGTGGCTGGTGCGTTTGCCCACAGAGTTTGAGTGGGAGAAGGCCGCACGTGGCACGGACGGACGGGAATACCCGTATGAGGGCGAATTTGACGCGGCTAAGGGCAACACACGCGAGACCGGGCTGGGGCAAACGAGCGCTGTCGGCATTTTCCCGAACGGGGCATCGCCCTATGGGGCGCTGGATATGTCGGGCAACGTGTGGGAGTGGTGCTTAACAGCTTATGAAAATCCGGTGCGGGACCCTGGAAGTGAAAACATAAGTTCTTATGCCCGTCGTGTGTTGCGCGGCGGCTCCTGGTACGACTCTCCAGCTTTTGCGCGGGCCGCGTTTCGCAACTACAGCCTTCCTTACGATCGTAGCAACAGCTTCGGTTTTCGGGTTGTGCGTCCCCCTTCTCCATGAACATCTGTTCTCTGTTGGGGTGGTGCGGCGTAGCCGCAAGTGCGGCGCGTAGACACTGCCGTTCCGTAGCACTAGCCCC
>DAOTTY010000346.1:0-16280 GCA_034437575.1 Anaerolineae bacterium | reverse complement strand
ACCGTACCCGCATTTTACTGTTTGCGTGGGTGGGCGTGGCCGCAGCCTTTGGCGGCTTGATTTCCAGCTTGCATGTGGTCAACTTTTTCACCACGTTGGGTGAAGGCCAGTTGATGACCACGCTCGGCTCCGTGTTTTTGGGCGGCACGTCGGTGTTTGGCGGCACAGGCAGCATCGTGGGCACATTCATTGCCACGTTTATCATCGGTTCGATCAACGGCGGCATCGTCGCCATTGGGTTAACGGGCTTCTGGACGCAGTTGATTTACGGCCTGATTATCACGGTATCCGTAGCGATGCACACCGTCATCCGCAAGCGGCTGAACTAACCCTCGCGGGGCAGCCAACCGCCCTACAACGGCTGGCTTACAGGTCGTGCAGGGCGTCCAGGGAGATTTGCCCGGAGCGCAGCGCTTTGAGGGCGGCAGCATGACGGTCACCCGCCTTGAGTTTATTCATGGACTGGGCCAGCGTTTCGATGAGCGTGGTCAGCGGCATGGAGATTTTGCGGGCGATTTCGTCATTTTCGTAGCCTGCCGCCACATACAACAGCACTTGCTTTTCGCTTTGCGTAAGCGTTGCCGATGTTTCGGTGCGTTTGTCAATCATGCCGTCTACCATGCGCTCAGGGACGCCCGTCCCTAGCACGAGTTGCCCTTGCATCACCTTGTCGATACCGTCGATGATTTCGCTTTCGTCGCCAGCTTTCATCAGGTAGCCGTTGGCCCCCGCCCGCAGTGCCTGCACGATGTACCAATCTTCCTCACGCCCGGTGAGCACCAGCACCTTCACACTGGGGGCCTCCTGCCGGATGCGCGGCAGCACTTCAAGGCCGCTCATCTTGGGCATGTTCAGGTCCAGCACCAGCACATCGGGCAGCAGGTTGATCGTCTGGCGCAGGGCTGCCTCACCGTCTTCGGCTTCCCCCACCACCACGAAGTCGTCGCGCTGTTCCAGGAAGGCGATCAAGGTCTTTCGCAGCACACGGTGGTCGTCTGCCAGCAGCACGCGAATGGTGCGTTTGCGAAACTGAACCGTTGATGTGCGCCGGGACGGGTCGGCAGTGGCAGCGTCTTGCTTCGCCTGGGGTACAGCCACAACCGCTTCCAGCGCATTTGCCAGTGCCTCCGCCGTTTGATAGCGGCGTTCAGGTTTCTTTTCCAGCGTTCGCATGATGACATTTTCCAGGACGACAGGCAGCTCTGGCACAATAGTGGTGGGCTTGGGTGGTGCCTGCTTAACCTGCTGCAACAGCAGTGCCCCGATGTCATCCGCATTGAAGGGCAACTGCCCGGTGGCCATCTCAAACAACACAATGCCGAGCGAGTAGATGTCTGTGCGCCGATCCAGGGTCAGGCCCTGGGCCTGCTCTGGCGATAAGTAAGCCGGGGTGCCAATAACCATGCCATGAGCGGTCACGCGCTTGGCTTCTTTGGGCAGGGCCAGCCCCAGGTCCATAATTTTAACTTTGCCGTCACCCGTCACCTGAATGTTGGCGGGTTTGATGTCACGGTGAATCACGTCGTGTTCGTGGGCGTAGTGCAGCGCCCGTGCGATTTGCACACCCAGGTCAACTATCGTCTCCACATCAGACGGCACGTAGTGCGAAAGCGGCTCGCCATCCACATATTCCACGACCAGGAAGTTACTGCCGTGATCTTCGTCCCGGTCGAACAAGGCCATGATGTTAGGGTGATTGAGCGCTGCTGCCGCTTCGGCTTCCTGAAAGAAGCGCTTGCGAGCAGTTTCCTGCACATGGGGCAGCAGAATTTTGAGGGCAACCTCACGCCCCAGGCGCTTGTCCCGCGCCAAGAAGACCGTTGCTGTAGAGCCTTCGCCCAGGTGGCGGATGACCTCGTATCGGTTGGCGTAAGTGCGTTGCGTCATGTCAAAATCCTACTCAAAGGAATCTATTGTAGTGAACCAGTCTGGTATAGGACAAGAATACCACATGCGCTGGCAACGCGCACATAGACACAGGGGGTATTTCAGATGATTGGCGATGAAGCCCTCCCCCCCAACCGCCGCTTCGCAGCCAGGGGATGGGGGTATTGAAGCGAGTCCCTGAGTCGTTACATTGTCTGCGGAATGTGGGTTAATTGCGTAGCGGTTTGTTGGTTTGCAGCATATGGCCAATGCGTTCAAGCGACTTGGGCGTTTGCGCCAGCTCCATGAACACATCACGTTCCAGGTCGAGGATGTACTGCTCACTGACCCAACCTGGTTCTGTGATAGCGCCGCCTGTCATAACGTAGGCCAGTTTGCGTGCGATGAACGCATCATGTTCACTGGCATCTTTGCCGCGCACCAGTTCATCAATAGCGACCAGCAGTGCCGCGTAAGCATCATGCCCGGCGGCATAGATTTGAGCGGGTTTGGGCGGGGTGTAGTCATCCGCCATGTGCAATGCAGTGCGCCTGGCTTCCGATAACAAATGTGCCCGGTTCATGACGATGCGGTCACTTGCATTCAGGAAGTGCATGGCGCGGGCTTCTTTTGCGCTGCCACTGACCTTTGCAAAGGCGGCTTGCTCAAAAATGGCCTGCAAATGGGGCAGCACATCAGCGTTTTTTGTTTGCATCACCGGGTTTAAGGCACGACGCATCATTTCTTTGGTGCCACCGCCTGCTGGAATCAAGCCGACGCCGAACTCAACCAGCCCCGCATACAGTTCCATGTGAGCCACAACCGCATCACCCGCCAGCAAAATTTCTGCGCCGCCGCCCAGCGCCAGATTGAACGGTGCCATTACAACCGGGCCGTTGGCGTAGCGCATGGCCAGTGTGAAGTCCTGTAGGCCCTTAATCAGCCGCTCAAGCTGATCCAGTTGATCGCCCTGGACCGCCCTCATGACCAGCATCAGGTTAGCACCGATGCTAAAGCGCTCGTTGTCGTGGCTCACCACCAACCCGCGAAAGTCGCCATTGTTCACCAGTTCTACAGCCTGAAGGCCCATCTCGATAAAGTCCTGGTCAATGGTCATATGCTGAGTGGTCATTTCCAGCAGCGCGATGCCGTCGCCCAGGTCAATAATGTTGGCCCCGTCGTTGCCCTTGATGATTTTGCCATCCGCCTTCAGGTTGGCGACTTTGATTTCACGCGGGTCGCCTGCCAGCGGAACATAGGTGCCCTGCTGCGGGCTGTAGTAACCCGTCATCTTGCCGTTGGCATCCCGCCGATAAAACGCCGCTGCGCCGCCGTCTAGCATTGACTGAACCCAATCCGCAGCGGTGTAGCCCGCCCCTTCAAACCGGGCCAGTGAATCCGCCACGCCCAGCGCATCCCAGATTTCAAACGGCCCCATTTTGTGCGCGAAGCCCCACTTTTGCGCGTTGTCCAGGTCAACCAGCGTTTCTGTGATTTCCGGCACGCGCTTAGAAGCATACGTCAGGTAGAAGGCAAAGTGATGGAACAGGAATTGGGCGGCGCGGTCATCTTCGCCAAGCAGCCGCTTAATGCGTTCGCCCACATCGTCTACTTTGCGATGGGCACCTACACGCTTAAAGCGCCCCTTTTGGGGCGGGTCGTAGTCAAGCGTTTGCAGGTTGAGCGGCCAGAAGTCCTTGCTGCCGTCGTCAGCCGTGACGCGCTTGTAAAAGCCCTGGCCGCTCTTGTTGCCCAGGTAGCCGTTTTCTAGCAGATGGTCATAGATCGCATTGGTGCGCTCATGGGTGAGGACATCACGATCCGGGTCACTATCCTGGATGGCCGGGGACAGGTTACGGGCAACGTGCATCATGACATCGTTGCCAATGAGGTCGCTCAGGCGGAAGGTAGCCGTTTGGGGTCGCCCAAGCAGCGGGCCGGTCAGGTCATCAATTTCGTCAACTGTCATGCCGTTGTCGATGGCGTAGTTTATCGTCTGCCCCAATGTCATGGACATCATACGGTTGCCGATGAAGTTCGGCTCGTCTTTGGCGATGACCACCCCTTTGCCCAGGCGTACTTCCAAAAACTGCTGCATCGCTGCAACAGCAGCCGGGTCAGTATCGGGATGGGGGATGAGTTCCAGCAGGCGCAGGTAACGGGCCGGGTTGAAAAAATGCGTGCCCATAAAGCGCTTCGTGAAGTCCGGCCCCATGCCCTCAGCAATGTCGCGGATGGGCAAGCCTGACGTGTTGGTAGACAGAATCGCATCGGGGCGGGCCACCGCTTGCAATTTAGCGAACAGTGCCCGCTTCACGTCCAGCTTTTCCACCACGACTTCAACCACCCAGTCTGCGTCGCTCAGCCAGTCCAGGTGATCTTCCGTGTTGCCAACCGTGATGTTATCCAGGTCATCTGCTGCGAAAAGCTCTGGTGGGCGCGACTTCTTCAGCCGTTCCAGTGCGGCCAGCGCAGGCCCATGCCGTGCTTTGAAGTCGCTATCAGGTAGGGTGCCGGGGGCCGGAATATCAAGCAGCGTGGTGGGAATTCCCACGCCTGCCAGCAGGGCCGCGATGCCGCTGCCCATCGTCCCAGCACCAACAACGCCCGCCTTGTGGATTGAATAAGCCATACCGTTAGGTGGTTCCTTTCAAATCAAATTGTGTAATTCGCTGTCGTAGGGGATCAGGGTTCCAGGGAGCGTAAGAATGTTTCTGTCATCTGGGTGGCAATGGCTTCCCCGTCCAGGCGACCGCCGGGGCGATACCACACGCTCACCCAGTTGTTGGCCCCTAACACCGTTTTGACGAATATAGGCACATCCACCTGCCGGAATTCGCCCGAATCCACACCCGCCTGTACCACCTGCCGGAAGCAGTCCTCAAAGGCTGACCGTCTATCGAAAAAACGCTCGCGCCATTCGTCAAACTCGTGCAGTGCCCCGGCGGATATTTTGCTGCCTTCGCCGGGGATTTTGACGCCAGTCAACGCGCCGATTTCAAACACCATCGCCACGCCGACGGCAGTGTGCTGCGTCAGGCTAACCACATGAATGTCGATCATCTGGCGCAGCTTTTCGGCAGCGGGCAAATCGGCCTCAGCAATAGGTTGGATGCAGCTCAGGGTGTAGGCCATGCCGCCTTCTAGCACGGCCAGCATGAGTGCGTTTTTGTTTTTGAAATGGTGATAAAGGCTGGCGGCGGTCAGGTCTACCTCTGCCGCAATATCTTTCATGGTGGTGGCCTCATAGCCTTTTTGCCGCAGCACTTCGGCGGCAGCCTGGAGAATGTCGGCCTTGCTCACGGACTGATCGGCGGGTTTGCGTGCCACGATGTCGTCCTTCCGAGAATCGCAAAAATAATCTAATCCGTGTTAGACTCTACCAGCCACACGGCCTACCATCAAGCGGGTTCACAAAATCTGAGGGGGTACGGTAAAATGCTTGCGCTTTTGCGATTGGAGAGATTATGCACCCCTGGCTGAGCCACGACCTTATTTTTTTTGATTGTGACAGCACCCTTTCGACAATTGAGGGCATTGACGAACTGGCCAAGCTGGCTGGTAAAGAAGCCGAAGTTGCCGAGTTAACCAACCGTGCTATGAATGGCGACCTTGACCTGGCCGAGGTTTATGGTGAGCGCCTCAAGGCTATCCAGCCGACGAAAGCGCAACTCAAGCGGGTGGAAGAACGCTACTGGGAAACGCTGGTCCCTGACGCTGACGCCGTGATTGCCGCACTGCATTTTTTGGGCAAGCACGTTTTTGTGATTAGTGGGGGGTTGGCAGCCCCCGTGCGCGGGTTTGCGCGGCGGTTGGGCATCGCCCCGGAGTGTGTGCGGGCTGTGGAGTTGGAGTTTAACGAGCTATCCGGGGTGTGGTGGCGCTATCACGACTCCGCGCAGTTAGCTAACCAGAAGTTCATGGATTACTACGAGGGACCACTCACCGTATCCAGCGGCAAGCCCGATGTCGTAGACGAACTGGCGGGCGACCTGCACGGTAAGCGGCTGTTCATCGGTGACGGTGCGTCAGATTTGGCAGCCAGTGAGCGCGTTGACCTGTTTGTGGGCTTTGGCGGGGTCGTAGCCCGCGATAACGTCCGTGAGGGGGCACCGGTGTGGTTGGAAGCACTTTCGCTGGCCCCTGTGCTGCCGTTGGCCGCTGGCCCCAGTGGGTATGCCCGCTGTGTGGGCACGCCCCATCAGGCTGTGTTTGAAAAAGGCATTGCGCTCACGCGCACTCGCCTGTTTATCATCTGTGATGCGCCGCTGCGCCAGGCATTCGAGGAGGCTTTTGCCCTGTTATGAGCAACTTTCCGTGCCCCCCCACTGCGATTATATTTGACATGGACGGCACCCTGGTTGACAGTGAGCGCCTGTGGAAAGTGGCTGAATCCGGCTTGTTGGCGCGGCGGGGTTTGACATATGAGGATGAAAAGCACGCGCCGTTCATCGGCATGGGCATCACCGATTACATGAACGGCATTATGGGGGCGTATGGTTTGCAAGGGGATATGCAAAGCCTGATTGCCGAACTGAATGCAGACATCGTGCGCCTGCTCAAAACAGACACCCAACCCCAGCCCGGTGCCTTTGAAATGGTCGATTATGTGACTGAGCGCAACATCCCCTATGGTATCGCGTCCAGTTCGTCACTTGAGGTCATCAATGCGACGATTGGCAGCCAACCCCGCTGGGATAATGCCTTCGCCTTTCGCACCTCGGCTGAAGAGGTGCCGCGTGGCAAGCCTGCCCCGGATGTGTATTGGCTGGCAGCCGAGCGGCTCGGTGCCAATCCGACAGAGTGCATTGCGATTGAAGACAGCGCGAACGGCGCTCGCGCTGCCGTCGCTGCCGGGATGACCTGCCTTGCCGTGCCAGATACATCCCACACCAACCCGGCAGTGTTTGCACACATTACGCCGCATGTGTTCAACTCACTGCACGAAGTCAAGGTGTTTATTGAAACCTGCGGCCAGTCATCATGATACCCACCCCTCAGCCAAACACTCACCACGAAGTCACTGAAACATACCGCGTCTACGTCACCACAGACCTGACCGAGTTTAGCCTGAAGCTTCTGCAAGACGCCCCGGACATCGAACTGATCCAGACGCCGCCGCGTACCAAATTCGTGCGAGAAACGATTCGCAACGCCCATGCCATCATCGCCCGCGACGACGTTGACCTGAGCCGCGAAATCATCGAACTGTCAAACGACCTGCGTGTGATTGGGCGAGTGGGCACCGGCCTGAGCGGTATTGACATCGACGCGGCTACGGAGCGCGGTGTAATCGTGATGCATACGCCGGGCAGCACGGCAGTGGCCGCAGCAGAGCATACGGTGCTGCTCATGCTGGCTGTGTGCCGGCGTTTGCCGGTTGTGCATAACAGTATCAAAGAGGGTTGGTGGCTGCTGGATCGCAGTCAGCAGCGCGGCACACAGCTTTACGGTAAGACGCTGGGCATCATCGGGTTGGGCAGGGTAGGCCGCGAGGTAGCCCGCCGCAGTGCCGCCTTTGGCATGGATGTGCTGGCCCATGACCCATATATCGCGGAAGAGCAAATCAATGACCTGCGGGTGACGCTGGTCAGCCAGAAAGAGCTGCTGGCCCGCAGCGACATGATTAGCCTGCATGTGCCCTTCAGTCCGGCTACCGAAAGCCTGTTTGACGCGGATATGATCGCGCAGACGAAGCCGGGGGTACGCCTCATCAATGCGGCCAACGGGCGCATCTGGGATGAAAACGCCGTAGCTGATGCCCTCAAGGCGGGGCATGTGGCGGGCATAGGCGTGGATGTGTTCGCCCAGGAACCGCCGTATAGCAGCCCGCTCATCGGCCTGGATAACGTTGTTCACACGCCGCACATTGGGGACAACACCGCAGAAGCCACCCAGGACATCTCGATTCAGATTGTGCAGCAGGTGCTTGATGCCCTGCGCGGCACAGACTATCGCAACGCTATCAACATGCCCATTCTGCCGGGGATGCAATTTGCGGACCTGCGCCCGATTCTTGGGTTAGGTGAGGTTGTTGGTAGGCTGCAACACACTCTTTCTCGCAGCCCGATTCGGCGGGTGGCCGTCGAAACACGCGGCGACGACATGGACGGTATGGTTAAACCGCTGACAGTTGCCATCCTCAAGGGGATTCTGGCACCGGTACTCAGCCAGCCGGTGAGTTACATCAACGCGCCGGTGCTGGCCGCAGAGCGCGGCATCCAGGTGATGCAGACGAAGGGCCTGCGGGCGGCGAACTACACCAATTTGCTGTCCTGCCAGGTGACGTGGGAGGACGGCACCGAGATCGTCATCAGTGGTACCCTGCTCGACAGGCAAGAGCCGCACATCGTCCAGATTGACCAGTACGCGATTAACTTCGTCCCTCGCGGGCGCTTGCTGCTGATGGGCAGCCACGACACACCGGGCGTCATCGGGCGGGTGGGCACGCTGCTGGCTTCCAATGCCATCAATATTGCAAGCTGGTACACCGGGCGGGCTGCACCGGGCGGGCACACGCTGACTGTGCTGAGCTTAGACGAATCGCTGCCCGAACCCCTTATGTCGGAACTCAAGCAGTTAGACTTTGTGCGCCATGCCGTTCAAGTGGAACTTTAGCAGGGCGGTGTGGCAGTTGGCCGATGTTGGCTTGCTGGCTGTGCTGGTGGCTTACGTGCTGGCGGGGGTTCCCCTTACGCCGTTTCATGGCGATGAAGGAATGCAGGTGCGCGTCACAGAGGATTTCATCACGGCCTTTGTAGAGCGCAACCCCGCCGACCTGGTGACGAACCCGCCCTACACCATCGACAGCCGCCCCTATCTACGCCTGATTAACGGCAGCGTCCAGCGTTATGCCGCCGGATTTGTATTGTATGCCGCAGGGTACAATCGCGGGGATTTGCCGATTGAGCCGGGCTGGAACTGGGGCTTGAGCTACGATAACAATGTCGCGGGCGGCTGGCTGCCCAAAGACAGTGTGCTGCACCAAGCGCGGTATGTGTCCGCCGGGTTTTTCGCGGCCAGTATAGTTGTGGTGTTTGCGTTGGCGTCCCTGTTAGGCGGGCGCTGGGCGGCGTACCCGGCAGCGGTGCTGTACGGGCTGAACCCGGTGCTGCTGCTCAACGGCAGGCGGGCCATGATGGAGGGCAGCTTTCTGTTCTTCGGGCTGCTGGTGCTGCTGCTGGCCGCGTTTGCCGTGCGCCGTCTATCCAATGACCGTTACCCCGGCCCGCTGGCCTACATCGGACTGGCGCTTGCGGGTGGGGTCGCGCTGGCCAGCAAACACACGGGCGCGGTATTTCTCGTCAGTGCATGGACGTGGCTGGCATGGGCGGTGCTGTGGCACACGTTACGGGGGAGCCAGCGGTGGGGGCAGTTCGTGCTGCACGGCATCGCCCTGACGCTCGCAGGCGCGGCGGCAATAGTGAGCTTCGCGGCCCTCTCGCCCGCGCTGTGGAGTGACCCCATCGCCCGCATGGGGGACCTCATGCGGGAGCGAGCCAACCTGCTTGATATTCAGGTGGCGATTGACGCCGCCGCCCCCACGAGCCTTCAATCCAGATTTATAAGCCTGATGATGGAACCGTACAGCGCCCCGGTGACATACTACGAAATGTCGTCGTGGAACCGCGCCGACGACATTCACCATCAGATTGCCCGCTACGTGCGCTCTGGTTTGGCCGGGCTACCGGCACATCCGCTGCTTGGCGTCCCGCTAACTGTTCTGGCTGCTTTCGGATGGGGGACGCTGATGTGGCAACGTGAGCGGCGCTTACTGGCCGCTGGCATACTGAACTGGCTTGGGTGGACGGCGCTGGGCTTGCTGCTGAACCCGCTCCCCTGGCAGCGTTACTATCTTCCGCTCATCCCGATTGCGACCCTGATGAGTGGGGCGGGTATTGGCCTGCTGGCCCGCTGGATTTGTCAAAGAATTCGTACACAACGCCCTGTTGCGGCAGATGGCGTTGTCGTTCAGACTGATTGACACAACCCTTCGACAACGTTCTCTTGGAAGGACCAATCCTATGCGGCAATTGTTCGTCACAATGATGGCCAGCGGCTTCGCATTTGTGCTGGCAGCCTGCGGGAGCTTCAACAGTGGCCCCCCACCAACGGCAACCTCAGCCATCGACCCGAACGCGCCTGCCGTAGAACCCGGCGTCTTCAATCCGCGCCCGTTCGCTACGGCCATTCCTGAAGACGGCTTCCCCACACTTGACCCCAATCAACAGGTGACGCTGCAAGCACGCGGTATGCCCATCACCATCGTCGCGCCCACTGGCCCAACGCCAACCTCGCTGTTCCAGGGGGCCAACATGCCCTTCCCAGGCGAAATTGAGATCGACACATCCGCCGGTGAATTTGACTACGCTACCGGGTTTACAGAAGTATCGTTAACCCGCTTTGGCGGCCCCACCGATGATGTGTTCCAGGCGCAGTTTTTGCCAGACGGGTCTGTGTTTGTGAATGGGGAATTCAGCCGCAATATCGGGCCGCAGGGCGTTATCGAAATTAACGCCCTACTGGCCGAGCTTCGCTTTTTTGAAATTCGCGGAACGTTCGCCGCACTCCAGGCCCGCCCAGACGATTACATCTATGACCTGCGCGTCAATCAGAACGACTCAAGCAGTACCCTGACTGCGGATGACAGCCTGATGCCGATTGAGATCGCACGAGTGATTAACAGCCTGCTTCAAATTGCAGAGGGGTTCACCCCGCCACCCACGCCCGGTGGTTAAGGGTGGGGTAACTGTCGATTTTCGGTTGGTGTATCATGGGGGGCATTGCCCAAACCCTTTGAAGACAGGTTTAGTATGGCGGACGACTACAAA
This sequence comes from Anaerolineae bacterium, assembly GCA_034437575.1. Taxonomy (GTDB): domain Bacteria; phylum Chloroflexota; class Anaerolineae; order Aggregatilineales; family Phototrophicaceae; genus DAOTTY01. The sequence continues at coordinate 5,583 of DAOTTY010000346.1, read as the reverse complement.
CCCGAAATGGTACCCGAACCCGAAGAGGCCCTTTCTCCACGCGAAGCCCGTATTCTAAAAGCGGCGACAATTCTGCGATGGGGGGCCATCTTACATTTTGCGCTGCTGCTGACGGCCCTTGTAATTAGCTTTGTGCAGGGTGCTGGCGTTAATATCCTGCCAACTGTCAAAACGGCTATTCTATTCCGGTTCAACGGTAGTGCAGATACGGCCCTGGCCATCACGATGATGCTGTTGATGCTGAACATGAGTGCGCTGCTGGTGACGATGGTGGGGCTAATGGCCCGCGAAGCATGGAGCATCGCCGCCGTGTGGTTAATCGTGGCCACGAACGTCGTTTTGCTTGGGCTGTATGGTTACACGCTTGGGTTGGTCGCTGCGCTGGCGGCGCTTATCAGCGGCATCGTCGCAGCGGGTGACATCCGCGCTTACCGCACAAACCCGGTGATGCTCAAGGAACTGCGGGGCCGAATGCGCGGGATGCGAGCCTTCATCGTGCTAACGGTTTACCTGGGCTTGATGAGCGGCTTTATGGCATTGATTTACTTAACGTTCACCTCGTTTAGCGGGAATGTGTCAAGTGCAGCAGCGGGTGCTGCTGGGCGCTTACTGTTCATGGGTGTGGTAGGCGTTGAGATGCTGCTGATTGTGTTCATCGCCCCGGCGTTTACATCAGGTGCCATCACAGGTGAGCGTGAACGCCAGACGTATGACCTGCTGCGAACAACCCTGCTGGCCAGCCCATCGTTTGTGGTTGGCAAGCTAGAAAGTGCCTTGAGTTACATCCTGCTGCTGCTGCTGGCGGCAGTCCCACTGCAAAGTTTGGCCTTCTTGTTTGGCGGGGTTAGTCAAGCAGAGGTGCTCATCGCGTTTGTGATTTTGGCAGTAACCGCGATTGCCCTCGGCACGGTAGGGATTTACTTCAGTGCCGTTGCACCACGCACCCTTTCCGCCAGTGTGCGCACATACACCGTAGCGCTGGTGGGGGCGTTTGGCGTGCCGTTTGTGCTGGGCTTGATTGTGGGCGGCATTCAGCGTGCCATTGGCCCACAATTACCCTTGCTAGATGCGTCTCTCACTTACCTCCAGCAGATATTGACCAGCCTGAACCCGGTGTTTACCGCATTGGAATCACAGCAGTTTATTGTCAATCAGCAGCAAATCGGGTTTACGCAGTTAACGCTCAGCAGTGGCGTCACGATTCCGGTGGTTTCCCCCTGGATTAGTTTCACAATCATCTATCTGGTGATTTCTGCCGTGCTGCTGGTGCTAACGATCCGTGAGATGCGTAAAATTGAGGCGTAATGCCTTGACGCTTAACGGGCACCCCCTTCACTTTTATGTGATTTCACCAAACCGCTTCAGGGAATGCTCACACCCCCAAATTTCCCCAAATTCTTTGTGACATCTCAACAAAAGCGGGCTGCTACTTAGCCCGCTTTGTGTGTTTTAGTCAAATGACCTGACAAATGTCACCATCAAATTCGGGACAGACTTCCTATTGCATCCTCAATACATTCTGTGATTTACTTAATTCATGAGAAGGGGCTAAAAGCTGCGTACAGCGTTGACGTGTAACAAAATTAGAGTTGAGCGGGGACTTTACTGCAATGTACTTCACACCAGACTTAAACGGTATTCGATTCCACGACCCCAACAAGGCATTTCATCACTGGTGTCCCTATTCCGAGGCTTATGCCACTGTCAGCCAGTTGCTAAGCGCCGTCAATACAGGTTGGCAGCTTCACCGCACGGTGACTTGGCAGACGATTCATTTCTCAAGCAGTCGCCAGTCGCGTGTGTACGCATTCAAACTGCGTCGAAACGGCCAGCACATGACCATGCCCGTATTGGAAAACCCGGCTTTGCTAAGGTTGCTCGTTGTTGAAGCCTTCGCAACCGTCGAGTACGCCGACTTCTACGAAGAGACGGGTTATGCGGTCGGGGATTAATGTGAGCTTAAACATAAATAGGGAAGTATTTCACAAACAGGCGCTATCCTGACATTAAAGTGATGCCATCTGCTATATTTAAGTGTATTGCGCAGCTACCGTTTTCTGTTGTTTGGCTGCACTTTTACTGTTAGCCGATATGAAGAGCGTAAACACTAAGGAGAGAGAGAGTTTGTTCAGCCAACTAACCCCTAAAAATTTCCATGTGCAATACTTAGATGTCAACCGCCACTGGTCGCCTCGATCAGAACAATTTGCTGGTGGCGATAACCTGATTACGGCTATTATGCGTGGTTGGGAAGTAAGTGAAACAGTTTACAAAGAAGACCTGTGGCATGCAGGTGTTCGTCAGGCTGCGTTGTATCACTTCCACCTGACGCGGGATGAGCGTGAAATCACGATGCCTGTTGTTGAAAACCCATACGTAACGCGGATGCTGTATACATCTCCGTTTGAAGTCCTTCCCTTGCCAACGGCAAACACAGAAGCCGAGCAGGTTAGTTAACGCTATGTCTTCTCCGGGGTGTCCATCGCCTGCGCCCCGGTTCGCCCCTTGCACTGGCAACACAGCCTGCCTCTGCTAGAATGCGGCGGGTTCGCAATGCAGAATTGATATGCACAAACGGTTTTTACTGCTGCTGGCGCTGTTCACAGTTGGGGTCGTTGCTCAGGTCTTTGTATTCCCGCCTATGGAAGGCAGCGATGAGCCGCTTCACTTTGGGTATATGGCCCATTTACTTGAGGCAAAGCGCCTGCCTGACCGCACAACTTACCTGGAAAATTGCACCCGCCAACAAAGCGGCCAGCCCCCACTCACTTACGCGATTGCGGCGATTGTCTTGAGCGCCTTCCCGGTGCCAGATTGTGATGACACGTTTGCATATTACTTCGAGCAAACGAATAACCCCTGGCTGCTCACGCCCCGCCCGATGCGCCGTGATGATAACAACACCAACTTCCTCCCAATAGCGGACGTACCGCCCCCGCAGGGCCTCCCGGTTACGCTTTACGCTGCACGGTTGACGACTTCCGCATTTGGGGTGCTGGCGGTTGTGGGTGCTTACCTGGCGGCTGGGGAAATCTTCCGGCGGCGGCAGTGGCAGTTGACGGCCACGGCGATTTTCGCGTTTACGCCCACGTTTTTTCACCTCAGCGCTTACTTTTCCAACGACCCTGGCGCAACGGCCCTGACCACACTCGCTATCTGGCGGACGCTGCACCTGGTTAATCATGGTGTGACTGTGCGGCGCTTGCTGGTAATTGGGCTGCTGATCGGCGTTGGGGCGCTAATCAAAGTCAGTGTGATGTTGGTGTCTGTGGCAGTGGGGGGCGGTGTCGCGCTGGCGATTTTACGCCGCGAACAGCCACCGGGTGCCCTGGCATTTCTGCGGCAGCTCATTGTGGGCGGCCTGTTGACGCTGCTGCCCATTGCGTTGACGTTTGGTGTGTGGGCCGGGTGGGGTGCCCTCCAGTATGATGACCCGATTGGCACCAACACCCACGTCCATGACGTACTGAACTACGACCCGCCGCTGGGGTTTATTGCGACGTTGCGCGGCCTGCCTGATGTGTACCTGACTTACGTCGGATTATTAGGGTACGCCAACGTATACATGCATCCTGTTACGTACATCACGCTGACGAGCGTTTTGCTGCTGGCGGTGGCGGGTTATGGTGTTGGGGCACGCCGCCAGAATTGGCACCAGCCAGTGTTTAGCTATGTTGTCGTGTTGATGTTGGTGTGGTTAACCGTCTTCATCGGGTTTTTGCAGTGGTATCGCACCATATTTGATGTGACCGGGCGACTGCTGCTGCCCGCACACATCGCCTATGCCATCATGCTCACAGGTGGCCTAAAACGACTTGCGGAGCGAGTACCCGCGCTGCAAAGCAGCATCGCTGTGCTAAGCGCGGGCACTTTCATGCTAGCGGGCACAGTATCAACGTTTGTGAGCTTGCACGCCGCCTACGCCCCACCGCCCGCACACGACGTTGTGGTTGTGCAGGGCAACACATTTGTATTCGACAACACCGTGCGATTGCTCGGTTTTGCTCACGAGGGCGACACCTTCGGTCAATCGCTCGATCACATCACTTTGTGCTGGCAGGTGCTGCAACCGACCGACCGTGTGGCCGCCTATGCGGTGCGCTACGTCAGGGATGGGGTGCCCGTTGCCAACCGGACGACAGTCCATGGCCTGGGGCGCTTTAACAGCACACTGTGGCAGGCGGGGGATACATTTTGTGATGCCGTCGATGTCCCCGTTGCCGACCCGCGTTTTGGCGCATCTGCGCCGCAGCCGGGAACCAGCTACGATGTGCTGGTGTTCTTGCTGGATGCTCGCACGCAAGATGCAAACTGGACAGCTTTTACATCCGACGGCACCCCTGTTCAGTTCCCGGTAGTGGGCCAGTTGACGTATGTATCGGCTCAATAACCGGCGTTCAACTGGGTTGCAAGGGCATCGCCCATGATTTCTTGCGCGTTGGCAATCCCGCTTTAAGCATAGCGATAAAAACGGTTGCCCGTCCCGATATGGCGTTATTTGCTCTTGATAGTCGATTGGAGTTCGCGCAATTGTTCGATGATCTCAGCGCGGTAGGGTTTTAACTCATCTTTTAGCCTGGGCAGTAGGGCTGTGGCGTCTTCCACGCGCAGCATCAAGGCGGAGTGGCCGATTTGCAGTTGATCTGCAATGGTGTTGACGTAAGGCCGGGCGAAACCGAAGCGAATGGTACTCGCAATCAAGCGACCAACAAGACCGCCAACAACGCCCCCCATCACGGCACCTACGGCCAACACCAGTGCCAGGTTACCGGCGATGACGACCCAGCCTGCACCAGCAACGGCAATAGCTCCAACGACAGCACCGGCCATTCCGCCGACGAGACCGCCATCGGCACCGCTCAGGTCATCATTTACGACGAGAATCTTGCCGGTCTGCGATTTGGCAACCACCGCAGCCTGACGGATGTCCACGGCCACGTCCAGCAGGTGATCGAGGGCTTTAACGAGAATACGGCGCGACGGAAAGATGACGATAATGATTTGCTCTTGCATGGGTGACTCTCTCTGATAGGGTATGATGCCTTGACTTGTATTCTACGTGAGAAGCCGCTGGCAATGTGAACAGGCTTTAGGCAAATTGCATTGTGTAAACTCCCTAATTCCACAACGCTTTCTCACGACTTCCAGCTTTATCACGGGTATTGTGTTAAGGTCAGTTTAGCTAGTGTTAAAACTATGCTTGTGAAATTGCCGGATGCAATGAATGGGTCAACTGCTGTACGCGGCAATGCTATTCGATTCTAGAGTACGCTGACAACCCCGAAGCTAGCATTAACGCATTCAAACCCGGTAAGCCTTCACACTGCGCCCGCGTCAGTAAGGTTGATCGGTTAACGTAAATCATAACGACTCAGGCACCGGGTGTACGTGGGCACAACGCGCCCAACGGAGTTCTAACTGCATTTGGGGAACCCACAAACGCCAATCAACGACAATAGATGTAGAAGCTCATCCAAAAACGATTGATAGCCAGGGGAACATTATGTCAGGAATCCGTCATTTCATCATTGCGCTTGTTGTGGCGTTGCTAGTCGGGCCAGTTGCCGCGCAGGGCGACGGGCG
>DAOTTY010000345.1:0-3479 GCA_034437575.1 Anaerolineae bacterium | reverse complement strand
TCGTATGTCTGCCCACGATTATGGGCCATTTGCCAACACGTTGAATTGCCCCCGCGTGGGCAGCGGGTCTTGACGGGGCAGGAGACGGTTGGTAACATTGTATCTATAGTGATATGTGCCCGTAGCTCAGTGGATAGAGCGCTTGTCTACGGAACAAGAAGTCGGGAGTTCGAATCTCTCCGGGCACACAAAAGACCCGCCAATCGGCGGGTTTTTGCGTTGTATACGGGGTTAGTCAGCCGCGTCGGAGCCGCCAACGCTGCTGCTGGTCGTCGCTTTGGTTTCTTTAGCGGGGCTGCTCTCAGGCGATTCTGTTGTTTTCGGTTTATCGTCGCTGGTGTCGCTGGTGTCGCCTTTGGTGCTGCGGTTGCTACCAGTGCCCGACGAGCGGCTGTCGTTAACATAAAAGCCCGACCCCTTGAACACGATGCCGGTGGGCTGAATCACACGCACCACCGCCAGCCCCGTCTCCGGGTCCATCGTCAGCGGGTCGTCACTAAACTTCTGGCGGATTTCAAATTCGGTGCCGTCTTCACGGCGGTAGCGGTACATGGGCATGGGTTTACCTCTGCAAATGTGCAAGTATCGAATGGATGAATACAATTGTTGATGTCAGCGGGTGTGGCCACGCATTTGCTATCCTATAGCATAATCACCTCGGCGGCCCCGGCGCATCAGTGTTTCGTTAGACTTTTTTGCCCGGTTGCGTTACTCGGCTGCTAACCGAAACGTGAGCTGGTACATGGCATCACTTTGGCTGAACACCGCCACCTGCTCCCCCATGCGGGCGTTATCAATCGTGACGATCATCTCCCCTAAGAAGTCATCATCCCCGCGCAGCACCTCATGCTCGTCGGCCTCCCACAGTTCGATGCTGGTTTTACCCGTTAACCCCTTAAACTCGAACTGGCCGGGGTCGTAATTTGCTGACGGCTCCCAGCCTTCCAGCGTGCGGAACTTGCCTGTGCGGAAGTCAAAGGCGTTCGTCCACGCGGCTGCATTAAGGGTGTCGTGCATTTTGCGCCCGACCAAATCCCATGACCAGATGCTTTCGCCGTTCATCTTGAGATAGGGTTCATCGCCGTCGAATTCCTGGGCTTGCAAGCATTCGAGTAAAACCAGATTGAGCGTGTAGGTGCTTGAATCTGCCATTGTTCACTCCAGATGTGTCTTTGGGTGTTGTTGAAACCAGTATTGTAGCGCAGCCCGCAGCCGCCATGTGGCAAAATCCGGGTAAAACTAACCGAAAAGCAACTGAGCGTGGCTTATTTCTGCCAATTGACTCCGTTATAATACTGTCACATCGTTTGTGAAAATAAAAGCCTGTGAGGGGTGCCAGCGCCTATGACCATTGCCGATATGATCCTCTACCTGCGCCAGCGGCTGCTCGAACTCCGTACAGAAAACGACCGGCAGGCTGTGGCCGAACTGCTGGCTACCTTCAAGATGCTGACCCGCGCCGCCTATCAAAGTGGCAACAAAGAGCTAATGACCCTGCTCATTGACCTGACCGATTCCACGCGGGATTTGTACATGGGCAAGCCGCTCAACGGGCACCTGCCCACCGAAGAAGCGGTGCGCCTCGTTGCGGGGGAGGCCATGCAGCACACCCTGGCTGTGGGCGCGGGGGCAACCCCCACCCCCATGACGCCGGGGCCGCTGACCTCAATGGCTGAAACAGCCGAAATGCCAATAGTAGGCGCGAACGATACCCCCACACCCACTGCCCCTGTTAACCTGGAGGCCGACGCCGAACACATCCGGGGGGCGCTGGCCGCCAGCGCCGCCCGCGACTGGCACGACCACACCCCCATTCGGGATGGCAGCCCCGCGCAGATGCGGGCCTACACCGTCGCCTATGACCAGTTGCTGCTGTTTGACCGGCTGGCCGAATATAACCCGATGTGGGTGGGCACCTACCCGCTGGGGCTGGATGTGGCCGGGAGCGACATTGACGTGCTGTGCAATCCGGTTCACCTGCGGGCGTTCATCAGTCATGTGCGCGACACGTATGCCACCTACAGCGAGTTCAAGCTGACGTGGCAGCTCGTTGACGGCACGCCGACGATCACGGTGCGTTTCGTGTGTGATGGCATTCCAGTGGAGTTGTTCGCACAGCCACGCCCGATTAACCAGCAGCCCGCCTACCTGCATATGCGGGTAGAAGCCCGCCTGTTGGCCATCGGCGGGGATGCCGCCGCTGCCGCCATCCGCGATATGAAAGCGGGCGGCCTGAAAACCGAACCCGCTTTTGTGAAGTATTTCAAACTGCCCGGTGACGACGCCTACCAGACGCTGCTCAACATGGCCGCTTACACCGACGAAGCCCTGCTAGCGGCCACTCAAAAGCGGGCGGCGGCGGGTTAACGCCGGTTGCTGCCCAGCGGTTTGCCAAAGATCATGCGCCCGGCAGGCGTGTTGATAATCTTTGTCACGGCAATGTTGATGGTGCGGTCGATGTAGTCGTCGCCGTTTTCCACCACCACCATTGTGCCGTCGTCCAGGTAGCCCACCCCCTGACGATCCTCACGGCCTTCTTGAATCACACGAATGGCGAACTCCTCGCCGGGGATGTAAATGGCTTTGACAGCGTTGGCCAGCGCGTTGATGTTTAACACAATGACGCCCTGCGCCTCGGCCACCTGATTCAGATTATAGTCATTGGTCACGACGGCGGCCCCGCGCAGCAGCGCAACGGCCACCAGCTTGTCATCCACAGCAGGGATGTCTGCAATATCGTCGTCAATGATTTCTACTTCGATGTTGGGGTCGCGCTGGAGGTTGTTCAATATTTCCAGGCCGCGCCGCCCCCGGTTGCGCCGCAAACTATCGGATGAGTCGGCCACTTGATGCAGTTCGGACAGCACAAAGCGCGGCACGGTGAGCGTGCCCCCGATGAACCCCGTTTGCGCCACTTCCACAATGCGCCCGTCAATCAACACGCTGGTATCTAGCAGCAGTTCGCGCCCGGCCCCCGCGTTATAGGGGCGGTTGGCGGGGCGCGTGGCCACATCAATCACCTCACGGGCGCGATAGCCAAAAATCGACATGCCCAGGTAACCAAATACCACCGCAATCAGTGACGGAATCAGCGTGCCGAACGGCTCGCCCAGCAGCGAAATGGGGTAGGCGGTCAGCAGGGCCAGCACCAGCCCAATCCCTAACCCCAGGATAGACACCAGCAGCACATCGACGGAAATTTCGTTTAGCGTGCGCCGGGCCAGCGTGACCGGGCGCACCGTCAGGTAGGGCGTGACCACCAGCCCAAACAGGATGCCCACCAGCGCGAAAATAAAGCTGGTGACAGGCTCTGGCAGGGATTGACTGAACACCTCGGCATTCTGTGAGCCAATGCGGGCGCTCACAATCATGAAGAAGAACATCCCAAAGATGCGTGAGATAAATTCAGCAGACATACGATAAAACTCCTTGCAGGCAGCGACCCCGTGTGGCCCGGTGATAATCATAGTGACCGGGCA
>DAOTTY010000344.1:0-2170 GCA_034437575.1 Anaerolineae bacterium | reverse complement strand
TCTACCCGGAAATGGTCGGCGATAACATCCCGGTAGATCGTGAGAAACGTCTGCGCGCCGCCTTGCTCGCACTCGCACAGACCGTGCTGCATCCCAAGGGGGCGCTGACCTCAACACAGCTTCCGCATGTCGTTGATGTTGAGGGATTCGTCAGCGTTTCCAGCACAGCGGCGGCAGCGCCGCTCATCAGCCCACTTGACCCCGATTACCTGGGGCGTGTGGATCGCGTCGCCGGATTACTCAACCAATTGCACGGCACCGATGCCGTCAGCGTCCGTAAGTTCAAGGGCAGTGAGGGCTTGCTCGAACAAATGGCGACCATCGTTGAAAACTATACGCCGGGTCACTACACGAGGACGTCGTGATGGCGTGGCACGTTCTGCACTATCAGCCAGTGGCGACGTTTGAACTGCGCCCATCAAACACGACCAAAACCGGCGGAAAAACGCTGCTCTGCCCGACACCCTACACCATCAAGATGGCCTTGCTTGATAGGGCCATCCGCATCAACGGGCTGGCGTGGGGACAGGATGCCTTCCCGGTGATCCGTGACCTGGCGGTGTGGCTGCGCCTGCCCGATCAGGTCGCGGTCAACCGCACCTTTCAGAAGATCCTGCGCCCCGGCAAAGGTGCAAGTTGGATCCCCACGATTGCCATGCGTGAGTTCTGCGTGCAAGCGGGGACGCTGCAAATCGCGCTGGGCGTCCCGGAAGTACACGAGACGTTCGGGGACGACCTGCGTCTGCTGGCCTCAGCGATTAACTACTTCGGGCAGCGCGGCAGTTTTGTGCAGTTGATCGACCACCTACAAACCGATGCGCCACCACCCGGTTTTGTCGATGCCACCCAGCCAACACCGGGCCTTCAGATGGGCTTCCTACAGCGCATGGATGACATGGCCCCTGATGTTACCTTCGATGATGTCTCCGCGTTTAACCCGCGTGCCAAAGGCGGCAGGGTCGCCTATAATGTCGTTTTCCCCTATCATGTGTTGGCACATGCAGCGAACCATACCGTATGGCATTGGAAGGAACACAGCACATGATCCCCGTGACGATATTTGACTGCACCATCCACAGCGAAGAGGCGTTCAACTTCGGCCCGACGCCGGGGTCGAGCCTGCGGGGGGCGTTGTATGGCGCACTCACCACCATGTATGACACCCACCAGCAACCGCGTGACCGCGATGACCTGCTCACCAATCCGGTTGGCTGGCTGCTCAGTCTGGAAGATGAAGAGGCCAGCGGCGGTAAGGACGTCCCGCGACCGTTCGCCATCCGGCCCCCACTGGACGACAACACCCGCGACACCACGTTCGGATTAGCGTTCTACGGCAAGGCCACCAAGACCGTCCCGGTGGTGCTGACCGCGCTGCCGCTGATGGGACAGCACGGCATCGGGCGCGGAAGGCAGCCGTTCACCGTCGAGGCGATCCACGCTGTCGATCCGCTGAGCGGACACAAAACGACCATCATTGACCAGGACGGACAGACCGCCGAGAGCCTGCCCAGGCCACCGGGCAATGCGGCTTACGAACAACACGCCGCCGCGCTGCCCACCGATGCACTGACCGTCCATTTCCTCACACCGACGCGCATTGTGCAGGGGGGCAGTCTGGTGCATAAACCCCACTTTCGGGCGTGGTTCCATCGGTTGATTGGTCGCGTGCGCACCATCAGCGAACTCTACACGGATGACCCGGTGTGGGTGCCGTTTAAAGACTTGCTGGCACAGGCCGACGCGGTCAAGATCGTGGACGACCAGACGCGCTGGGTGGAGGGCTGGTCAGGTTCGCGCCGGGACGGACGGGTGAAACCGCTGGGAGGCTTCACCGGCACGGTGACCTATCGCGGCGATCTCGGCCCGCTGTTGCCTTACGTGCTGCTGGGGCAGGCGCTCCAGGTCGGCAAGAACACGGTGAAGGGCGGCGGCTGGTACGCGATGCGTGACCGGTCGGCGGGCTGATATGAAACTCCCCCGGTGATGCGTACACGAAACGGGTTTCAGATTTCCGGCGGTTGCGGTGACATTCTGGCCGCGCCCGCCGGAAAATCGACCGTCTCAGTGGCGATCTGCGCGAATTTGCACGAATTTAGGTGCAAAGTGACCTTTTTGTGCTATAATTTCAGAAGGATTGCAGCACACGGTCCGCTATTGAGGACATTGAAAC
>DAOTTY010000343.1:0-1938 GCA_034437575.1 Anaerolineae bacterium | reverse complement strand
GGCATGGTTCATTTTAGGGAAGAAAGTACCTTTACAAATTAAGCAAGCAACGCCATAATTGTGATAGAGTTCAATCCCTCACAAGAAAGGAGTTGCTTACCATGATATTATACACGTATTTGCCGGAACGGGAAAGTGAAACGGGGCCGTTGCTGGATTTGCTGTTAAATGACCCTTTGATGTTGCTGCATAGCTATGATGTGCCGGTGCCGGGCGCCAAGTTGCCGCAGTTGGGGGCGTTGGCGCGCGCGGTCATTGGGGCCGGGCTTAATCAACCGACGCGCCCGTGGGGCCTGGTGACCGCCTTGGCCCAGCGGTTGGGGGTGAGTCGCCAAACCTTGTACACGATTGCGGAGCGGGTCCAGGAAGGGGTGCTGGTGCGTCGCAATGGGCGTCGCCCGGCGGCGGCGGGTCCGAGGGTGGACAGCCCGGCGGCGGCGGGCAAGACGGTCACGGTCACGGACAATCGCATTAAGCGGACGGTCTTGACCAATGTGCTGCCTGGCGGGATGCCGATTCGCCCGCAGCAAGCGAGTTTGCAGGTTGCGCTGGACACGCACCGCAGTGTGGGTTGGTTGAGCGAGTTGATCATCGAAGCGGGCACGCGCGCGGGGCGCAAGTTGGACGAGATTGACTTGGCGCCGTTGGGTCCGGTGGTGACCGCCCGGGATGAGTTGTATTTCGATGATCTGGCGTTCCTGTTGCACGTCGAGCCGCGTCACTTTGTGATCGCGAGTGGGTATGCGGAGTCCGGCTGTGACTCGGACACCTGGGGCGTGGCCTTGCAGTTGGATCACCACACGCGGGGTTTGCAGATCATCGGCCTCGCCGAGGATGCCGCGCGGATGTACCCGGCCTCGCTCCGCAAAGCAGGATTGAACGTGGGGGTCCAGAAAGACGTGTGGCATATCGAGGACAAAGCGCGACAGTGCGTGCAGGACCTGGAGCGCAGTGCCTTGAAAGCGCTGGCCCAGGCCGAGCGGCTGTTCCAGGCGCTGCTCCAAGACGGAGCGGAAGATGACCCGGCCCGGGTTGCCGCGTGGGCCGCGGCGGACACCGCCGCCGAACACTTGGTCAACTTGAGTCATGAAGTGCGGAGCCTGTGGAAGCATCTGTGTGATGCTTTGGAACTGGTCGACTGGCGCAGCGGGGAAATCCGTGACCCAGAGATCAACGCCTGGCTGTTGGACCAGGTCGTGCAGGCCTTGCGCCAGATTCCGCATCCCCGGGTCACTAAGTTGGTTACCTATCTGGAGAATCAACAACCGGAGATGCTGACCTTTCTGGATTGGTTGGAACTGAACTTAGCTCCCTGGCAACGCCAAGCACGGCACCTGCTGCCGGAGGCTGCGCACCGGGATTTCTTCCAAGCCACCGTCGCCCGCGCCTGGCGCTTGCAGCGTGCCGTCGCCAATGGTCACACTGCCTTTCGCGCGGAGGCCCAATTCGCCACCGCCTTGTTGGCCGAAGTGCTGCGGGAAGCCCCGCACTTGCTCCCCCTGGCGGAAGCCTTGTGCACTATCCTGGAAAGCGTGGTGCGCACCAGTTGCGCCGCCGAAGCCATCAACAGTGTCTTGCGGCCCTATCTCACCATCAAACGTAGCTTTCAGAGCCGCGCTACGGCCCAAGCTTGGCTCAACTTGTTCTGTCTGTGGTTCAATATGCACCCCTTGCAACGCAGCAAACGGCGCCACGGCACGCAACCCATGAGCCCTTATCAGTATGCCGGTATTCATGTATATACCGATACGGGGCAGGAAACGTGGGACTGGCTGGAAGCCATTGGCTATCCGCCGGACGCCTAAGTTCCTTACCAAGTGGTTAGTCGTCATAATTAGTCGCTAAGGGCGATAGGCGTGCGCTTGCCTATATCGCCACAGTGTACCTCAATTTGTCAACCAGTTTTTCTGCCCCAGCAGGGGTAAAATGAACCATGCC
>DAOTTY010000342.1:0-56149 GCA_034437575.1 Anaerolineae bacterium | reverse complement strand
CGTGGTCATCGGTGGTGCAGGTGGCCCCCGGCGACCCGCGCCTGTCGCAAAATTCGTAATCAGTCGCTTCAGTCGGTTCCACTTTTACAAACACGCATGGGAACGCCACGCAGCCCACATGATGAGCCTTGACGTTGACCGCCTCATCAAGCTAAACGTGCCGGACGAGACGTTCGCCCTGGCGGTGTTCATCGACTGGGATATAAGCAAAAAGCCCTGGATGTTCCCGCGTGACCGAGGCGGCTATTCTTGATCGCGCTGTTTGCGAATGAACATGGGGCCGAGCGGGCCAATTTCGATGCGCTCAATCTCGTCGGCGCTGGCGACGCCGTATGCGGCCAGGTCTTTTTCCTGGATGTAGGCTTCAATGGCGGCAGGGTCGCTGATAATTTCCTTGCCAAACGTGCCCACAGGCGGCGTGCGGCTGCCGTTGGCCTGCAATTGGGCCGCTTCTGTCATGATTTTGAAGGCGTTGATAAGCGACACCACCCGCGCAGCGCCGATCAGCAAGAAGCCGGGCACCCACAGTAAAAACGACGCAGGCAGTGAGAAGTAGGCCACCACACTGCCCACTAGCACCCATGCTCCACCCGCCAGCAGCAGGATGCTCCCGGTGCGGCCTATTGGCTGGCGTAAGCCGCGCCCCCCTAATATCACAAACATCACACCTATCACAAACAACAGTCCCGGCACCCAAAATGTCACAGCCGCCCCTCCTCTAAATTTTTCCAGGCATTTACAATCATTCGCGTTCCGTCACTATACAATAACCCCATGCCCCGTCACACCAAACTCTTCAAATTGCTGTCAATGGTGCTGCGGCACCGCGCCCAGGCGTGAAGATGGGCTAACGGTTTACACTCGACGTGGTGCCAGATGTGGCTATGATTCAGGATGTGTTTATGTTTGTTATGCGCGGGGACAATGCGCCATGCGCCGACTTGTGATTTGCCTGCTGCTTAGTTTTTCGCTCACGCCTGCCCTGGCCTATCAGGGGTCAGAACCTGTACCCGCCACAGAAACGCCACAGCCCATCACCGCCAACCCTGACCTGACGCTGTTGTGGCAGCAGGTTCAGCGCCAACCCGACGATTTTGCGGTTGGCTGTGTACCGCTATACGACACAGGCCGCGCTTTCTACTACAACGCTGATGAATCGTTCCCGTTGGCGTCTGTGGGCAAGCTGCTGACCTATATCGAGTTTGCCCGCCGGGTGGATCGCGGGGAAATCTTTTGGGGGGAGACGGTGCCTGTGGCGGCGCTCAACCGGTACGACCTCAACCGCACAGACGGCGGTGCCCACCAGCACTTTTTGAACACCTACCCTGCCGGGACGACTGAAATCAGCCGGTGGGATATTGCAACAGACGGCATGATGCAGTTTAGCTCCAATGCGGCGTCAGACTTCACGCTGGCGGAAATGCAGCCTGTCGATTGGGCCACGCTCTACGACACGCTGGGCCTCACCAACACCGACGCGCCGCACCTGCTGGTGCAAATCCCGCTGATGATGGGCAATCACGAGACGGGCCGCCTGGATATGACCGCTGCACTGGCCCCTAATTTGTTGGGGGACAGCACTGTGTGGGTGGAGCAGTTCGTCACTGACCAGATGTGGCACAACGCCGAACTGGCCTACCGCCAACAGCGGCGGCGCGGCTTCCCGGATTGGGAAGTGCAAAGTGTGGTGTTACAAGAACACACCATGACGGGCACGGTTGAGGATATGGTGGCGGCGATGCTGGCTGTTTACAGTGCGGGCAGCCCGCTGCCGCAAAACACCCGTGATATGGTGCGCGGCGCTCTGCGCTGGGAAGACAGGCCCAACATCAACCTGACTTATGAGGAGTACGGGTCTAAGTTGGGGTACTACTCTGGGGGGACGCTGGCGCTGGTGGCGTATGGGGCACCCTTTGGCGGTGAACCCGTGATTACAGTGGCGTTGTTCCGCAACATCCCGCGCTATGCCTTCTATGACCTGCTGCGCTCTGATGCCATTGGTGATATGGCCCACTGGATGCACCTGAACACCTGCAACGGCTTGATTGAGCGGGTTTACAGCTAGAAACCTTAGCGGGCTAACGGCCTTTCTTGGAAGTCAAAAACGACCCGGACGAAACCCGCCTTGAAGGGGCTATAAGTCCTAGCACATTAGCACGATTTTGCCAGTAGTTGCCCGCGATTCGAGCAGAGTGTGGGCTTTACGAACATCTTCGAGGGGTAAACGTTCACCGATATGGGGGTGAATCTCGCCAGCGGCCAGCATGTGCAGCAGTCGGCCCAGGTCTTCACGGTAGGCGCGGCGGTTTTGCGCTACCGCCTGCGGCAGGTAATAGCCCACTGTTCGCCGTCCATCTGGGACAAACAACAGCAGGCCCAACTTCAGCGCACCAGGAAGCAAGCTGGCTGGGTTGCGTTCGCCGTTTTGCAGGGCTGCCGACGCACCATACATCACGAGCGTGCCCCCCAACCGCAATACCTGATATGAGCGTACCCAGTGGTTGCCGCCGATGGGATCAAACACCACGTCCACGCCGTCGCCAGCCAGCATCACCACCCGGTTCACAAAGTCCTCGCGGCGATAATCTACGGGTTCGCCGCCATACGCCTGAACGACGGCGTGCTTTTGCCGGGATGCTGTACCGTAGACCTTCAGGCCCGCCAAGCGCCCCAGTTCAACCAGGGCGGTACCCACGCCCCCGGCTGCCCCGTGTACGAGAATCTGCTCACCTTCAACGACACCCGCCACACGATGCAGCATTTGATGGGCCGTGGTGTAGTTCAAAACCAGCGCGACCGCTTCAGCGGCGTCAACATCTGCGGGGACGGGCACACAGCGCCACGCGGGCAAGCGCACATAGCGGCTGTAACCGCCGAACTGCGTTAGCGCAGCCACACGAGTGCCCCCCTGCAAATCCACAACGCCATCACCAACTTGCTCAACAGTGCCCACCACATCATAGCCAGGGATGAACGGAATATCAGGCGCGTTGGGGTACAGGCCGCGCCGCATGAGTACATCGGCAAAGGCAACCCCCGCCGCCTCAACGCGCAGCAGCACCTCACCGCGCTGTGGCAAGATCACAGCCGCGTTTACGATTTGAAGCGCATCGGCATCGCCATGACGGGTAAGCAGGCCCCGTTGATTGGTGCGGCGGTTGGCGTGGTTGCTGTTGGTTGGGGCTTTCGGGTTCACAGGGGTCGCTTATGTGTTGTCGTCACTATCACCTTCGAGTTCGTTCAGCCGGGCGGCAATGTCATCTGGCAGCGGTGGCAGGCGGCGCGTAGCAGACTTGCGTCGCTGTGATTTGACGCGCTGGGGCGGTTTGAGCGGCGGGTTTGGCCTCGATGTCGCGGCGGGTTTGGCTGCTGGGTTTTGAGGTTGCCGGGCCGCTGGTTGAGCGGGTTGCTGCGGCGGCCTTTCGGGCTGCGATGGCTGCTTATCGGGTTGGACAGCCCTGGCTGGCTGCGTTTTAAGCGGTTGTTTGAGCTGGCCAGTTGTGGGTTTGGGCTGGGGCAGTTTCAGGTCTGAAGTGCCCTTTTTGCGCTGCTTTGAAAGCGCTTCTTCGGTACGCGGGTCCAGTTGGCCAGTGATAGACTGACCCAGTTGGCCAGTGGCAACCCGCTTGGCCTTCGCGTTGATGCGTGGGTCGATGACTTCGGCGGTGTCGATCATAGCGTGCTTGGCCCGGTCAAGGGCTGCTTGCGCTTCGGGGGTAGCAATCCGCCGGAGCGCAGCCTGAGCGGTGCGGGCGACCAGCTCGTTCGGGTCATATAGCGCGTGGGCCAGCGGTTGCACAGCCCACTCTGCTTCTAAACGACCCAGGATAGCCGCACCGTTACGCCGCAAGTACCACTTTTCGTTGCGTAGGGCAGCCAGCAGCGTTGCTTCTGCTGGGGCGCTGTTCATCGCCAGCAGCGCTTCGGCGGCGGCAAGGCGCACGGCAGCAGGCTGGCGGCGATTACGGAAGACAACCACCAGCGCTGGGACGGCGGTGCGATCTTTCATTTCTTCAAGAGCGCGTGCTGCCTGAATCGCCAGGTCAGGTTGCAGGCCCGTAAGGTGCTGCACGAGCCGCTCCACACGGCTTTGTGGCTTGCGCTGTGGAGCAACTTTTTTGGATGATATGGGCAGCAAGTGTTCAAGGGCAGCAGCGATGGCCATGCGCGTATCTACATTCACTTCCACATCAAGCGCAGCCTTGAGCGGCTTCACGGCTGCCCTAGCCCCCACGATTCTTAAAGCGGTAGCTGCCCGTTTGCGTATTTGCGGGTCACGATGTTTGAGGGCCATCACCAACCCTCTCACATCTTTCTCTGTCTGCATTGCCCAGATATTCGGCTGATCGTCGTTCACTGGATATGCCCCAAAGCCGTTTGAAGATCGCTCTCAAATTGATTGTAACATACTATGTGACCCTGCAACCGTAATTTGGTTAATAGATTGACGGTAACCCTACCCCGCCAATCTCACCGGCTAGGGTTCACGGATAGGTACGGTTTCATCAAACGGGTTACGGAATGCGCCTGTGTCTATGGGCAGCCACCCACGCTGAACAGTGGTATCTTCGCAGGCAGCAACGACAAGATAGTGGGTAGCACGCGGCGTCCGCGCCAGGATTTGATATTCACCCGGCGGCACTTCGCACAGCGTCCGGCCATCTGGCATGGCACCGAGGGGCTGCGGCAGGAAGGTTAGAAAACGGGCTGCGCGTTCTGGCACGGTGACAATGGGCGTTGCTTGCGGGGTAATGGCAAGCGGGACGCTCTGGTCACTGTCGTTCTGGAAGGCACCTGCGGCCACTGGAATCCAGGCGTCAACGCGGTCACCACCGACACAGGTGGCGCTAATCAAGTAGAACTCTGGGGTGTTTTTGCGGGCGATGATGGGGTAGCGGTTGGTGGGGATGCGACACACCGCGTTAAACGGAATAGCTTCCGGTTGCAGGTAAACCGTCTGCTCCTGGAAGGTCAGTAAAGATGGCCCTATCACGGGTTGTGCTGTGAATCCGTTGAGCATGGGCATCAGTGTTTCTGCGATGGGCAGTCCCGCATCGGTTACATTTCGTAGGCCGCCCACTTCCGCGTCAATAAACCCGACTACTTGCCGCCCGTCCTGGCAGGTGGCAATAATCTGAAAGAAGTCGCCCTCACGGCTGCGGCCCACGGCTGCGTTTTCATCTGGCCGGATGGTGCAAATCAGGTCGTCTTCATTGTTGTCGCCCGGCGTGCGGTACACTGGCTGCGGCGCAAAGGTAATAAATGTCGGGGTCAGGCGGGTGCCCATCTCACTCCGGTCAATAACGGGCACATCGGTCAGGTCGCCGCGCAAAATCAGCAGCTCGGCATTGATCCAGCCCTCATAGGCATCATTGGCCGTTCGCACACGCCACCACGTCTGCGCTTCATTGACGCCGGTTGCAGCCAGCAAAACGCCCCCCTCGGCAACAGCCACCGGGCGGAACAGTGCGTCGTCACCTTCACGCACGAAGATGGGAGAGGCATCCGTGATGATGTAGCCGCGTGTGCGCGTCGGGTCAATGTTAAGGGCATCCGTGATGACGGGTAGTTCACCCGGCTGTGGGTTCAGCAGGCCAATGGGCGACATATCAACGATGGGTTCGGGCGTGGCTGTTGCGGCGGCAGTGGGCGTCACAATGACGATGGTATTTTGGGCATTGGCGCTGATGACGCCCAACAGGGCACCAGCAGCCACTAACAGGGCACCAGTGGCGTACAGGGCATATGTACCGAGTGATTTCATTGCAAGGCAACTCCTTGTGTACGAGGGCAGTGGTTACCTATATTCTAACCGATTCAAGCGGGTTGCACGAACAACCGCTGCGCTAGGTAGAGCTATTGCAAAGTCAAGTCTTCACATTGCGGGAACGCTGTCCCCACACTCCTGCAAAGGGTTGGCACCCTTTGAATCCGTGCTTTCGGACGCTTTGCGTCCGAAAAGGCCAGTTTTTGTTCACTTTTTGAAAAAGTGACGGGTTTGGGCAGCGCCCAATGACCAGCCAGGCAACTTTGCAAAAGCCCTGTGCGCTGGGGTGCATTTCACTTCAGTGCGAATTCGCCAACACCCCCCTCCCGACCCGTCGCTGCGCGGCCAGGCGAGGGGGGAAGGTTCGTCCAACCCCGTCCAGCCGGACTTGAAGCCTCTCTTCCAGGGCCAACGGCCCATTCGGGAGAGCAGTTCGGGGTGAGGGCAACTGTTTCTGCCAGAATATTGAAATGCACCCCGTGGGGCAATCGTGTTTTTCGCAATCCGCTGCACCGCGTATAATGGAAAAAAGACAACCTCAAATATTGACGCATCAGAGGGAAGGGTGTTTATGCCAAAGCGATTTGTTTACGGGCTGCTGCTTACGGTGATGCTGTTGCTAAGCGTCCCGGCGAGCATGGCCCAGAATACGCCAGGTGGCGCTGGAACAGAAACGGACGCACAGCTATTCGAGAATGTGCTGCGTGTGACGGAAGTGGTTCCGCAGCCGAATACTATGGAAATCAGCCCGCAAACGACGCTAACCGTCGTCTTCAACCGCCCGGTTGTGCCGCTGACGATACTGGAAGAACGGGACGACCTGCCCGACCCGCTGGTGTTTAACCCGGCTGTGGACGGTGAGGGTGAGTGGATTAACACATCCATTTACAGCTTCCGCCCCGATGTTGCCCTGGCGGGTGGCACGACCTATACCGTTCGGGTAGAGGGGTTGGAAAGTACCGATGGTGCCCCGCTGGAACCGTTCGACTGGACGTTCTCGACAGCTCAGCCCGCTGCAACGGAAATTTCCCCGGAGCCGCTGGCCAGCGATGTTGAGCTAAATGCCCCGGTTTCTATCAGCTTTAACCAGCCGATGGACGAGGCAAGTGTGGAAGCGGGTTTTACACTCACCACCGATGATGGCGATAACATCACCCTTGTTGCTGGCACATTCGAGTGGTCGAACGGCAGCCGCCGGATGACCTTCCGCCCCAATGAGCAGCTTACCCTGGATACGCTCTACCGAGCTAATTTGGATGACAGCCAGGTGCAAGCCGCTGCGGGGGGCACCGGGTTAGCAGGTGAAGTGCCAGATTGGTCGTTCCTGACGGTGCCGCCGCCGTCCATCATCAGCATTTCACCCACAGATGGCAACAACGAGGTTGCCATCTATGAGGGGCTGGGCCTCCAGTTTGCCTCTCCGATGAACCCGGAAACTATAGAAGACCGCATCAACATCACGCCGCAGCCGCTGAGTGGGTTTGGCAACGGCTTTTACAACGACTTTAGCGACACCTTCCGCCTCAACTTCGAGGCAGCGGCCAGCACCACCTACACCATCACGATTGAGCCGGGGATGGAGGATGTTTACGGCAACCGCATCGACGCGGGCCGCAGTATTACCTTCACTACAAGCCCCTACCGGCCAGAAGTGACGCTGCAAATCCCCGGTGAGATTGGCTTTTACAACGCCTTTTACGACACCACCCGCCTATACATCGCCTACCGCAACGTCGATACCATCGACCTGTCGTTGTATGACGTGGCTGCTGCCGACCTTGTGGATGTGCTGAGCGATGATGACTTCAACATTGCTGTGGGCTACACCCCGCCAGATGGCTCGCGCATCCGGGATTGGTCAGTGGACGCCTCGCAAATCCCGCAGAACGAACGCCGCTTTGACCTACTGAACCTGGGTGAAGCCGCTGTGGCCGGGGGGGCGGCGTCATGCTCAGGGGCGCTGCCCTCGCGGATTGCTGTGGGCGACATCGCAGTTGTGTCTACCGAACCGGACCCGCTCCGTGCCCGTCAGTCACCGCCGGACGGTGAAATTGTTGATCTGATTTACCAGGGGTATCGCTTCAACGTGCTGGACGGCCCGCGCTGTATTGATGGCCTTCCCTGGTTCCAGATTGAACTGCGCGATGGCCGTGCGGCCTGGATTGCTGAGAGCGTAGGCGACGAATATTTTGTAGAACCGCGTGCGGCTGCTGAGCAGGCCCCCGTCACGGTAACCGAGGATGAGGGTGCGCTTGAACCCGGTGTGTACTTCCTGACGGCGGAAACAGAGACGCCAAACGTGAGCTACCGCACGATTCCCGCCCACTTCATGATGGTGTCTACCGTCAATGTAACGATGAAGTATATGCCGATGGGGCTGGTTGCATGGGTCACAAACGTGGATACGGGCGAACCCGTTGCCAATGTGCCCGTGCAGTTTTTTGGTCAGGGGTCACGGGTGGTGGCTTCTGCGGTAACAGATGGCGACGGTGTGGCGCGTATTGACCTGCCCCGTGACCGCAACTTGTTCGAGGAAATGCTGGCCATCGTTGATACATCCGATCAATTCGGCATGGGGTCAACAACATGGTCCGGTGGCATAAACCCATTCCAGTTTGATGTGGGCTTCCGCCGGGAGCCAGCGCGTCAGGAAGCCTACCTGTATACGGACCGGCCCATTTATCGCCCTGGCCAGCCGGTTTACTTCCGGGGGGTGGTGCGTGCCAAACAGGACGTGAGTTACACCCGACCGGCCTTCGATACGGTGTTAGTAAGCGGCTTCGATGACCAGAACAACGTCATCTACGAAGAAACGCTGCCCCTGGACGAGTTTGGCACGTTTGACGACGAAATCATGTTGGCCGAAGACGCCGTGTTGGGCAGCTTCTATCGCTTGCAGGTTAAAGAAAACCCTGATTCCAACACGACGCTCACGAATCTGTACTACTCCGTTGCAGAGTTCCGCGTGCCAGAGTTCCAGGTGGAAGTGACGCCCCAGCAGGACGAAGTGGCACGCGGCGAGACACTGAATGTGCGCGTGGCGGGTGATTACTTCTTTGGTGGCGGTGTTTCCAACGCGCAGGTGAGCTACAGCGTGCAAAGTGTGCCCTACAGCTTCCAGTTTGAGGGGGAGGGGCGCTATAGCTTCCGCAACATCGAGCCGTATGGTGGCAGCCAGTTCTTCCCGTATGGTGAGCAAGTTGCCAGCGGTGGGGCTGTCACGAATGCTCAGGGTGCGGCCCTGCTGGACATCAACACGGATACCCCGTCTATCGAAGGGAGCCAGCGCTACACCATCGAGGCGACGGTGAGCGATGAGAGCGGCTTTAGTGTGTCGGGTCGCAGCACCGCGCTTGTGCATCAGGGGCAGCTTTACGTGGGTGTGGGGACGGAAAGCTACGTTAGCCGCGTGGGTGAAGCCAACACGATTAACATCATCACCGTAGACTGGGACAGCGTGCCCGTCACAGGCCAGAACGTAGACGTGACGGTTGAGAAATGGAACTGGAACACGGTTCAGGAACTTGATGACAGTGGGCGCGTTAGCTTCCGTTCGGAAGTTGAGCAAATCGAGGTGGAGACGGCTTCTGTGCGAACGGGCAACGACGGCACAGCTACCTATCCGTTCACACCGCCCGAAGGCGGCGTGTACCGCGTCATCACCACCACAACCGACGAGTTTGGCAACGAGATTACGGCAGCACGAGTTGTCTGGGCATCGGGGCGGCAGTATGTGTCCTGGCGGCAGCAGGGTGAGCGCACCATTGACCTCGTTGCCGACGCAGACGAGTACAGCGTGGGGGATAGCGCCAACGTACTGATTACGTCGCCGTTCCAGGGTGAAGCCCACGCGCTAATCACAGTTGAGCGCGAGGGCGTGATCGCTACCGATAGTGTGCTGATGGACA
Source organism: Anaerolineae bacterium (assembly GCA_034437575.1). Taxonomy (GTDB): domain Bacteria; phylum Chloroflexota; class Anaerolineae; order Aggregatilineales; family Phototrophicaceae; genus DAOTTY01. Next base: position 46,474 of record DAOTTY010000342.1, on the reverse strand, counting down.
GCAACTCGTTGGTGTACGAACTGCCCATTACCGCCGATTTCGCGCCGAATGTCTTCGTCAGTGTGATGCTCGTCAAAGGTGTGGACGAAAACAACCCGGTTGCGTCGTTCCGGTATGGGCTGACGCAGCTCAACGTGGATACCGAGCGCAAAGTGGTCAACATTGATGTCGTCCCCAATGTGGACCGCGCCCAACCGCGTGATACGGTGAGCTACACCATCCGCACCACAGACTACAAAGGGGACCCCGTTTCCGCGCAGGTGGGCCTCGGCCTGACGGACCTTGCTGCACTCTCCATCGTGGGGCCAAACAGCGGCTTGCTGCTGGATCGCTTTTATGATGACCAGCCCCTCTCCGTCATGACGAGCACGCCACTTACCATCAACACCGACGAAATCACGCAGTTCGTGGAAGAGGTGTACAAAGGCGGTGGCGGCGGCGGCGGTGGCGGTGGTGCCGTCTTTGAAATTCGCGGCGACTTCGTAGATACGCCCTACTGGAACCCTGATCTGGTGACGGACAGCAGCGGTGAAGCGGTGATTGACGTGACGCTGCCCGATAACCTGACAACATGGCGCATGGACGCCCGCGCCGTCGCTGTGGGCGATGATGCGACCTTCCTCGTTGGGCAGGAAACAACAGACCTGCTGTCTACGCGCCCGCTGCTGGTGCGCCCGGCCACACCGCGCTTCTTCGTGGTGGATGACGAGAGCGTGCTGGCGGCAGTGGTTAATAACAACACGGGCGCAGAGCAGGAGGTTACCGCGTTTGTGGAAGCCACAGGCGTCACCTTTGATGGGGCTGTTCCGGCTGAGCAGGTGATGACTATCCCTGACGGCGGGCGTGCCCGTTTTGAGTGGCCCGTCACGGTTGATGACGTGGAAAACGTAGATGTGACGTTTTTCGCCAGCGCCGCTGACGGTGCGTTTACCGATGCGAGTAAATCACCTGTGGGTGTGGGCGATGACCGCTTGCTGCCTGTATATCGCTTTGAAGTGCCGGAAACCGTCGGGACGGCGGGCATTCTGGAAGATGGTGCAACCCTCACGGAAGCGATTGCGCTGCCGCAGGACTTTGCGTTGGGTGGCGGCACGCTCACGGTCAATGTGGAGCCGTCGCTGGCCTCCACCACGCTGGATGGCCTGGGCTATTTGCGGAACTTCCCGCACCAGTGTACCGAGCAGACGGTAAGCCGCTTTTTGCCGAACATCATCACGTACAGTGCGCTGGAGCGGCTGGACATAGCCGACCCTGAATTACAAACCGCGCTTGACCGCGAAGTGAACGCCGGGTTGCAACTGCTGTATGTGCGCCAGAACGTTGACGGCGGTTGGGGCTGGTTCAGCCGCGATAACAGCAACGCGCTCATCACAGCCTATGTCGTGTTGGGCCTGCAAGAAGCGCGGGAAGCGGGTCACCCGGTTGAGCCGGGTGTGCTGATACGCGGCCAACAGTATTTGCTGGATAACCCGGTGCTGCGTAATGCGTCCACCCTCACTGGCCCAGATTGGCAGTACAACCGTGAGGCGTTCGTGCTGTACGCGCTGGCGATGTCTGACGCGCCGGACGTAGCACGGATGTCTAACCTGTACGAAGCGCGTGAGCGGCTTGACCTGGACGGGCAGGCGTTTTTGGCAATGGCGCTGTTCAGTGTGGACGAGACGGATACACGTCCGGCAACGCTCATGGCGGGCATTGGCAGTGCAGCCCGCGTGAGTGCTAGCGGTACATTTTGGAGTGCAAATGACCGCCTCAACTGGTCAACGGATACGCGCACAACTGCTGCTATCCTGGAGGCAATGGTCATGATGAACCCGGAAAGCGACCTCATCCCGAATGTGGTGCGCTATCTGGTGAGTGCCCGCACTGCTGACCACTGGGAAACCACGCAGGAAACGGCGTGGTCTGTTATGGCCCTTACGGACTGGATGGAGGTAAGTGGCGAACTGCAACCGGACTATGACTTCTCTGTTGCGTTGAATGACGAAACCCTCATCACGGATGCCGTCACGCAGGCCACCGTGAGCCAGACGCGCCAGCTTGAGGTGGATGTGTTAGAGATGATCCAGGGAGAGGTAAATGAGCTGGTGTTCCAGCGCAGTGACGGCGACGGCAACATGTACTACACGGCCTTCCTGGAAGCGTACCTGCCTGTGCCAGAAGTTGATGCGATCAATAACGGCATCAGTGTGGCGCGGCGCTACCTCAACGAAGATGGCGAACGTGTAACAGAAGCCGCCGTCGGTGAGGTGATTGAGGTGCGGTTGACGGTCGTCGTGCCGGGCGATCTGCATTATGTGATCGTAGAGGACCCGATTCCGGCGGGCACCGAACCTATCGACCCGAACCTGGACATCAGCGAACAGATTGGCACGCGGCCCTCGCTCAACAGCCTGGACGCGGGACGCCAGGGCTGGGGCTGGTGGTGGTTTAGCAACATCGAATACCGCGATGAGATGGTGGCGCTGTACAGCACCTATCTGCCAGCGGGCAGCTATGAGTATGTGTACAGCATCCGGGCCAGCGTGCCGGGCACGTATAACGTGATCCCGCCGACGGCCCAGGAGTTCTACTTCCCGGATGTGTACGGGCGCGGTGACGGCTCCACGTTTACCGTCGTTCCTGCTGAGTAACAGGTTACACGAGTGCGGGGCGTTCACAGCCCCGCACCCCCCTCAATTTGTAGTGGCGCTGCCCCCCGCACCCCATGCCTTGCGATTCTATGACCGAACTTGCCCGGTGCCTTCCACAACCCACTTGTACGTCGTCATGCCCTCAAGCGCCATCGGGCCACGCACATGCAGCTTTTGCGTGCTGACGGCAAGTTCTGCACCCAGGCCAAACTGACCGCCGTCATTAAAGCATGTGCTGGCATTCCAGAACACCGCCGACGAGTTGACCTCGTTCAAAAAGCGGGCTGCACTATCCGCGTCTTCCGTCAGGATGCCGTCGGAGTGGCCCAGGCTGTGCGCTTCGATGTGGTTAATCGCGTCGTCCAGCGTATCTACGACTTTGAGGCCGCAAACCAGCGCCATCCACTCGGTGCTGAAGTCGTCCGGGCCAGCAGCTTCAACGCCGTCCAGGTCGCGCACGTACTGCATGGCGCGTTCGTCTGCCTTAAACGTCACACCGTCTTTGCCCAGATGCGCTACAACACGCGGCAGGAACTCCGCTGCAACTGACTCGTTAACCAAGATTGTATCCAGCGCGTTGCACACAGACGGGCGGTGCGTTTTTGCGTTGTGAATCACCTCAAGGGCCATGTCAAAGTTGGCCGATGGTTCCACGTAGAGGTGGCAGATACCCACCCCACCCGTAATCACGGGAATGGTACTGTTTTCTCGGCAGAACTTGTGCAGCCCCGCGCCGCCACGCGGAATGATGATGTCTACGTAGTCGTGCAGCTTGAGCAGGTCGCCCACATAGGCGCGATCTATGCTTTCAATGTACTGGATGGCGTCGGCGGGCAGCCCAACAGAGGCAACAGCCTCCCGAATCACGTTGACGAGCGCCGTGTTGCTGCGGAGCGTCTCTTTGCCACCGCGCAGAATCGCCGTGTTGCCGGATTTAACGGTCAGGGCGGCCACATCAACGGTCACGTTGGGCCGCGCCTCGTAGATCACGCCGAAGACGCCAACGGGGGTGCGGCGGCGGCTCAGGTTGAGGCCGTTGGGCAGCGTGCGTGATTCGATAACCTCACCTACCGGGTCGGGCAGCGTGGCCACGCTCCGCACATCGGCAATGATACCGTCCAGGCGTTTTTGCAAATTCAGCCGGTCTAGCAGCGCTTCACTGAGGCCGTTGTGTTTACCATCGGCCAGGTCCAGCGCGTTTTCCGCCAGGATGGTATCACGCTGGGCGTCGAGTGCATCTGCAATCGCAGTGAGTGCCCGATTTTTCAGGTCAGTTGGGGCGGCGGCCAGCTTACGAGCGGCTTGTTTGGCACGTTGGCCCATACTGACGAGGTTGATGTGTGTGTTAATCATGGTGGATGCCTTTAAGTCGTCAATTCAACAGAATCATATTGTTGCGGTGGATAATTGCATCGCCATAAGTATAGCCCAAAATTTCCGTGATGTGGCGTGACTTGACCCCACACAACCGCCGGATGTCCGCGCTGTTGTAGTTGGTTAGCCCATGTGCGATCTTACGGCCTTCCGGGTTCACCACTGCCAGATGCTCCCCGCGTGTAAATTCGCCCTGCACATCTGTCACACCGACGGGCAGCAGGCTCACCCCACCTGTGAGCAGCTTGCGGGCTGCGCCCGCATCTACGGTGAGGGTACCGTGCGGTTTTTCGGCTAGCAACCAGCGCTTGCGGCTTTCCAGGTGAGTGACGTTTTTTTCAAAGCGCGTGCCGACCTGCTCCCCGTTAACGACGCGCACCAGCACGTTTGGCTCGCGTCCGGCAGCAATGATGGTGGTCACCCCGCTGCGGCTGGCGAGCTGCGCCGCCTGGATTTTTGTGGCCATGCCGCCAGTGCCGAGGGTAGTTCCCGCGCCACCGGCCATGGCCATCGTGTTGTCGTCAATGTGCTCAATAACGCTAATCAGTTCAGCAGTGGTGTCGTGGCGCGGGTCTGCGGTGTAAAGCCCTGGTTGGTCAGTCAGGATAACGAGCAGGTCAGCGTCAAGCACGTTGGCCACCAGCGCAGACAGGTTGTCGTTGTCGCCCACGCGGATTTCCTCTGTGGCGATGGTGTCATTTTCGTTGATGATGGGCACAATGCGCTTTTCGATAAGCGTGACCATTGTGTCGCGGGCGTTAAGGTAGCGCTGGCGGTCGCCCAGGTCGTCACGGGTGAGCAACACTTGCCCCACCACAATCTCGAAGATGTCGAACAGGTCACCGTAGATTTGCATCAGGCGGCTTTGCCCCACCGCGCTAAGCATCTGGCGGGCGGGCAGGCTTTTGCCCAGTTCGGGATAGCCGAGCCGTTCGCGCCCGGCAGCCTGTGCCCCGGACGACACAATGACGACCTCATGACTTTCGTTGTAGACGTGTGCAACCTGCTGCACGACTTCCAACATACGCTGGCGGCTGAGGCGGGGGGTTTCGTTGGTTAGTACGCTGGTGCCGAGTTTGACGATGATTCGCATGGCTGATTTTACTTACTCTTGCTTTATGCTGAAATTACGCGCTGCGCCCGGTGGCGATGGCTGCTTTGAGCGCCTGTGCCCGCGCTCGGATGGTTTCTGCGGGCGTTGTGCCATCGCCCGTCAGCCAACTGGACATACCTGCCGCAACGGCCCCGGCTTTGATGAACTCCCCGGCGTTTTCGGCGTGCATGGCACCGTTGCACATGAACTTCATGTGGCTGAGCGGGCCGAACATCGCCTTGAAGAACGGCACCCCCGCCGCCCCAATCGGGAAGACCTTGAGCAGCGGCACGCCCGTAGCCCACGCCTGAACCGCTTCGGTTGGCGTTAGCACACCGGGGATCATCATCACGCCCGCATCCCGGACGTAACGCACGACTTCAGCATCAAACGCTGGGGAGACAATGAAATCCCCGCCTGCGTCGATAACCTGTTTGGCAGTGTCAACCTCCAGGACGGTGCCCATGCCCACGTAAGCATCATCCCCGTAGGCCGCTTTGACGGCCTGCATCGCGGCAATAGGCTGCTGGGAGTTCATCGTGAGTTCAAACACGTTGATGCCCTCATCCATCAAAACGCCCGTCACGCGCAGCGCTGCATCCGGCGGGAAGGCCCCACGAAAGCCTGCGATCATACCAATCGTTTCCACCCGTTGAAAAATTTGAGCCTGGGTTGCAATCATCGTTATCCATCCTTTGTTTTGGGTTCGCCCGCCATAATACATCCAGATGCACGGGTTTGCTGCCTTATTGTGCATTGCATGAAGATTGTGATAAATAGGTGGAATTCTGCGAATGGACGGCTTAGAGTTGACACTATGGTCACTGCAACACGCATTCTCATTGCTCCGGGTGTGTACACGGGCAACCTGACTGCCCCCCGTGCAGCGGCAGCGATTCAACGCGGCTTGGCTCGCTCCGGGTTGGCGATGCACGCAACCCAACTGCCTGTCGCTGACGGCGGCGTGGGCACGCTTGATGCTGTGATGGCCGCTCACCCACAGGGGACGCGGCACACCGTCAGTGTACGCGACCCGCTGGGGCGGCCTGTTCGAGCGGAATACGGCCTGATTGACGGCGGCGCGACGGCGGTTATTGAGGTGGCCCAAATCACAGGGGCTGACTACCCGCTGCTGAAGGCATCGACATATGGCGTGGGCCAACTGCTCAAGCACATGCTGGATGCAGGCGGGCGGCGGTTCGTCATCTGTGCAGACGACAACCGGGCTTTTGATGGCGGCATGGGCTGCCTGATGGCCCTGGGCGTTCAGTTTGCTGATGCGAATGGACGACGGATTGTGCAGCAAGGCGCTGCCTCGCTGGAAAAAGTCGCCGCCGTCAACCTTCAGGCGCTTGACCCACGCTGGCGCGACTGTGACATTGCAGTGGCGGTTAACGGGAAGGTGGCGCTAGATCATGTGGGGACTGCTTATGAATTCACCGCTGAGGCTGAGGTTATCACGCGGCTGCAAGACGGGCTGCGGCGTTACTTCGATGCGCTGGCGGCGGGGACGCAACCCTACAACGTGACAGAGGCCGGAACAGCAGGCGGACTGGCAACTGCTTTGCAGTTGGCCCTGGATGCGCGGCGTGTGTTTGGGTGTGGCATCATTCTGGATAGGGTCAGCTTTGATACCCATGTCGCTGCTGCCGACCTCGTTGTGACGGGCGGCGGCCCGGTGACGGCGCATCGAGTTGCAAGCCATGCCGGGATTGTTGGCGTGGCACAGCGGGCGCGACGCATCCCGACGGTTGCGCTGACCGACGGCCTGACCGTCACCGATGAGGACTTACATCGCAGTGGTTTGGCCGCTTCACTGCCCATCATGGACCGCGTGATGCCGCCGGAAATCGCACGACTGGAAACAGAAGCTCTTGTGGAGCGGGCTGCGCTCCGGTTGGGCTATTTACTCAAACTGAAGCTAAAGTGATATTGCAATAATGCAACCAGACCCAACATTACAGGATTACATCGAACAACTGCGTGACCCCAACCCTGCCATGCGGATAACAGCGGTTTATGCCATCCGACAACTGCGTGACCCTGATGCGATTGGGCCGCTGGTGTGGCTAATGGCCGATGACAGCCTGTGGGTGCGCTGCACAGCGGCAGAATCGCTGGGCGAGTTCCACAGCCTGGATGTCGTAGAACCGCTCATTCAATTCCTCAAGTTGGGGGCCGAAGCTGAACTGGCCGAGGTGGGCATACCTGCCGAAGTGCCGCTTCGGTATCATGCGTTTGCGCGTTACCAGGATGAGGACTTTGAGCAGTGGCGCACCGCCCAGGGCATTGGCTCCCAGCATGAGGGGTTCAGTTTGGTGGTGAGCGCGAAAATCGGCTTGCAGATGACCGGCATTGACGCCACCGAAGCGCTGATTGCTTTGTTAGACGATGATAACCCGTACCTGCAATACGTGGCCGTCGGGCTGCTGAATCACATTGCCATCCGCAAGCGCCCATCCGATGCGCTGCTGCTGGGTACGCTGGACGACAACCCGATCATCCGCATGAATAGTGCCCGTGCCCTGGGTAAGCTGGGCAACCTGCGGGCGGTGCGCCCACTGATAAACCTGCTGCGTGATGAAAACACGGACGTGCGGGCAGCGGCGGCGGTGGCGCTGGGGGAGGTCCGCGATACACGGGCCATACCCGCGTTGCAGGCAACGCTTGAAGACCCGTATGTGCAGGATGCTGCCTGGCTGGCTTTGCAGCAGCTTGAGGGGTCGCCTGATGAAGACGACACTGCCCCAACTACGACATCCCCGGAGGCCGAATGACCCGCTACCTGACTGTTTCTGAACTGGTGTACATCAATGGGCGTGTGCTTAACGACCGCAAAATCCTGGCAGGCCAACAGAAAATCCGCGAAATCGAACGATTGGAGGCGGCTGCGGCCCGGCCATCGGCCAGCGCGTTTGGTGCCGATGCCTACCCTACCCTGCGCGAGAAGGCGGCTGTGTTGTTCCACTCAATTGCACGTAACCACCCATTCCGCGATGGCAACAAGCGCACGGCCACTGTTGCGTTGATTTTCATGATGACGGTCAACGGTCAGCAGGTCATTTGGGAGCCAGAAGACGCGCTCAGCGTCATCCTGGATGTGGCCGAGGGACGCCAGGACTACCCCTATATGACAGACTGGTTGAAGACTGAAAACGCTGAACCGACGCTGGAAGCGGACGAAGCGCAGGACGTGGCGACAATTGATCGCATTTTGGAAACGCACAGGTGGCTGCTGGATGAACTCGCCGGACGATAGACCCGTGCGCTACCTCAGCGCGTCCGATTTATATAACATCAACTTTACTATCACGGAGGGGGACACGTTCGTGCGGGACATTCACCTGTTGGAATCCGCTGCGAAGCGCCCGTCGATTGTTGTGTTTGGTCAGGAGCAGTTCCCGAAGTTGGTGGAAAAAGCCGCTGCGCTCATGCACTCATTGGCCGCACATCACCTGTTTGCTGATGGCAATAAGCGCACCGCGATGATGGCTACTGAAGTGTTTTTAGAGCGTAACGGGTGTGTGGTCAGTTGGCCGCAGGCTGATATAGAGAGTTATCTGTTGGAAGTGGCACAGAGCCAGCAAACTGCCGAAGATGTGGCCGTGTGGCTGGCCCCATACGTAGACTGCACCCCCTGAATTAGCCGGTAAGCAGCCACGTTCGCAGCACTTCAGCCACCGTCCAGGCCTGGGCGGCAGCACCACGCGGCTCGTGCGGGGCGTCCCCGTCGAAAATTTCTGCCAGGCTGCCCACACACCCGGCACTGAGCTGGTCAGCCACTAGCGGAATGAGGAATGCGCGGGCTGCGGCTTTGTCACCGTACACGCGCAGGTGCGCCTCTACAAATGGGCCAATCAGCCAGCCCCACACCGTTCCCTGATGATAAGCGCCGTCTCGTTTGATGACCTCCCCCCGATATTCCGCCACATAGTTCGGGTCGTCCGGGCTAAGGCTCCGCAGGCCGTGTGTCGTCAGCAGATGGCGGGCACAGGTATCGACAACCGCTTTCTGTTGGGCTGGCGTCAACAGCCCGTCATTGAGCGATACTGCAAATAACTGGTTGGGGCGCAGCGATGCGTCGCTGCCGTTGGGGCCGTCTAACACATCATAGCAGTAGCCCGTGTTGGCGTTCCAGTAGCGGTGAAAGCGCTGCTGTACACGCTGGGCGCTCGCCGCGTAGTGTTGGTGATCTTTACGCAGTGTTTCGGCGAACTGCATCATGACAAGCAGCGCGTTGTACCACAGCGCGTTCACTTCAATCGGCTTGCCCATGCGCGGTGTGACCACCCAATCGCCCACTTTGGCATCCATCCACGTCAGTTGAACCCCCGGCTGGCCTGCTTGCAGCAAACCGTCATCGGGGTCAACGCGGATGCCGTAGCGTGTGCCCATTTCGTGCCACTCGATGATGTCTTCTAGCACAGGGAACAGGTCTTCGATGATGGCGCGGTCATTCGTGGCTGTGTAGTAGGCGCGAAGGGCCTCGAAATACCATAACGTTGCATCGACCGTGTTGTATTCGGGCCGTTCGCCTTCATCTGGGAAGCGGTTGGGCAGCATCCCTTGCGCGACATACGCGCCAAACGTCCGCAGGATGCGCTCAGCAACATCAAAGCGGCGGGTGGCAATCGTCAGTCCGGGCAGGCTAATCATCGTGTCTCGGCCCCAGTCGCCAAACCAGTGATACCCCGCAATCACGGACTTGCCCGGTTCCCCCGCGACGGTGCGATCTACAATGAACTGGTCTGCTGCCAAAACGAGCTGCTGTAGCTTGGTGGGGGACTTTTGCAGGCGGCTTTGCTGGATAAGGCCCAATTCATAGGACTTGCGTTGTTCCAAAACACGGCTGCTGTCCAGGTCGGGGTTCGGTTGGGTGGTCGCCGTCAGGGTGATGTGATCGCCCGGATTGAGGGTGGCGCTGAACAGTGCGACGTGAAGGTTATCGTCCAGGCTGTCCAGACCGCGATAGGCTTCGATTCGCAGCAGATAGTTCTGATACCATGTGTGCTGCGGTTGGGCGCTAGCCCCTGGCATCAACAGTTGGAACGGCACAGCCTGCGAGAAAGCGGTCACCATCACGCCATCGGTCACGCGCCGGATGTCCATGTGCCAGTCGTCGTCTGTTTGTGTAATCGTGTGAAAGCTGCGGTAATTGACAATCGCTTTCAGGTCCAGCGTGAGTGGTTCCAGGGCGCGGTGCAGGTTGTAGCGGATGTAGGTTGTGTTTTCGCCCTGGGCCATCCACACGCGCCGTTCCAACACAGCGTCACCGATGGCGTAGCGCCACACGGGTACCGTGCCTTCCAGATGGAAACTCTCAAGGTATTTGTAGCCCTGCGGCGCGATGTCCCCGGTTGACCACTGATTTGCAGACAGATCGTAGGATTGCCCGCCGTAGTGTGCGGTTTCATCCGTTTTGGTTAGCAAAACCGTGCGACCGAGCGGCGGATTGAGCGCGGCCACCAGCAGTCCGTGATAGGCGCGTGTTGGCAGCCCGGCAATCGTCCCGGCAGCAAAGCCACCTATGCCATTGGTAACAAGCCACTCGCGCCGGGTGGCTTCATCTATGTTGCCGCAAACGGCTCGGCTCAACCTGATGGACATCGTTCTTCCTTGCGAGGTGTTGGTCTGTCACTAAGCGATAGGTGAAGTCAATTACCTCACAAAGATAACATGTTTTGGGCGGGTTTGCTGCTAGCGGGTGGCGATGGCCGCCGATGCGCTGTTGCATAGGCGAGAGCCACCCGCGTTCAACCATTCTGTAAGGGTCGCACTCTCGGTTTTGTCTACGAGCGCGTCCGCGTAGATGGCCACGCCCCAATAGTAATACGCTTTGACCTCGGCGTACCAACGGGACGAATCTGCCCAGATAACACTCGGACCGCCGTTATAGCAGGCCATTGCTAAACCAATGTCGCCCTCAGCAAAGGCGATACACTCATTCAGCACGCCCGCCCCGCGCATGGCGTTGGTATCGGGGTCCAGCATCTGTTCACCCTCGGTAAAGTGCATGGGCATCACCTGAAATAGGCCCTGCGCTCCGGCGGGGCTGTTCACGGTGGGGTGCCCGCAAGATTCTATCTGCATGACGGTGGCCAGCAGATTGGGTTCCAGGTCGTAGGTTTGTGACCAGCGCAGGATGTCGTCTTCCCAGTAGATTACTTCTGGTGTGAACAGCGGTGCAATCTCAGTCGCGGTCGTGTCCCGGCGCATCGGATTAACGGGGGCCATCCAGCCCTGAACACGGCCAACGGCTCGCTCGGCCCGGTTGACAACAGAACGGGCGGCGCTTTCCCCGCGACTAAACAGGTAGCGCCCGGTTTCGTAGGCTTGCCACCCTGCCGCTGCCAGGATAGCCAGCACCGTCAGGAGGGTCAAGGTTCGCAGCCAGCGGTTGCGCGGCAGGTACCGGCCCCAGTGCCAGATAGGGGGAATGCGGTGTTGCGGTGGAGTGGAAGCGGTCATTGGGCGTCTTCACTGGAATTCATTGTTCACAATTTTATCGAAAGTTGGGTGGGGTGGGAGCGGTGCAACAAGATTGTAACGTGTTTCTGACGCACCCTAATTCAGTGGCAGGATGATGTCGCGCTTTATGCCGAAGGCATGATAGAACGGATATTCTAATATGTCAATATCTATGACAGCCGCCACCCACCGGATTCAAGCCGTGAGTGGCCTATGATACAATTCAACGTGATGAGCTACAGGAGACACACCGTTGGCAGCACTGGAACCCAACAAGCCGTGCCCGTGCGGGAGCGGCACCAAGTACAAAAAATGCTGTCGTCCCTATCACAAGGGGATGCTGCCCCCGACACCGGAGGCGCTGATGCGGTCACGTTACACAGCGTATGTGGCAGATGACATGGCCTACATTGCGGCTACCACCCACCCGGAAAGTCCCTGGTTCCGTGAGGATGTTGCTGCCAGCCAGCGCGAACTACAAACGCTCACGGCCAACCGACGCTACGACCAGCTTGGCGTTCTGTCTGCGGAGGTCGCGGCGGACGGTACAACCGGCTATGTAACGTTCCGGGCAACCATCACCAACACGAAAGACGGCAGCGACCTGTCTTTCAGCGAAAAGAGCGAATTCAAAAAGCAAGATGGCCGCTGGCTGTACGTCGGCGGCGACATCCAAAGCTAGTTCCCTTCCACTCGTTGTATGGAGTTAAAATCCCAAAGATGCGTAATATCGCTGCGATTTTGGTTGGCATCGGGCTGGTGGCCCTTACGTCGGTCACCGCTGTTGATGCTGACCCCAATTTACCCGTCACGGCAACACCTGGTGCGGTTGTCGCGCCAGCCGAAGGCGCAACCGAAATCGTCACCCAGGAACCGACCGCCCCACCCCCGGCCACTGCCACCCCGGCACCCGTTAGCAATCTCATCGGCCCGGACGAATACCCGGAAGGCGTCAACCCGCTGACGGGCCTGACGGTGGATGACCCTGCCGTGCTGAACCGCCTGCCCATCATTGCCAAGATGTCTAACGCGCCCGCGCTGGTGCGCCCGCAGGCGGGCGTGGGTGAAGCTGACCTGGTGTATGAACACTATGCTGAGGGCGGCCTGACGCGCCTTACGGGGGTGTTTTACAGCCGCCTGCCGCAGCGGGTCGGCAGCGTGCGGAGTGCCCGGCTGATTGACTACGAACTCGCGCCGATGTATCAAGCAATTCTCGCGTTTAGTGGTGGCAGCACCGGCGTGGAAGAGCGCATCTATGGCACAGAGGCCACGGGCATCGTGGAAGCGCGGCAGGCCGAAGGTAAACCGATTCTGCCACCGTCTGACTTTGCAGAGCGGGCCTACAAGGGTGTGATCTACGGCCCGCCTTATTATTACCGTGATGAAACAATCCCTGTGCCACATAACCTGTTCGTCAACTTGCAGGCGCTTTCCGGCCTGGCGACGAACGACGGTATCAACACCGTGCCGCAACTGCGCGGTATGGCCTTCTCGCAGGCGGTGCCCGCAGGTGAGGCTGGCCCGGCGAACCTTTTGGATGTGCGTTACCGGGCGACCCGCGCTCAGTGGACGTACAACCCGGAGCGCGGTGTTTATCTGCGGATGAGTGACGGCCAACTACACTTTGATGCCAACATCAATGAGCAAGTCAACGTGGAAAACGTCGTTGTGATCTATGCCGATCACTACTTCACGGACATTGTAGAAAGTGAGTGGCAGGGCAGCCGCAGCTACAGTATCGAGATCAAAGTATGGTTCGAGGGTGACGCGCTGCTGGTGCGTGATGGCCGCTACTACGAGGCCCGCTGGATACGCCCCACCCGCGAATCACTCATCAGCCTGCAAACACCCGACGGCCAACCGCTCCCGCTCAAACCAGGCCAGACGTGGTTCCAACTGGTGCGCCTGCCCGAACAGATGGAACCGGAGAGTGAATGGGTGCGTGTTGAGTAGCGTTTCGCCGCGCTTTGCACTAATATAAAAACACAGGCGATGAAAACGGTGCAGGCAAAGAGGGCGGCATGTCGCTACAGGAGATTCAGCAGGGCATCACGGCAGTTCAAAATGGCGACTATCAACAGGCTGAGCAGCTCTTGCGGAGTGGGTTGCAAAGCCAGCAGGTCACAGGGAGTGTGCGGGCTGTGGCCTTGATGTGGCTGGCAGAAACCAACCCCAGCATTCAGTTCAAAATCCAGTGCTATCAGGCTGCTGTACAGGCTGACCCGCACAACATCGACATTCAAAGCCGCCTGGGTACGTTGATCGCGTCCCAGGCTCCATCACCATCTGTGCCCCAAAACCCGAATCCATCACAAAACGCAGGTGGGGGTGCCCTGCAAAGGCCACATTTACCCCCACGCGGTACCCCCGCACCGCAGTCCCTACCGGGTGACGGAACCGGGCCGCTACGCGCCCAACAGCAAAACCCGAACGTCCCGCGTATGTGGGAATTCGGTATCGAGGGCGGGCCAAATGGTGTAGGCACCGGGTTCCTGATTGTGCGGGATGGGCTGGTGGCCACGTCGCGGTTTGTGGTAGGCAGCGCAGCGGATGTTACCCTGCTCACCCGTGACGGGCAAACAGTGCGGGGGCATGTGGTGCGTTCATTCCCGCGTTATGATCTGGCGTTCATCCGCATTAACGTCCAGGTGCCCTTCCTGCGCGATATGACCCCAACGCCGACGGTTGCCCCCGGCACGCAGCTTGTTGCAGACGACTACACCGAACAGGAAGCCCGTGCTGAGTGCCGCCACACCCGTCAGACGATCCCGGCGGGGTGGTTCCCAACCACCTTTCCCGATTCGCTCCCCACGTCGTTTAACGGATCGCCCTTGATTGATGACCGTGATGACCTTGTGGGGATGCTCACACGGAATGTGGCGCGGAATTCAGGGCATCTCTATGGGCTGCATGTTTCGGTCATCCGGCAAAAAATTGAGGTTTACTACAACGAAATGCGCCACGACCCTGACCGTGTGTACTGTGGCACCTGTGGCAACCTGAGCAAAGCCGGGGCTGAGGGCCTATACTATTGTGAAACGTGCGGGGCGTTGTTCCCGTTTGCGGTGAAGCTGCACCGCACCCCCCATCCCAAAGCAAACCTGTACTACGACGTTGAGGAGGGCCGCTAATGTTCGGTTTCGGAGGCAGAAGCCAGCCCCGCGAGGAGGGGCTGGGACAGACAACGATTCAGCAGCACGCCCGCGTGATTGACGCGATTCTGGCGCAAATTGGCCTGAACCCGGAAGAGGTTCGTATGGCCACTGATGAAGGCTACGGCTGGAGCTTCCGGCGCGGGTCTGCGGTGATTGAGGTGTACTTATCCGAACACAGCGGCATCGGCTATTTGCAGGTGTTGTCGCCCATTATCCACATCCCGGAAGAGGCCGTGCTGCCGCTTTACCGTCGCCTGCTAGAACTCAACTTGCAGCTTACCAGCGCTGCGCTTGGCGTTTATAACGATGTGGTGTATGTGTTCTATGAGCGCCCGCTGCAAGGGCTGGATGCATCCGAGGCCAATGACATCATTGCAAAGGTGGCTGGCTACGCCGATGACCTGGATAACCGGCTCGTTGAGGAATTCGGCGGGCGGCTGTATATGCAGGTCTAACCCGCTATGCTACGCCGTGATTTCTTGGCCCTTATCGGCGGCACCGCCGCCTATTCCCTCACACGCCGCCTGAGTGCCCTGGCCCAACCCGCTGCCGATGCCCCCTATGCCGTGTTTGTGCCGGACTTCCTCGCGCCGTATATCCCCGCAGAGCGGACTACTGCACTTAGCGCGGTGATTCCTGTTCTGTTTGAAACATATGCTAAGTGGTTGCCCCGTCTGGATGGGCCGCCGCAGTACATCCTGTTGAACACGATACAAAAGACGCTGATGGTGCATGGGCATGAAGTCATCACGCCAGATTTGCTGGGCGATGAAGCGCTGACCCTGTATGAGGCGCAGTATTTGCTCGTCACAAAGCGGTTCGGCAGTGTAGCCACCCCGCACCGGGGCAAAGACCTTGACCTGTTCGGCCAGTACGTTTACCTCAAGCAGCACCCGCAGGCCGGGTACAATACCCCGCATCACCTGCTGCTGGAAGAAATGCTCCACGCGCAGCAGGATGCAACCGTGATGCGCTGGATTATCGAAAGCGAGTCACACGACCCGGTGACGTGTATGCACAGCCAGCTCAAGGGGATTTCTGAGTTGGGGGCGCATGTCCTCACGGATGAGATGGCGGGCGGGGCAGACTACGTGTTTGTCATGGCGGACGGGACGCACTGTGAAACGGCGGCGGATGCGCTGACGCGGCTTAGCGAAACCCTCGGTGCTGATGAGACGGAATTGCTGGGGGCCATCACCCATGATGTGGACACCTATGCCGCCCTGGACGCGGCAGCCATAGCGCAGCACAATCAACACATCTGGGAGATGGTGACAACGTGGCGTTACACCCGTGATGCTGAGGGGAAAGCCACTGGCATTGCCCCGGCCTTCCAGCCCTATTGATGATCCTTATCATCATCTGCTAAATCATCTAGCTGACGGGTGATGGCATCCCAGGGATCATCTTCATCAGCGTGGGCAGTTTTGCCGCCGACCTGCCCCACCTCAAACTCCTCGGTGTGTACATCTAACGGACTCATGATGGCATCCCAGTTAGGGGCGTCTGTGTTATTAGCCGCAGGAAATTCCTCGTCAGTTGGCATATCAACCGCGTCCTTTAGGTCGCGCACCGTTTCCAGGTTCGGGTCAGATGACAGGTCGTACTCGTCAGGTTGGGGTTTGGGGCCACCGACCTTATCCGTAGCGAATTCCTCAGTGCGTGGGCCACTATCGCCCAACAGCGCGTCACGGTCTGGGCGGGTCGTGTTGAGCATCTCGTTGGGGTCAGGCTGTTTGCCGCCGACCTTATCCGTAGCGAATTCCTCAGTGCGTGGGCCACTATCGCCTAACAGCGCGTCACGGTCTGGGCGGGTTGTGTTAATAAGTTTATCAATCGACCCAACGCCGCCGCCAACCTTATCTGTGTCGAATTCCTCGGTGCGCGGGCCATCACTCCCTGCGGCGTCTTGCCAGGCGGGGCCAGTTTTACCGATTCTATCCACGTCGAATTCTTCGGTGCGCGGGCCACTGGTAACAGCAGCATGTTCAACTGACGGGTTGTTATTGGCGACCATATCACGATCCAGAGAGACTGTATCCAGGTTGAGGCCACGTTTTTCACGATTCGCCGATTCAGCCTCGCGGTCATGCCGGAAAAGCGACAGCAAGTCACGCACATCTTGCAGCAGGGCCGGGAAGTGAACCCCAAGTGCCACCAGCACGATCATGGGCAGCATCACTGTCCAGATTTGCAGCGGGTTATCGTAGGCCAGCACCCACCCGAACTGGGCATATTCTGGCGAGATGCCAAACAGCGGCGGCTGGAACGTCACATAGGTGCGGATCATGTTGGTGGTGCCCACATATAGTGGCACGAACAGGGTGGCCGTCATGAGCAGGGCAGCGGCCCACCCCCGCATCCGAAACAACGCTGGAATCACCACGCCCAGTGAGGTGCCAATCCCCGTTGCAATCACAATGCTGGACGGGATGTCGTTCAGGTTCAGGTACATCCAGCCATAGGCCCACCAGATTGTTTGCGCCAGGAAGTACGACGCCGTGATCGACCAGATCGCTCGCGTCCAGTTGGGCCAAAAGCCCTCAAGCCGCTTGGGTAAGGTAAACGCCGCAATCGTTAGCACGCCAAACAACAGCCCGATGAACAAACCGCCCGCTGTTGTATTCAAAATGCGCTGGCTGGCGAAAAATGACTGTGCCCGGTACGTTCGGTAGATGTGCTGGCCCATCCCCAGCCAGCCCCCCATTAACGCGAAGGTAAACGCCCACACAATCTGCATCGGATGGTGCGATAGCCGCCGCCCGGTGTTGATGAGCCATGCCAGAAAACGCGGTACGAATTCCACATTTTTGGGTAGGGTGGGCACTTCTTCCAAAATGTAGGCAAGGGCATTCAAAGCGCGGCGGCTGTCGCGCTTGCGTTCGTCAACGATGTGACGCACCGCTCGTGCCGAGCGCATTCGGCCAACGGCACTGGCGGCTGTCGCCCGGATGTTGGGGGTACGCCCGTCCAGCGCGAACTCGGCCACCAGCGTGTCAATTTCCTGGGAGTACGTCACATTCTGCCAGCGGTCAGAGGCAATAAGCTGCAAGCCATCACGGGCAATCGTGCCCAAAATTTGCCCGCGAAACTGCGTATTCACATCGAAGTCGTCACGCCCCTCGATGAGACGTGCCCGGTCGGCCAGCACTTCGATGGCAGCCAATGACACGAGTTCGTCATTTTCGATGGTGAGTGCCTGCGCGGTTTGTTTGGGGATTTGTGGTGGGTCGCTGTCAGGTAGGGTTAGCAGGCGCTGAAAGGCCCGAATGCGAGCCTGTGGATTTTCACTGCGGATGGTGTGCAGGCACACCCAGCGGCGGCTGTCGTTGTTGACCTTGCTCCACCAGTGTTCCAGGTGATAGTCGTATTCCAGGGCACCGCGCAGCAGCATTTGTGCGCCGGGTTTGTCGTATTGCAGGTCGTGCCGCTCGCTGGCGACATAGTAATCACTCATAACCATAAAGTGCGTCACGCTGAGCAAAAAGCGCCCGTTGCCGTTGGCCCAGGCACGGCGTGCCCGTTCATAGATGTCAATGGCCTCGCGCAGTTGCACCTGACGCGGGTCAATTTCGGTTACTAAATCAACAAACGGCGTAGACATCCCCGCCTCACCGCCTGTCCCCACGACCGCACCCATAGGAACGGCCATACTCATCCCCAATGCCTGCTCAACATCCTTCATGAGTTGAGCCACATCGTCGTAGCGATCATCCGGGTTGACGGCGGTGCCTTTCCGCAAGATGTCGGTTAGCTCACCAGGTAAGTCCGGGTTCAGGTCGCCCAGGTGGGGCAGGTCTTCGTGGAATTGTATTTGCTTGAGGGCCAGTGGGGTGATGCCCTCAAACGGCAAACGCCCGGTGAGCATATGGAAGATCACCAGGCTAAAGCTGTATACGTCTACGCGCAGGTCAAGCTGGTCAGATGTTAACTGCTCCGGGGCCATGTAGAGCAGGGTGCCACTGCCGGGGTTCTCTGCACGGCCCTCTGGCCCTAGCACAGTTGCCAGCCCGAAGTCTGCTAAGTAGGGGGCACCCCGGCTATCTAGCAGGATGTTGGGCGGCTTGAGGTCCAGATGGATAATGTTTTCACTGTGGGCAAAGGCTAGCGCGCTGGCAATCGCCCGCCCGATCTCAGTCGATTCGCGGTAACTGAGTGCCCCTAGAGCAAGTTTATCTTCCAGGGAACCCCCCGCCACGAAGCGCATGGCAATATATAATTTTCCCTCAAACTTGCCAAAGCTGAAGATCGGCAGGATGTTGGGATGATCCAGTTGGGCGATGGTCTTGGCTTCGCGCTCGAACATCGTAACCGGGTCACTTTCCGACGAGAGGTTACGCGCAATCGTCTTGATGGCAACCATACGGCCCAGGGTTTCGTCACGGGCAGACCAAACGTCTGCCATGCCCCCACGCCCGATGTGTTCGATGATGCGGTATTTTTCGATTTGGGTTCCTACGTCCATGCTTTGTCTGTGCCTTTTTGCTTACAATAGGCGTGGGTTGCATCAGGCGCGTGCAAGGTAATAGCCTGATGCGAAACGGTAGAATTCGATAGTGTTGCGCGGGCGGGCGCGGTTGTTTTCCAGGCGTCGCCCCAGGCCGGTCTCTTCCAGGGCGCGGGCATCTCCCTGGGCAGCAATCCAGGGCACCACTTTGGCCACCCGCTGTAGGTCTTTGGCGAGGGTGTCCCCCAGGCGCTTGCGCTCGTCATTGGGTAAGTCTTGCCATTGGCTGATAAACTCAGCCTGTACCCCGTTGTTGTCTATCGTTCCTTCTACACGCAACATGGCTGTTAACACAGCTCGTGTGATCGCAACTTCTTCGATGAGAATCGGGCCGCTACGGCTGGGCAGCGGGCGCGGGTGGGTTTGCTCGGCTATTGAGACGCTCAGACGTTCGCCCTCGGCCAGATGACTGCTCATGACCAGCATGACTTCGACAGCGCTTTGTGGGTTGGCCTCGGCCTTGAGCAAGGCGTTGATACGTTTGTCGCTGTCGCTGTTGCGTACCCGGCGATGGCTTTCCCCCAGTTGAAGCGCAAGCTGCCCCACCTCTATGAGATTTTGGGCCAGTTGGCGCTTTTCCTTTTCACCAAGCCCCCCCGGTAGCCCATCAAGATCGGTCACGAGTGATCTGATGGATGGCAGGCTGCGCCCGTTGACATATGCAGATGCTGTATCGTGCAGGAAATTGGCCGCCGTTTGCAACTGCGCCGCGTATGCTTCAATAGGCTGGCCATTCATTAACTGTTTGACAGCATAGACGGCGTTCACGGTTTGGTAAACATCCTCGCCCAACATTTGCTGAAGCTCATTGACGGCTGCAACGGCTTGCTCTGGGGCAATGAACCGGATGTAACGGCGCAGCATCTCTGAACGGTTTGCCTTCAGGCTGCTGTCCCAGCTCAAGCTCTGATAAATCTGCCCCATCATCTTAACGGTACGTTTGCCATAGCGTGCCGCTACGTCTGGCAACATGAACACTGTGCGTTGAAGGGCGTCTACGTCCCGCTGCCGCAAATAATACGCCACCAATGCTTGCATGGCGTCTATTGGCATAACGTTGAGGATGGAGGGCTGCCGTTCCAGCATCTCAGTGGCATTGGCAGCGGCGCGGTCAACGGCATCGCTGGGGTTCTTTTGACTGCGAATAGCGCCAGTGTGAACCATGACCAACGGCAGTGATTTGATGCCATTTTCCGCAATGATGCCGAGCGCTTCCAGCAGTTCATCTTGCGGGATGGGAAAATCAGTGAATAGCTGTTGGATCATCTGAGCGTAGGCGGTCTGTTCATCAGCGCTGTAAAGCAGGCGGGCGTGGCGCAGCATCTCGCCCGCCAGTTCTTTGTAGGCCCCTAAAGACAGTAAAACGGCCAGCAGCAACCGCTGTTCACGCGCACTGAGCTGCGGCAGGTTGTCATCGGTGGATAGTGTTTTGACGACGTAAAACAGCACCTCTGCGTGGCGGTCGCCCAGTTCTGTGCTGCCAATGATGACCAACTGCTTGAGGACGTTTTCATCAATGGCTTCAGGATGACCGCGCCACATGGTCAGTTCCACCAGCCGCACCAAAATCAGACGCCGGGCCGCTTTGAAGCTGCGAACGGTTTGGATCAGCGCATTAGGTTGATTGACGGGGCCGCGCCGTTGCAGCAGGGCCAGGAATGACTGGATGTCTTCGGGCAGGTGGCGGGTAAACTGCGGGTTGTCCAGGTGGGCGGCCAGGTCTGTAAGTGGCAGGTAGCGGCAGCCAAACACGAAAACGCGCGCGGCCAACCGTTTGTCAACAGGGGCAAGCGGCTTAACCATGGCCAGCAGTTTGGGCATCAGCCGATCTGCCATGACGTTGATACCGGCTTTATCCACATCCTGCAAAAACAGGCCAATCTCCGGGATGTCGCGGGCGTCCATCATGTCTTTGAAGTAAATGGCAGCAGCGTTGTGCGTCAGGTTAATCCAATGTTGGCCCTGCGGCCCCAGCGGATTTCGCAGCCATTTCTCCATTAAGTCATACACATCACCGGCCACGCCCTGCTCAGTTGCATCGCGCAGATTGTTATAGGCCGTCTCTGCCAGGGCTGCGTTTTGGCTGAGCATGATGCCCAGCGGTTCTGCGTATTCCAGGTCGCCCAGGGCCACTGAAAATGACATCAAGTGGCGGGCATAGGCCAGCCGCAGTTCATCGCTCAGGGTAGGGTCATTGGCCAGTATGTCAGACGCATCGCGCACCTCAACGGGTTGGCCGTTCAACACCGCGTCGTCCGTGCTTAACCGGTGGGAAGCGTAAGCAAGGGCGTCCGCCAACCGGTCGCCCTCTTTGACGCGCCAACTGGCCACCTGTGTTAGACGGCGCGTTTGCTGCACCACAAGTTCGGCGTCCAGCCGTAGTTGGCTGACGATAAACCGGCTGTAATCTTCATCAATCGTTGGCCCGGTGAAGGTGCCGTCTTGCCAGTTATAGACGACTGTATCGTCGGGCACGTTGGATACATCTGTAATAAAACGTACCTGCACGTCAATTTGCGTAGAAGGCAGGGTGTGTGTGGCATAGGTGACAGCAAAACGCACAGACGGCGGTAGCAGATTGAGCAAGCCAGATAGAAAAACCAGGCGCTGCTGAGCATCCTGTGGCGCGTTGACGATCCACAAGGGCGTGCCTTTGACAACCGCCCCCAACAGCGTTTGCATGACGTTCATGCGGTTGTGCGTGGCCATCATGAAATCAAGGATGTCGTCAACCTCTTGCTCTGCACTGGCTGGCCCTACCCCGTTAAGGGCAAGGGGCTTTAAAGTATTGCCAACCGTTTCGTATTCTGGAGCGAGGGTATTCAGTATGGGATCAAACCCCCGCAAGTTGCCAGAGAGAGCACGGACCAATTCCGACGGCAGCACAACAAAGTGCAACACCGACTGGCCTGCTGCACCAACTTCAGAATCCACAAATAAGAACGCCCCCCCCCGACGCCCACGCACGACTGCCCAACCACCTTCCGTTTTGATCTTCGTGGGCGGCAAGAAGGCTAATCGCAATGCCTCTGCCACGATCTCATCTGTAATTTCTTTTGTTTTTGCCAGCAGCCGCAAATCACCTCCAGGTCGCCCGTCCCGGACGAACTGACCATAATAAAAGTGATTGAGTACATACCGTTCAGAAGCCACGTTTAACCTCGTTCGTTTAGCGTCCAGTCGCTGGCAAGGCCGAGCGCTGCATCAATTGCTTTGTTCAAGTATACAGTTTTTGCTGAATCTTGGCACGGATGCTGGTACCAACGGATGAGATGGCTGGTGAGGTGAGCCGCGCTGTCGCCAGCCACATCGCAGCGGGCACCGATGATGTGAAAATGGCGGGCGTGTGCTATACTTTTGTCAGTGAGGTCACATGGCCAGTGCGCCCAATAACGGCGCATTTTTAAGTTGGCAACCGGATTCACCCACTCCCACAGATAGGATACTTATGCGTCACTTTCTCAATTTAGCAGATTGGCGGTCTGGCGACATCATGGATTTGCTAGACCGTGCCCTTGAACTCAAGCAGGCACTCAAGGATGGCCACCAGGAACCGCTGCTGGCGGGTAAAACCCTGGGGATGGTCTTCCAGAAGCCATCGCTGCGAACCCGAACCTCGTTTGATGTGGGAATGTATCAATTGGGTGGCTATGCGGTGGTGCTTAGCCCTAACGAAATTCAGCTTGGGCAGCGCGAAAGCGTCTCGGATGTGGCCCAGGTGCTATCGGGCTATGTGGATGCGATCATGGCGCGGGTGTTCCAGCACACACACCTGCGGCAGTTCGCAGCGATGGCATCCGTCCCGGTGATTAACGGCCTGAGTGACGATTATCATCCGTGCCAGGCTTTGGCCGATATGCTGACCGTTTACGAAACGTTTAACCAAATCGAAAACCTGAAAATCGCTTATGTGGGCGATGGCAACAACGTCGCTGCGTCATTGATGCTGGCCGCTGTCAAACTAGGGGCAGATTTCGCCATTGCCACCCCGCCGCAGCACGCGCTGTCGCAAACGGTGTGGGAGGCGGCCATTGCGGAAGCAAGCGACCGCCCCGTGAGCATTAAGGGCTACAACGACCCAATTGAAGCCGTCCGAGATGCCCATGTGGTTTACACCGATACCTGGGTGAGTATGGGGCAAGAAGACCAACGCGAGCAAAAACTACGGCACTTTAGCGGGTTCCAGGTGAATCAAGAGTTGCTCGGCCACGCTCGCAGCGATGCCATTGTCATGCACTGCCTGCCTGCCCATCGGGGTGAGGAAATCACCGATGCAGTAATGGATGGCCCACAATCGGTTGTGTTTCAACAGTCAGAAAATCGACTGCACGCGCAAAAGGCTTTGCTCGTCGCTCTCATGGGTTAGAAGGGGACGCCCCATGTCGGAAAATCAAAGTATTTATGAAGAACAGATGTTTGTCGGCGATGAGGCCGCGTGGAATCAGGACTGGACGCAAGCTGCCAATGCCTATGGGCGTGCCCTGCAAGAGTCTCCAAATGATTTAACAGCCCACTTAAGCCTGGGCTTTGCGCTGCTTCGGTTGGAACGGTTAAACGAAGCGCTGCGTGTGTATAACCGCGCCCATCAACTGGCTCCCGAAGACCCGATCCCGATGGAAAAGAGCGCAGACGTGCTGCAAAAGATGGGCCGCCTCAAAGAAGCTGCACGGCAGTACGCCAACGTGGCCGACCTCTATCTCAAGCAGCGCGACATCGACAAGGCCATCAGCAGTTGGGAAAAAGCCACTGAACTCACGCCGGGACTGGTGCTGCTGCATTCCAAACTGGCGAAAGCCTATGTGCGTATTGGTGACCGCCGGCGGGCACTGTATCAGTACTTGATGCTGGCATTTAACTTTAGTCGCTCTGGCGATCATGGGCAAGCAGTCAAGGCAGCCCAGCGTGCCCTCCAAATTAACCGGCGCAGTACGGAAGCCCTCAATGCGCTGCGGGCCGCCGAGGCCGGTAGCGAGGTGAAGGCCCCCACGCCTGTACAGGGGTCGCCGTCGTCGTCTGTGGCTAAAATCAACAACATCGACTGGAGCCAGATTGTTGAGATTGGCACCGAAGAACCCACCACCACGATCCAGCAAGACCTAGCCGACCCGCTCGGCCCGATGGGCGCGGCCATGTCCGGCGCGCTGTCGCAACTGGCAGAATACATTATGATGTCCGGTGGGTTCGATGTGGGGGGGGTAGAAGCCTTGCAGGCGATGGAATTTCAGCGGCAAGGGTTACACAGCGAGGCCATCAATGCCTACCAAAGGGCGTCCAGCAGTTTGCAGCATCCTGCCCTGAATATGAACCTGGGGGCGTTGCTGTTGCTCAGTGAGCAGACCGCCGAGGCCATCGCCCCGCTGGAAGATGCTTATCAGGACGACAGCCTGCGCCCCGGTGCGCTGCACGCATTGGGCCAGGTGAACTTCCGTCAGGGTAAATACCAAACGGCAGCAAAGCATCTATCGCAGGCAGCCTACATGGCTGAGCGCGAATTTACGACGGACGTACACGAGTTGGAGCAGGTCACCCAGTTTTACCCCGCCTTACAGGCATCTATTAAGCAGCGTAAAGAAAAAGACGACTTACTACAAGCGGTTTGTCGTCGGTTTGTGGGGCTGTTGAGCGGCAACGAGTGGCCGCGCCGCCTGCACGATGTGGGCTACCAACTGGCAGAAGTCAACCGAGAGAGCGGTGGTGAGGGCCTGTTGGAATGGCTGGCCCAACCGATTGATGATGATGTGCCGGAGTCGATTGCCAAGATTGATCGCTACATCCGGCAGCAGTTGTACACGCTGGCAATCGACGAAGCCCAATATGCTATCGAGAAGGCCCCATCCTACCTGCCAATCCATGTGCGGATGGCTGAGGTGATGATGCTGGAAGGGCGGGTGCGGCAGGCTATCAATAAGTACAACACCGTAGCGAAGACCTACCGTGTGCGCGGTGAAAATGGACGTGCGGCGTCGATTTTGTTTGAAGTGCTGGAAACTGCCCCATTAGACGTGGATGTGCGGCGCAACCTGATTAGCTTGCTGGAGGGCGAAGAACGCCTGGACGAGGCGCTTGACCAATACATTGAGCTGGCCAGTACCTACCGTAAGCTAGGCAACCTGGACTCGTCGCGTAATACCTTTATCGAGGCAGAGGGCTTGATGAGCCGAGTGGAACTGCCACCTGCAAAACTCGTAGCGATCAAACACCAGATGGCCGATATTGACATGCTGCGCCTGGATGTGCGCCGCGCCCAGCGTGTGTATGAGGAAATCATCGGGTTAGACCCCACTGACGAAAAGGCGCGTAAGAACCTGGTGGAGATCAATCTGCAAATTGGCAATCAAATCGAGGGTATCAGGCAGCTTGATGCATTGTTGCGGATTTATGCGAAGCGCAAGCAGGTGAAAAATATCCTCAATGTGCTGCTCGACCTCGTGCGCTCCTATCCTGATGACAGTGGGTTGCGGTCGCGTCTGGCGGCAATCTTCCGCCAGCTTCGCCGCAAAGACGAAGCCATTGAGCAGATGGATAAGCTGGCCGACTTACAGCTTGACGCCGGCCTGGCTGACGACGCCTGCGATACCATTCGCCAAATCATCAAGCTAAACCCTCCAAACGTCGATCAATACAAACAGTTGCTTGAAAAGCTCAACTGTGGGTAGGGAGTAGCGGAGACGGGTTATGGAAGGACTGTTGTGGACAATCCGTGACATCACGCTCAGCGATTTTATTGACATCGCGCTGGTGACGCTGTTGTTCTTCCTGATTAGTTTTTTGTTCAGGGGCACACAGGCGATTACGCTGCTGCGTGGTGCGCTGCTCATCTTGGCGACTGTGACCGTGCTGGCTGTCGTTTTTCAACTGCAAGCACTTCGCTGGCTGTTGAGCAATTCGCTGTTTTTCTTGTCCGTCGCTATTCCGGTCATCTTCCAACCCGAACTGCGGCGGGCACTGGAACGATTGGGCAGGGCGAGGATATTCGGGGGGCAGCAAGCCTCGTCAGAAACCAACGCCCAGGTGATCGAGAGTGTTTGCAACGCCGCAGAGCGCCTATCTGAGCGCAATCACGGCGCGCTGATTGTGTTGGAACGCGAGAGCAACCTGGACGAGTTTGTGCGTACCGGGGTGCCTGTTGATGGCTTTGTGACAACGGCGCTGCTGCTCACGGTCTTCTGGCCCAAAACCGACCTGCACGATGGTGCTGTGATTATCAACCGGGCAGGCCGAATTGCATCGGCAGCAGCGGTGCTGCCGCTGTCGGCCAGTCGCAATCTGCCGCAAAAGAAACAAGGTACACGCCACCGGGCGGGCCTGGGCATTACTGAGGTGAGCGATGCCATTTGCGTTGTCGTTTCTGAAGAGACGGGGCGTATTTCGGTCGCCAATGGCGGGCGTATGATCCCCCGCCTTGACCGCCGCCGCCTGATGACCATCCTCAATGCCCTGTACACCCCGGAGCAAACGCGGCGCAACAGTTTGTGGGTCCGCATCACGGAACAGGTACGCGGCTTTGTTGGGGGGCTGCGGGGGGCATGACGAACCTGCCAGCGCCCACACGCCCGAACCGCAATTTACTGAGTAACTTCATCTGGTTTACGGCGTCGTTGTTGATTTCTGTGGTGGTGTGGATCACGGCAGAGATGGACAACAACCCCATTCGCCTGCTGGAACCGGAAGAGACGTTTACCATTCAGGTGCTTACCAACGCCAGCGTTATCGTCACGGGCCAGTCAGCAAATACGGCCCGTGTGGAGCTTAACGCCCAGGCCGAGACGATTGAGGAAATCGTCCCATCCGAGGTTGAAGTTGTGGCGGATTTGAGCGATGTGACCGAGATCGGGTCACATAATGTGCCGTTGAAAGGTCGCATAGCGGGGATTGAAGATGTAACCATCCGGGTAGACCCACCGCAGATCAGCGTGGAGTTAGAGCGTCGCCAGGAGCGCTTTGTGCCCGTGAATGTGGTGATTATCGGTGACCCCCCGGCCAGCATGGAAGTAGATGTTGCCGACCCGGAGATCAATCAGGCGCGAATCAGCGGCCCGGCAGAGCAGGTCACTCGTGTGGACGAGGTGCAAATTCTGCTTGACCTGAGCCAACAGCGTGAATCTACAGAAATTGAGCAGGAACTGCGCCCGGTTGACTTACCATCGGAACCGAACGGGTCTAGTGGGGTGACGGTGGAGCAGGTGGTGGTGAACCCAACCACCCTGACACTGCCCATCACGGTGGAGCAGCGCAGTGATGTGCGTGAGGTGCGTGTGACGCCGAACATCGTGGGGGAACTGCCAGATGGCTACACGCTGACCGGCGCACCGCAGATTGAACCTGAAACGATTTTTGTGACGGGACCATCTGACAGCCTGACAAACCTGCCGGGCACCCTGTTCACAGAGCCAATTGACCTGAGCAGCTATACCGATGACTTCCAGATTGAGGTGAGGGTTGATCTGCCAAGTGATGACCTGGTTCTGATTACCGGCCAGCGCATTGAGGTGATTGTCGGGGTTCAGCCCATTCCAGATAGTCGCCAGTTTGAGAGCATTACGGTAGAGGCGATTGGCATACAGGAGGGGCTGGAGGCCGTGATTGCGCCAGAAACGGTCACTGTTTTGGTGACGGGGCCGCAGCCTGTCGTTTCTGCTTTGGAACGCAGCGATGTGCGAGTCATCATTGACCTGAACGCTTTTTCAGACGCAGGGTCGTTCCAGGTTGTACCCACAGCGACCATTGGCAACGGTCAGGTTCGAGGCGGAGATATTTCTGTGCTGCCGACCGCTATTGATGTCGAATTGATTCGCAGCGGGCGGCCCTCACCAGCAACCGAAACCGACGAATAGCCAACACTGATGGCTGACCGTGCGCTGATGGACTGGCCTCTGCTAAAATAGGGCATCCATCGAATGAGGAACAACAAAAGCATGGCACGTAAACCCCTCGTCGCCCTGGTGGGGCGGCCCAATGTGGGCAAAAGTACGCTATTCAACCGTCTGGTAGGCCAGCGCATGGCCGTCACCGACGATATTCCCGGCACCACCCGCGACCGCCTCCAATCGGATAGCGATTGGAACGGCGTCAACTTCCATGTTGTCGATACGGGCGGTATTGAAGTTTATGAACCTAAAGGAGTGCGCGACACCTCCCCCCTGGCAGAAGGCAGCGCGGATTTTGTGCGTGAGATTCGAGCGCAGGCGTTATTGGCAATTGAAGAAGCGGATGTGATTGTGATGCTAACAGACACCGCGCATGGCATCACCGCCGCCGATGAAGAAATCGCGCATTTGCTGCGTCGCTCCAAGCGCCCGGTGCTGGTGGCCGTCAATAAGGCAGATAAGATGAGCGACAAAGAAGGCGCTCTGGAGTTTTACGGGTTGGGTGTGGGCGATGTGTACCCCATTAGCGCGATTCACGGGTTGGGCGTGGGGGACTTGCTCGACGGCATTGTGGAGGCCATGAACATCAGTGCGCCTGAGTTTGCCGAGGACGACGACGACAGCCTCAAAATCGCTATTTTAGGGCGGCCAAACGTTGGTAAAAGCAGCACGCTCAACAAGCTGCTGGGGGAAGAGCGTGTGATCGTCAGCCCGGTGGCCGGCACCACCCGCGATGCTGTTGATACGCACATCCGCTATCACGAGCAGGACATCACGCTAATCGACACGGCGGGCATTCGTAGGCGTGGGCGCATCGAACGGGGTGTGGAAAAGTACAGCGTCATCAGGGCAATGAAAGCGCTGGATCGTGCGGAGGTGGCGCTGCTGCTGATTGACGCGACGGAAGGCATCACCGAGCAGGACCAGCACATTGCCGGTTACATTCAGGATTCGCGGGCGAGCGTGATTGTGCTGGTGAACAAGTGGGATGCCATTGAGAAGGACGGTAACACGATTCATGAGTATATGGCCGAAGTACGCGAAAAGCTTAACTTTCTACCGCATACGCCCGTGCTGTTCGTCAGTGCGCTCACCGGCCAGCGGATGCATCAGGTGCTTGAAACAGCGGTCGCCGTGTGGGAAAGTCGTTCGATGCGTATCCCCACCTCTGATTTGAACAACGTGGTACGCAGGGCCATCGAAAAGCACCCCGCGCCCACAAAGGGCACCCGCCGCTTGAAAATCTTCTATGCGTCGCAGGTGGCTGTTGAACCGCCGCTGATTCTATTTCACGTAAACGACACACGTTTGGTACACTTTACCTATCGGCGCTACCTGGAAAACCAGATTCGGGAGGCATACCCCTTCCCAGGCACGCCCATTCGGATGAGCTTCCGTCCGCGTGACGGCAATCTGGACGACTAGCTATTGCACACCTTCACCTTTGGGGGGCACAAGGGCATGAGTGACGAACAACATCCCGATGACGACGGCGTGCGCCGCGTGAGCAAGGGGCAGCGCAAAAACAAAATCGAAACGCAGCCCCTGCAATTTCCAGCAGAACCCGACGACGACCATCTGGCAGAAACGCAGGTCAACGAGACGGCCAGCGGCGAGAACGGCGTTCCCATTGCTGATGACCTGTCCGACGAGGAATTAGCCCCGCTTTTGGACGCCCTCGCGGAGATCAAGCCGCAGGGTGACGACGAGGCCCAACAGCTTATGGCACCCACCCGCCCGATGACACTGCCGCCGATGGGTAACGAGCCGCCAGCCGACGAAGAGGATGCAACCACTCGCGCCCCCGCTGCGGCGGATATGCGGTTCGCACCGCCGACAGAGGCTGACACACCTGCCGAAGAACCAGAGGCCGACCCCCTGTTGCCAACTGTGGATGAACTCAAGCCCCCCCCGCCCCCAGGTGAGCGTTACCCGCCTGTTGAGGCAGCCAGCCCCCAGTCACCGCCCCGGCCCAGGCAGGCGGTCAAAATCAGACCTGCCCAGGCCAGGCGACGCGGGCGGCTGCTGACAGGGGTGATTATCGCGGCAGTGGTGCTGCTGATTGGGCTGGCCGTGGCCTATGTGGCTTTTATCGTCCGCAACCCGTACAGCCGCTTGAACCCGCTGCCGCCGCCCACGCCGCTGCCGATATTGGTCACAGCGACGTTTTTGCCGCCAACGGAAACCGTTCCGCCAACGTTGACGCCTGTTCTCACCGAGGCGGAGGCGGAAGCTGCATCCGGGACGGCGGTAGCAGGTGCGGTCATCAGCACGCCGTCGCCCATAACCGATGCAACAGAAGCGGTTACCTCAGGCGGGGCAGCGGCATCAGCTAACAGTGCGCCCGATTCGAGCGCAGCCAACACAACAAGCAGCACACCGCCATTCCAATTTGTAGACCCACCGGGCGTACTGTACACACCCAACGGCAATGGCCGCGAATGCGAGTGGTCCAGCATTGCCGGGATTGTGCAGGGCCTTGACGGGGAACCCGTCAACGGGCTGCGCGTGCGCTTTACCGACCAGACAACAGGTGAGGAAAACACGGTGTTCACGGGCAGCAGCACCACGTTTGGCGATGGTGGGTTTGAGCTGCCGCTGGGCAACACGCCGCAAGTAAACGGATACTTCGTGCAGTTGTTCTCAGAGGCGGGGGCACCCCTCTCTGAAGAACTGACCGTCGTCACGAGTGAGCGATGCGACCAGAACGTGACCATCGTCACCTTTGAGCAAACCCAGCCTTACTAGGTCATCATGCGCTTATTTATCTGCACAGACCCTGCCGATGAGGTCGCCCTCGATACGCTAACGGATGCGTTGGAAGGCTATCGCATGACCATCGACATTGACCGGATGGTGGGCCAGCGCGACAGCCGCCCGGCGTTACAAGCCGCCATCCAGGACTGCGATGCGTTTGTGTATGCCCTCACGCCCAGCACGGCTACCAGCCAGCGCTGCCAGTGGGAGTTCAGTCAGGCGGTGTACAACGAGCGGCCTATTGTGGTGGCTCTGTTGGAACCTGTGACCCCAATCCCCCAGGCGTTTGCACCTTACCTCGCTGCCGACCTGCAATCCGATGAAGGGCATGACCAACTACTTGATGCGCTGTATGTGGTAGGGGCCACCCCGCCGCACATCATGGTGCAGCTATTCCGTAACCGATTGCTGCTTATGATTGTCGTGCTGGTCGGGTTCTTGCTGGCGTGGCTGTTGGCCGGGCCATACAGCCCGATGCGGGCGACTGTCAACGGCACAATCCGCGACATCCTGGCGGTGGCTGACCGCACCGTTGACCTATCGCGGCCTGTGCCAACCCGTGACCCCAACGACCCGGCGCTGGTGGCCCGGCAGCAGGCGACCCTCTCTGCCAGCGCGGAATCGCTGTTTAGCCAGGGGCAAGAACTGGCGCGGGCTGGCAACTACGAGGGCGCGATTGACGCCTACAACCGCACCTTAGACCTTTCGCCGGGGTCAGTGGGGGCGCACATTGCACGCGGCAACGCATTCCACGCCATTGGTGCGACAGATACGGCCTGGGGAGATTTCACCCGCGCTATCGAACTCGCGCCCGGTTTGGCGCTGCCCTACCTTAGCCGGGCGGCGTTTTACATAGATGTGCGCCAGCCAGAGGGTGCCCTGGTCGATTTAGACGATGCGCTGAGCATCGAGCCGGCCAACCCGCAGGCGTACAACCTGCGCGGGGAGGCGTTGTTTTTGCAGGGCAACTACCCGGCGGCAATTGCGGCCTTTAACTACGCCATTGAGCTAAACCCGGATAGCCCTGTGGCCTACACTAACCGGGGCGAGGTCTACCGCTACCAGGGCCGGACGAAAGCTGCCCGCACCGACTTTGACACGGCGCTGAACATCAACGCGGTTTACAGCCCGGCCTACACCCGGCGCGGTGTTCTGCTCCGCAGCCAGAACAACACCCCCGCCGCCCTGCGTGACTTCAACCGCGCCGTTGAGATCAACCCGCTTGACGCCGACGCACGCTATGGTCGGGCATCCATCCATGTGGAACAGGGCGATTATCAGGCAGCAGTGGGCGACTTCACTTATGCAATCGGTGTGCGCTCCGATGATGCGAACCTGTATCTGCTGCGAGCGAGTGCCTACCGCTGCCTGCAAGAGCCGACCCTCTCCGTTGCAGATTTCACCACTGCCGCCACGCTTGACTTGAACGTGACGGTCGATCACCTGCGGCGGCGTGATGCCTATCGCTGTGTGGATGCCCCCCTGCCTGAGATCAACCCGGCGCGGGTGGGGGCAACTGACGCGACGGTTGAGGGTGCCTATGTGTTTGTCACAGCGCAGCTTGCCGCCCGCGCCCGCCAACACCAACAAAACGGTGACATCATGCGGGCCGCTGAAGATTTTGCGCTGGCCATCACCATGACGCCCAGCTACACCGAAGCGGCAGCGCTCTATCATGAGCGGGGGCAGATGTACGAGCGCAACGGCTTTATTGACCGGGCACTGGCCGACTACCGCTTCGCCGTCGAAATTTTGCCGGAGCGCAGCCTGTATCACGTTGATGAGGGCCGGATGCTGGCCGCGCAGGGCGAAATCGAAGAAGCCTTTCAGAAGTACGCCCGCGCCCTGGATATGGACTCGATTTCGATTCCGGCGTATCTGGCCAGTGGTGATTTGTACCTGGCAGAAGGGCAGCCCCAGCAGGCCCTGACCGCCTATACCCGCGCCTCGTACATCGAGAAGACAAACGTTGAGGTGCTTACGCGGCGGGTGCGCCTGCTAACTGACCTGGGCGACTGTAACATCGCAGCAGCAGACTTAGCAGTACTCCAGAACAACGCGCCAGACGACCCGGCTGTCGCTGCTGCGGCTGAGGTGTATCAAGCGGATTGTGCGCCATCGGAGTAGCGATTGGCCAGCCAGTAGTCGGGCGCTTCCATGTCGGTAAAGCGGCGCAGGTCTATATATTGTGGCGAGTGGCTCACTCGGCTCAGTGCAGTTCAATCACGGGCACGCCTGCCATTGACGACAGCCAAAGCGCTACGTTGTACGCGCAGCACGATTGGGCCAGGGGGTAGATCATGCAGGATGTGAGGCCAGGTCATGGCTGCTGCCTCTACGTTAATCAGACAGCAACCATCATACACCGGTTATTGCGTCTCGAAGCGTGTGCCCAGCGCGGCAGGTGGGTCGCTCCGCAAAAAGGCCCGCATTCGCCTTTGTATTGGCCCTGGCATGACTCGCGTCAGCCGTTCGAGCGTGCCACCGTTCACCAGCACCAACGTCAAGATCATCAGCAGCCAGGGCAGCGTATTAAGCAGCGTCACCGGGAAGTCAATATCACTGCGCTGGATGGCCGACGACAGCGAGCGCAGCCCGGCAAACAGATAGGCCCCCAGCACCACCCGGAACGGATGCCAGCCGCCAAAGATCACGATAGCCAGCGCAATCCAGCCGTCGCCGTCCATGCTAGGCTGGGCAGACCACCCCAAGCGCAGCTTGAGCGAGTAGGCCACACCGGCCAGCCCCACCAGCATCCCGCCGATAACGGTATACAGGTAGCGCTGGGCGTTGACCCGCGTGCCACGCGCATAGGCTGCTTCAGGGCGCTCACCGATAGCCCGATGAGCCATCCCCGGTGATGTGCGAAACAACCAGTACCACGTACCAAACACGAGCAAGTAGCTCAGGTACACCGTCCAATCATGGTTGAAAAAGATCGGGCCGATGATGGGCACCTGAACCAACCCCGGAATGGGTGTGTTGGCAATGGCGACACTTTGCCCGCTCTCACCTGTATAATCACTGCCGATGAATTCGGCCATGTCTGCACACAGCAGGGTAAGCACAAACCCAACTGCGACCTGATCCTGCTTGAGTTCAATGTCTGCAACGGCAATGATAAGCGCAACCAGGCCCCCTACCAGCATCCCGGCCAGCACACCCAGCCAGATGAATTCTGTCTCGAAGGCAACCACAAACCCGGTCATGGCGGCAAGGATAATGCTGCCGTTCAGGGATAGGTTGACCACCCCCGCCCGTTCGGTGATGGTTTCCCCGATGGCGGCAATTACGAGTGGGGTCGCGTTGCGGACGATGCCACTGAGCAAATTGAGCGTTGTCTCATTCATAGGATTTGACCTCTGTCACAACTGGCGTTGGCTCTGGCTCCACATGGGGTTCGCCGGCCTGGGCACGACGGCTGAGCAACCGTGTGCGGACGCCACTGCTCAGGATGACGAGCAGTACCAGCACACCTTGCAGGGTTTTCGCAAGCGAGGCGTCCAGGTCCTGGGTCAAGCGCAGGCGCGTGCTGCCGAACAGCATCGCGCTGAAGGCAAAAGTCACGAACGGCACCCACAATGCCCGACTGCCAACCAGCAGGGCGACGAGTATCCCCAAAAAGCCGATGCCCCCGCTGGCCGGGGGGCGCAGCTCACCCAAATGCAGCACACGGTATGCTCCGCCCATGCCAGCCAAAACGCCGCACACAACAAAGGCCATCCAGGCGGTTCGCTCTGTTGGGACGCCGAGCAGCAGCGCACTACGGGCGTTTTTACCTGTTGCTTTGAGTTCCAGGCCCCAACGTGTACCACGCAGCAGTACAACCAGGGCAAGGGCTGTTACCGCAACGATCACGATCATGGTGATGCTGGTAGAAAAGCCATCACTAAACGACGGGATTCTTCCCGCCTCGTCAAAGGGGGCCGTGCTGGTCGCGTTGCCACCCGACCACCAGTTGCCTACAAGAAAGTTAGTGAAAATCCCGGCAATAGCGTTGAGGGCGACACCGCCAAAAATCTCGTTGACACCGAGGCGTGTTTTGAGCAGCCCGGTGAGGAGTGCCCACAGCGCCCCGCCCAGCATGGCCGCCGCCACTGCTAGCGGAATCCGAATAAAGCCGGGAACAGGCACAAACAGGGCAATGCCCGTAGCAAATATCGCGCCCATTGTCATTTGCCCGTCCACGCCGATATTCCACAGCCCGGCCCGAAAGGTGACAACCAGCCCCAACGACGCTAACGTGAGCGGAATCCAAAAGTTGAACACCCCGTCTACCCGATCTACCCGGCCTACGGAACCCTGCCAAAGTGTTTCAAATACTTCCAGCGGTTCGCGGCCAATCATGATAATCAACCCGGAGGTGAGCAGTAAGGACGCAAGAATCGCCAGCAGGGCAAACCCGAACTGGCTCAGTGCATCACGGGTGTTGGACGGCATGGTCTACCTCCTCGAAGTGGCCACCTATCATGTGCCCGAGTTCGTCCACGTTGGTCTGGCGCACATCAGGCACCTCGGTTACACGGCCCGCGTAAAACACAAAAATACGGTCACTGTAGGCCACTAGCTCGTCCAGGTCAGGGGAGCTGAACACGATGCCTGTGCCTACATTGCGCCGCTCTAGTAACTGCTGCCAAATCCACCGTGCGCTGTCTACGTCCAGGCCGCGTGTGGGGTTTTCCAGCACCATAACGGTCGGCTTTTCAGGGATGAGGGCCATCAAAACGCGCTGCTGGTTACCGCCAGACAGGGCCTCGATGTGGTCAGTCGCACGCCCACGCACATCATACCGCTCAATTTGAGCGTCCATCGTGGTACGTGCTTTGTGCCAGTCAATGCGGATGTTTTTGTCTTGCACGAGCGCCATGTGTTCGGTGAGGGTTAACCCGGCAATCAAGCCCTCCTCTGTGCGGCCTGCGGCGCAGTACGTTACACCGGCGTTGGCAAAGGCGCGATAGCCCGCGTGCGTGAGGTTAACTTCACCCAGGCTGATCTGGCCGCTATCAGGATGGTGCAGCCCGGTTATTGCCCGCATCATCATTTCCTGGCCGCTGCCATCCAACCCGGCAAAGCCAACAACCTCTCCCGCCCGTAAATTCAGCGAGAAGTTGTCAATGCTTAGCCGCCTATCACTGACGCAAACATCTTCCAGGCACAGCATGGTTCTGGCTTTGCGTAAGTCCACGATGGCGCGAGTTTGTGGCTTGATGGCCTCGCCAAACATCATCGTGACGAGTTCCTGAGCAGTGGCAGGCATCTCACGCTGACCGATGAGCCGCCCCCCGCGCAGCACGGCAATCTCATCACACAGCGCGATTACGTCTTCCAGCTTGTGCGATACAAGCAGCACAATCAGGCCATCGTTGGTGGCCAGTTCGCGCAGCGCGTCGAACAGCATGGTTTTTTGCTCTGCGGAAATGCCCGTTGTCGGCTCGTCCAGGATCATCGCTTTGACACCCAGGGCCAGCAGCCGCACGATTTCAAGCTGTTGGCGTTGGGCAATGCTCAGCGTGTGAATAGGTGTAGATGGTGACAGCTCGAAGCCAAAGCGTTTGGTGTAGGCTTCCAGCGTTTTGCGTGCCTGGTGCCGGTTGGGAGTGAAGCCGCGCTGTGCCCCATACATGAAGTTTTCCAGCACAGTGAACGCGCCCACGTCAAGCGGGTCTTGCTGCAACATGCCGATGCCGTGTGAAATCGCTGCCTGTGGCCCGTGATAATCGACATGGGCACCGTCAATCCAGATTTCGCCCTCGTCAGCCGGTTGAAAGCCGGAGAGTATCTTCATCAACGTGGATTTGCCCGCGCCATTTTCGCCCAGGATACCCACAATGCGGCCTTCACCAAACGCGAGGCTGATGTCGTTGTTGGCATGGACGGGGCCGAAACGCTTGTGAATCCCCTTAAGTTCGATGTTCATCGAGCAGTGTTCCCGTTCAATTAACAAAAGAGGTGCGCGGAACAGTCGCGCACCTCCGAGTTTAACCGATGATGTTCGTTTGCGGTGCTATTGCAACACAGCAGCGGTCATCTAGTTTGTGCTGGCACCTTCCATACCTTCCAGAAGCTGCTCCAGGTACCAAACATCCAGTTCAGACACAACTTCACCCTCAGCGACCAGTTCGGTGCCGTCCTGAAGGTTGAGCGGGCCTTCCCACAGGGCGAAGGTGCCCTCGTTGGCCGGGTTGGTGGCGTATTCCGTCAGGAAGTTGATGAAGTCGGTCAGGTCAGCGGCAGCCTCTTCTGACAGGGCGTCCCCGTAAATATAGCCAATGGCCGTCTCATCCAGGTTGTTGATGTCATCCCAGAACGGGCCGACCCAATCGAAAGCGGGTTCCCAGGTGCCTGCGGCCACATCCGATACAATGCGGGTGTAGTCTGGCCCCCAGTGGAAGTAAGGCACGCCCAGGCAGGCTTCAGGGGCTTCTTCACAGGCCGTCAGGAAGTCATACGGCACAGCAAACACATCTTCGCCGTTCTCGCGGCGCTGGCCAGCCACCACAATGGCCTCGGTTGTGTCAATGCCACTAATCAGCACGTCTACGCCGCTGTCGAAGAACGTGTTGGCTTCTTCGGTCGGGTCCAGCGTCACGCCGGGGATGTTGAACCAGAAGCCAATCCACGTTACGCTGAAGGACAGGTCTGCCGGGTCCAGGTCGCGGTAGGTTTCGTAGCAGTACTCCGCACCCAGGAACGCGGATGCCGTCAGGCGACGGGTTTCATTATTAATCAGCGGCCCCAGGTAACCAATCTGGCCAGTTTCGGTAGTAAGGGCAGCCGCGCATCCGGCCATCATCTTACCCCACTCCATCTTACCCATCACGTTGCCCACGTTTTCCGGGGCGTCACCCGTTAGTACGCCATCACCACTCACATGAATGAACGTCGTGTCCGGGAATTCTGCGGCGACTTCGTGTGTTTCGGCCTTGAAGTCGTCTGACGTGGTGAAGATAAGCGTGGCACCCTCATCTACCATCAGCTCAACCACATCACGCAAAGACGTTTCCGGGGCGTCTGCCGGGTTCAGGCTTTCAAACACAATCATCTCTGCGCCGAGTTGTTCCTCGACGTATTCGCCGCCCTCGAAGTGGGCCTGGCTCCAGCCACGGTCATTGCGTGGGCCAACGAGTACCATACCGAAAATCAGGTCTTCCTGTGCCAGTGCCGGAACAATAGAAAGGGCCAGCACTGCCGTCACAATCAGAAAAGCGAGTAACTTCTTGGTCAATGTAGAGTCTCCTAATTATTTGGATGCTTTCGCTACCGATGTACAGTTTAACGAACCGCAAAAAAAGCATCAAATAAATTGTCAGATTTCGTCAATGATTACGACACATCCTTGTGAATTGTTTACAATTCGGCGCGTGTGATGCGTTTTGGGGGCAGCAGTGCGTGGACGCCTTGCACCGTATTGACCACCTGCGTGATGTGCAGGTCAACGGCCAGGCTGGCCAGGGCAAGCGCGTCTTTGCGGCTGATGGTGTACAAATCCATCATCCAGTCCAGCATGGCATTGAGCGCGATCAGCATGGCTTCATTCAGGTCTTCGTCAAAGCCAAACGTGACCCAACCGGCTGGTGTTTCGGCACGGGGCGTGGCAAGCGGTACGCCCTTGTGCAGGCGGAAGGTCAGGTCAACGCGGTCAATCGGGCACTCAATGGCATAGATGCTGGCCTCACCGTCTGCCTGGACTGCGTGCCCGTCGCCAACAGAAAACAGGCCGCCATCAACGGGGACCGGCAAGTAGAGCTTGCTGCCCGCTACCAGCAGCTTGCAGTCGATATTGCCACCGTAGATGCGCGGCGGGCGCGTGGTGTGCTGGCCGGGGTCGGGTGGCGGCATCCCCATAACGCCCATGAACGGCGCTAACCCCACCCTGAAGCCGTTATCGCTGGTGGCCGTACCCGCGCTTGCGTCCAGGTGCCACACTAGCTGGTGCAGCGGGCCGTTGGCAACGCCCAGCCGCTCCCAGTATGGGCGCGGTTCGCCACCCCCCCGGTTCCAGCCCATCGGCGCGACGACGACATCGCCCACTTCGACTTCTAGCACCATGCCCGCTTTTGCGCCTGCAATCGCAATCGGGCCGCACAGCGCGTGGCCTGCCAGTGCGTCGTTGCCTATCAGCGGGGACTGCACAAGGGCTTGCGTCTGCGGGTCATAGGCGTTCCACCCGGAATCCAGCGTGCGGCAGCGCACGGTTTCGCCCGGTTGGATGGTGAGAACGGGTGGCAAATCACGCGAAAAGTAGCCGTGTAAAGTGTGTTCGCTTGGTTCGAGAGTGTGCATGAGGCGTCCTATATACATCTGATGTAGACCCACATGAATAACACTTCAAACGCCAGATGCCAAACGCGATAATGCTTTTACTGAATGTAATGACCTGTAAGGACAAATGATGCCGGAGTTACCGGAAGTAGAAACGGTTGTGCGCGGCCTGCGTGGGCCGCTGGTTGGCCG
The DNA here is from genome assembly GCA_034437575.1 of Anaerolineae bacterium. Taxonomy (GTDB): domain Bacteria; phylum Chloroflexota; class Anaerolineae; order Aggregatilineales; family Phototrophicaceae; genus DAOTTY01. Next base: position 7,166 of record DAOTTY010000342.1, on the reverse strand, counting down.
GACGGTGTTGGATATGTGGTACGACTGGCCGCGCACGCTTCACAGCCCGCCGCCGCCGGAGTTTGCGGCGCGAATCAAAGGGCAGCGCTTTGTGGGTGTGAATCGGCGGGCCAAATACATTTTGTGTGAACTTGAACACGATATATTGGTGGTTCACCTGAAGATGACCGGGCGGCTGTACGTTACGGAAGACGACACAGAAGACTACGCAGACAAGTGGGTTCACTTTGGCTTGCAGTTGGATGACAGCAAGCAGCTTCGTTTTTCTGACTTTCGCAAGTTCGGGCGGGTGTACCTGACCCATGACCTTGACGCGCTGACAGCGGGCATTGGCCCGGAGCCGCTTGAAGACGCCTTCACGTTGGATGTGTTCAACGAGCGGCTGGCCAAGCGGCACAAAGTCATTAAGTCGCTGCTGCTGGACCAGACATTCATCGCCGGTGTGGGCAACATCTATGCAGACGAGTCGCTGCATCGGGCCGGGATTCACCCGCTGCGCCGTTCGGACTCACTCACCGCTGCGGAAATCACTGCGCTGCACGGCACCATCCGTGCTGCGCTGTTGGACGGCATCGCCCGCGAGGGGGCCAGCGTGTCCTGGTATCGCAAACCAGACGGCACCCAGGGCGAAATGCAAGAACATCTGTATGTTTATGGCCGCGAGGGGCAGCCGTGTTACACTTGTGGTACACCTATTGACAAGATTCGGGTTGGGCAGCGCGGGACGCACTACTGCCCAGGCTGCCAACCTTCCAGAATATAACAGGCAGGTGACTATGGCAGTCTTTAACCCCCTTCTGATGCAATCCCAAATGTCAGGGAGTGCATCCGACTTTTTTGCACAGTTACAAGCGCAGTCACAAATTCTGTCGCTGTTTGTGTTGTTTGCCATTTTGATGCTAATGACGGTTCTCGGATTTATCCTGCTGCGCCTCATTCGGGCACGCCGCGCAGCGGAGCAGGCCAATGCAAGCACAGCCGTAACCGGCACGGGTGTTAGCGCGATGAACGCAGCGATGCCCGACTTAGAAATGCTCCTCTCTACACCGGAGCCGATGCCCCCGGCCAGCACGTTTGAAAGCTCAGCAAATATCCTGCGCCAACCCGGTATCGTGAACGTGCGTATGGCAGACGGGCGCGTCGTTGAAGCGGCGGAGATGCTCATCATCGCCCGTGACCGGCGGAATGATAACCTGCTGGTGCAAATTGGTGATTATGCTTATGACGGCACCGAAGGCGGCGTAGACCCGGAGTTCAGGCGGCGGTTTGTGAAGGTCATGCGGGAGCTATCCGATATAGCCCCGGCCCTCAGCAAAGCGTCGAGTAACGCAGAACCTCCCCTGACCTACAACCCGCCACAGCCGATGCCCACCCCTCCCGCTGCTGCTGACCCGAATGCAGCCGCAGCGGAGTTAGACCTGGCCGGGCAAATTGAGGTGTTCTTACAGCAGAAGCTCACTCACTCACCGGAGTTTAGCAGTCGCGGCCTGCACGTTCACAGTGCGCCGGGGGGGGGCGTTCAAATTGAAGTGGATGGGCAAACATTCCTCAGTGTGGAAGAGGTCAGCGACCCGGACGTGCGGGCCTACCTCCAGCAGACCATCGCGGAGTGGCAAGCCACACGACCCTAAGAGGCCGTTTGAAACGCAAAAGCATGGGGTTTCACCCTATACCCCACAAGGGATTAGCATCCCTTGACCCGCTATAGAAACACAGGGGGCACAACCCCCTGCCGGGAGTGTGAGGGCAGCACCCTCACAGACTTCTCAAATAGCTTCTAAGCATATTCGATGGCGACTGGCTCCAAGCGCAGCTTGCCGTCCTGGTCGGTCAGGCGACCTGCGGGGCAGCCCGCATCGTGTGGGAAAATAACGAGGGCCTCGTTTTCATACGCCCATTGCCGCCAGTGACGCTTGGTTTCTAGCGTGACGAGGGGTTCCACGTCGAATGCGGTCATCCAGCCCAGCTTTTCAAAGTGGATGGCGAACGACGCCAGATCACAGGCATACAACGCTGTTTGGCCGCCACTTTTGATGACGACGCTCATGTGGCCGGGGGTGTGCCCCGGCGTGGTTACACAGCGCACCCCTGGCACGATGTCCGTGTCGCCGTCAAGCAGGCGCATCTGGCCACTTTCAACGAGTGGTTGGTAATTTTTGGGCAGATATGACGCTCGCGTGCGTTCATTGGGGCGCATGGCGTCTTCGTACTCGCGGCGCTGCACCACATACTCCGCATTGGGGAAGGCCGCGTGCGGTGTGCCGTCGGTGTCCACCATGACGTTGCCGCCGCAGTGGTCATAGTGCAGGTGTGTGTTAATCACGATGTCCACGTCACCCGGCGCAACACCCAGCCGGGCCAGCGCGTCTACCACGTCGCCACGCTCACGGGTCATGTGGAAGATGCGCTCAAATTTATCGTCGTCCGTGTGGCCGTAGCCCGTGTCTATGAGGATGTTCTTGCCGTCTGTTTGCACCAGCAAACAGTGCAGGGTTTGCGGTACCAAATTGTCCTGCACGGGCGGGACGACCCGGCTCCACAGGGTGCGCGGCACCAACCCAAACGGCCCGCCCCCGTCAATCAACGTCAGGCAGTCGCTCATCAGGTGCAGGTTGATGTCACCAACAGTTGTCATGCGGTGTTCTTCTCGTCCGGGTGGGCAAACCACGCCTCAAACTGCTTCACAAGCTGGTCCCGCTCCGGGGGGGGCAGGAATGCGCCCTGAGCGGCGAACATAATTTGCTTCTTGATGTCTTCAAGATCGAATTTCATGTTAAACATCGTGTCCAGTAGTTCGGTCGTGAGCGTCACGTTGCTGATGAGGGGGTCGTCGGTGTTAATCGTGGTTTGCACCCCCGCATGATAGAGTTGGATGAGGGGGTGCTGCTGTAGGTCTTTGACGACACCGCTGTGCAGGTTGCTTGTAGGGCAGCTTTCCAGTGTGATGTTGCGGTCGATCAGGCGTTGCACAACTTTATCATTTTCCACTGCCCGGATGCCGTGCCCGATACGATCAATTTCGAGGTATTCGATGGTTTCCAGCACGCTGGCGGCACCTTCCCACTCGCCAGCGTGGGCCGTCGAGCAGAGGCCAGCATCGCGTGCCCGCTTGAAGACTGGTGCAAACGGCTTGCAGGGGTAGCCCTGCTCCTGTCCGGCAAGGTCAATACCCACCACACCATAATCGCGGTAGGCAATAGCTACGTCTAAAACTTCTTCACCGATTTGCGGCCCTTCATGCCGGTTCATGGAAACCAGCAGCCGCACCTCAATGTCATGGTCGGCAGCGGTTTCAGCAACGGTTTTGCAAACCCAATCCATGACAGTGGTGTAGGTACACTGCAACACGTTGCACAGGGCTTTGGGTGTAAAACGCAGTTCCATGTATTTAATGTTGTCACGCGCTGCGTCTATTACCGATTCGCGGGCAATCCGCTGGATGTTTTCGGGAGAATTGTAGAACTGCCGCAGGACTTTGAATTTGCTGAGGAAGACTTCAGAGGTCATCGGCTGGCCGGGGACCATCTGCACATGGGGGCGAAGCTCATCCAGGGTCAGTTCATCGAGTTCGCGGTCGTTTTTATGGGCGATTTCCAGCAGGGTGTCAATCCGCATAGAGCCTTCCAGGTGCCGGTGTAGCTCGACTTTGGGCAGTTTTTGAATTTTGTCCAGCAGCGTCTCGTTCAAGCTATTTCTCCGTACCCAACTCGGCCTAGTCGCGCTCAGCAAAAAGCCAACTCCAGTAGCGCCATGCGAAAATCACCCCAATAGTCAGGCCAACGGCGGGGATTGCCTTATGGATTAACTGCCATGCGACGCCAGCCTCATGACTGCCCAGGGTAAAGTAGGTGATGGCCCGCAAAATCACGCCCGTACCGACGATTCCGGCAGCGACCCACAGCCCAACGTAGTGAGGGGAGGCGTGGGTAACGCGACCCAGGCGGCGGCTCAAAACGGCAAGCCAGGCCAGCGCCAGCGCCAGGGCGATATGGCCCAACCCATTCGACCAAACAGCAATCACCGCACGCTGCTCCGCATCATCTGATAGGTGAGGTAGCTACTCAAGCTGATGAGGGCCAACCCACCCACCACACCGGCCAAATCTCCAAGTAGATCACCGTTGACAGCCGGAATGCTGGCATAACGCACGAACGATACGCCATAAGACAGAATCGGCAGGCTGTACAGCCAAAAGTAAGTGCGCTTGCCACTAAAACGGTGGTAAAACCGCGCTATCAACAGGTAGATGGCCAGGATGATAGCCAGTGGAAACCACGTATACAATGAGAGGATTTGGCTAAACGTGGTGACCGTCAAAACACGATGGCTCTAGCGCTTGGGAGTGGCGGTCACGGCATGGTAGATGGCAGCTTCACGAAAGCGGCGGTCATCACAAGCCCGCACAAACTGCTCAATAAGGCGGCGTGTCGGCTTATCCGTTGCCAGGCGATAGACCTTCACTCCACCCTTTTCCTGTGCTTCCAGCAGCCCACGCGCAGCCATTTCGCGCAGTTCCAGGTCAACCTTACGTAAATCACGTCCGATCATGCTGGCGATCTTGGGGGCTGTGCCCAGCATGTTTGGCTTGTGGTAGAAGAACTGAAGTAAGTCCCACTTAACCAGCGTATCCAGCTTGTTCTCAATGAACTCAATGAGTTGCGGGGCTGTTTGGGGGGTATCGTGTGAAAATGCGCCTTTGGCGGACATGACGTTCCTTTCTGTGGCCGTATGTGTTAAAAGTAATAAAAGAGTCACGCCCCAGGTGCGTGTATAAAAACCCAGGTAGGGGATGCATTTTGTGGTCGTCCCCAGGGTGAGTGACTCCCCTGGGAACGTCTTAATCATACCATGATTTTAGCGCGATGTGCGATGTTTGTCTAACGTGCCATCTCTGCCATACGATCTTCCTTATAGTGGCAGTGTTTGTACTTCTTACCGCTGCCGCACCAGCATGGGTCATTGCGTCCAATTTTCTTCTTCGCGCTCTTGCGAACGGTTTTGGGTTGGCTAGCATCGCTGCTGTTGCCACCGTGAATCATCTTCAGGTTGCGGCGTGGTTCTGGCTGTGGCACATTCACACGCACCCGGAAGATGTCGTGGCCCGCCTTTTCGCGGATTTTCTGCTGGAGTTCCTTCCACATCTCAAAGCCAGTGCGCTTATATTCCACGAGTGGGTCGCGCTGTGCCAGCCCTTGCGTCCACACGCCTTCGCGCAGCATGTCCAGGTCGGTGAGGTGCTGCTGCCAATTCTGGTCAACCGCCCACAGCATCACTTGCCGCTCAGCTTGCTGCATGATCTCTTCCGTCATGGCCTCGACCTTTTCAGCATATGCGGCTTCCAGCGCGTTGAGGATGAGTTCGTCAATGTCCTCTTCGGCGGCTTCAAGTTCGGCCAGGGTGCCGGGGGTCAGGTTCTCTGGCACGGGGAAGATCGTCAGTAGTTGGCGATACAGGCCCTCGAAGTCGAGTTCGTCTTCCGGGATGTCTTCATCCAGGTACTCGTCCAACACTTTCTGAACCATCTCGCGCAGGATGCGTAAATAGGTGTCGCGGCGTTCGTCTTTGCTAAGGCTCAGCCAATCGCGGCGCTGTTGGTAAATCACCTCACGCTGCTTGTTGACAACGTCGTCATACTCCAGCACACGCTTACGGATGTCGAAGTTGTGGCCTTCCATACGAATTTGGGCCTGCGAGATAGTGCCGGTAATCACCCCAGACTCAATCGGCTCGTCCTCCGGCATGTTCGCCCAGGACATAACCCCTTTCACGCGGTCGCCCCCAAAGCGCTTCATCAGGTCGTCTTCCAGGCTGACGAAAAAGCGCGACTCACCGGGGTCACCCTGACGGCCCGAACGACCGCGCAACTGGTTGTCGATGCGGCGAGCTTCGTGGCGTTCGGTGCCCAGCACATATAAGCCACCCGCTGCCAGGATAGCCTCTCGTTCGGCAGCGGTTTCGGCCTTCGCTTTTCTGTAGACTTCTGCCCACTGTTCGGGTGTGGCCTCAGTTACATCTATGCCGTCTTGACGCAGCATTTCACGCGCCAGTCCCTCCGGGTTGCCGCCCAGCAAAATGTCTACACCACGACCAGCCATGTTGGTTGCGATGGTCACACTGCCCTTGCGGCCTGCCTGCGCGATGATGGTGGCCTCGCGTTCGTGCTGCTTCGCATTGAGGACTTCGTGCTTGACCTTAGCTCGCTTGAGATAGTCGGCAAGGCGTTGTGAAGTATCAATGGAAGCGGTACCGACCAGCACGGGTTGGCCTTTGTCCTGGCGCACACGGATTTCATCCACAACAGCCTTGAACTTGGCATCTTCGTTAACATACACGTAGTCTGGCCGGTCTATGCGGGCAATAGGCCGGTGTGTGGGGATCACGGCCACGTCCAGGTTGTAAATCTTCTCGAACTCTTCGGATTCAGTGGCGGCGGTGCCGGTCATACCGGCCAGCTTGTCGTACATGCGGAAGAAGTTCTGGAAGGTAATTGTCGCCATTGTGACGTTTTCGCGCCGGATTTCCACGCCTTCTTTGGCCTCAATAGCCTGGTGCAACCCTTCAGAGAAGCGCCGCCCGTACATCATACGCCCGGTGAAATCGTCCACGATGACGACCTGCCCGCTTTCGACCACATATTCCTTATCGTTTTGGTAGAGCGCCTTAGCCCGCAGGCAGTTATCCAGATACGGAATCATGTCAGAGTGGTCAGGGTGATACAATTCGCCAATGCCAAGCGCCTTTTCGACCTTTTCCACGCCTTGCTCGGTGAGGAATACGGTGCGGTCTTTCAGGTCAATGACGTAATCGCCATCGGGTTCGCGCTCTTCGTCGTCTACGCTTTCCGGGCTGCTGGGCTTCAACTTGCGAACAACCTGCGTGAACGTCTGGTAGTAATCTGAGGGCTTGTCTGCCGGGCCAGAGATAATCAGCGGGGTGCGTGCCTCGTCAATAAGGATGTTATCGACCTCGTCCACAATGGCGTAGAACAACTCACGCTGCGCCATCCTGTCCAGGTCATAATTCATATTGTCACGCAGATAGTCGAAGCCAAACTCGTTGTTGGTGCCGTAGGTGATGTCTGCGGCATAGGCTTCGCGCCGGGTGATGGGCCGCAGGTTTTGGTACCGATCATCATCGGAGACGTATTCCGGGTCATAGATATAAGA
>DAOTTY010000341.1:0-17282 GCA_034437575.1 Anaerolineae bacterium | reverse complement strand
TACTTCGTTACCCGTGACATCACCGATGAACGTGAAAACCAGCGCCTCATCCAGGAACGCGCCCGCCAGCTAGAGATTGTGTCGGTTGTGGCCACGCAAGCCGCCAACACGCTGGACCTGAACGAGATGCTGATTAATGTGGTGAACCTGACGAAGAAGCAGTTCGACCTCTACCACGCGCACGTCTACCTGCTGGATGGCACAGTGCTGCGATTGGCGGCGGGGGCTGGCGAGCCAGGTCGCATCATGAAAGAAGCCGGTCACCGCATCAGCTTGAGCGACGAAAACAGTGTTGTGGCCCGTGCTGCCCGCAATCGAGAAGGTGTGGTGGTGAATGACGTGGGGTCTGGTCGCTTTTTGCCGAACCCGATGCTGCCACGCACCCGCTCTGAGTTGGCGGTGCCGCTCGTTTACGATGATGAAGTCATTGGTGTGCTGGACATTCAGTCTGGTGAGCGTGACCGCTTCACAGATGAAGATGTGATTGTACAAACCACACTGGCCGGTCAGATTTCGGTCGCGGTAAAGAACGCCGCAGCCTTCCAGAACGAGCAGCGTGAACGCCTGCTTAACGAGCAGGTTGCTCAGGTGACACGTGACCTGTCTGCCGCGACAGACGAGACGGCACTGCTGGCCGCCCTCAAGCCTGCGTTGGACTACTACCAGCCGGACCTGGCCGCCCTGGTTTATGCACAGGGCTACAATGAAGAAACAGGCACCCCGGAATTTTGGGAAATTCAGTCTGCACGCATCGCTGGCGAACCCGTTGATGTTGGAATGCTGCCCACGCAGGTGCTGACGGAAGACACCTATCCGATTGTGGGTGCCACGTTGGCCCACCCCAACGAAATCCTGTTCATTGAGGATGCCTTTACTGATCCGATCACATCAGATGAGGCCAGCCAGCAGTGGCTTGAACAAGCAGGTGGCCAGACAAGCCTGATTGTGGCACCCATGCGCATGGGTGAGCGCTGGGTAGGTTACATTGGCCTCAGTTGGGCACAACAGCAAACCTTCTCCGATGAATTCAGGGAATTGCTCAACCGCATCAATGGTGTGGTCACGACATCTGTTGAAACGCGACGCGCCTTCTTGCGTGAGCAGGCCGTGAGTGTGGAAAATAACCGGCGTGCCCGTGAAATGGAAACGGTGGCCCAGGTAAGTGCCGCGACCAGCCGGCTAACCGATACGGATGAAATGCTTCAGCAGGTAGCTGACCTGACCAAAGCCGCGTTTGAGCTGTACCACGCGCACATTTACCTGTATGACGAACCCAACGCACTGCTTGTGCTGGCTGCCGGTGCTGACGCCGCAGGCCGCATGATGAAAGCCCGCAATCACGCAATCCCGCTTGGGCACCCCACCTCGGTTGTGGCCCATGCTGCCCGCGATGTGCAGAACGTGAATGTGGCCGACGTTACGCAGTCGAAGTTCTTCTTGCCCAACCCGCTGCTGCCAGAAACCCGCTCCGAAATGGCGTTGCCCATGATCGTAGGTAACAAACTCGTCGGCATCCTTGACGTGCAGGCCAACGTGCCCGGTCGCTTCGGTGATGAAGACGTGCGTGTGAAATCGACGCTGGCCGCCCAGGTGGGTATTGCAATTGAGAATGCACGCGCCTTCCAGGAAAACGAGGAAATTCTTGGCCAGTTGGCAGAAAACGAAGAACTGCTGCGGCAGTTTGTGGCCTACGCGCCGTCAGCGGTAGCGATGTTTGACACTAATATGAAGTATCTGGTGGTGAGTGAACGCTGGTATGCAGACTATAACCTGAATGATGAGAACATCATCGGCCAAAACCACTATGACATCTTCCCGGATATGCCGAACGACTGGCGCGAAGCCTACGAGGCTGTGCTAGAAACGGGCGAAGTGCAGCAACAAGACGCCGACCGCTTCGACCGGGCCGACGGCACCACGAACTGGCTGCGCTGGGAGGCGCGGCCCTGGTACAACGCCAACGGTGAAGTGGCGGGTTTGATTATCGCGTCGGAAGAAATCAGCGAACAACTGGAACGCCAACGTGAACGTGAGCGCTTGCTGGAAGAGCGTGCCGAGCGTTTGCGTGAGGTGAACGAACTCAAGAGCCAGTTCCTCGCCAGCATGAGCCACGAACTGCGGACACCGCTGAACTCGATCATTGGTTACAGCGAGGTGCTGCTAGACGGCGGCGATGGCGACCTGAGTGAAGATGCCGAAGAGGACATCGAAATCATTCACACCAGTGGCCGCCACCTGCTCGCCATCATTAACGACATTTTGGACCTGGCGAAGATTGAAGCCAACCAGATGAAACTGCACCGCGAAGAAATCGACATCGTTAAGATTTTGCGCGATGTGGTCAAAACCAATCAGGTGCTGCTGGGTGACAAGCCCATCGAACTGAAGATCGAATCGGACTTTGATGAACTGATCGTATCGGTTGATGAACTCCGCATCCGGCAGGTGATGCTGAACCTGTTTAGTAACGCCGTTAAGTTCACAGAAGAGGGCAGCGTCACGCTGGAACTGCGGATGCTGGACAATGAAACCGCCAAGATCGCTGTGATCGACACCGGCATCGGTATGGATCAAGATGGCATGGACATCGCCTTCGACCAGTTCCGCCAGGTAGACGGTTCGTCTACACGCAAGCAGGGCGGCACTGGCCTGGGCCTCACGATTACCCGCTACCTGGTACAGATGCACGGCGGTGACATTCAGGTTGAAAGTGAAGTGGGTAAGGGAACCACCTTCTGGTTCACGCTGCCACTGTCGCAGCCAGATGAGGAGATGGTCACCTTCTCTTAGTTGCCATGTAAAGGGCAACTGAGCGGCCACCTTCAGAAAAAATTCACAAAAAAGAACAGTCCCGCTCCCCGTAGCGGGACTGTTTTGATGTATTATAATTAAGAATCGTTTAGCCTAAACTTGAGACCAGAGAGAAACTTTATGGAGCACGTCAAGAACGCTTTTCCCCTTGTGACGAGCCGTTTCGATCATGTCGTTTGCCTGGAATGCGGGCACACAATGGCCCCGGACATGATGACTGCGGCCTGCTCAGCGTGCGGGTCAGCATGGGTTGATGCCCGTTACGATTACACCAATATTGTTGAAACGTGGCAAAATGAGTTCCCACTGCGCGACCACACCCTGTGGCGCTATGCTGAGCTGCTGCCCATTGGCGACCGCCACCCGGACATATGGTTGGGGGAGGGGTGGACGCCGCTGGTGCGCCTGTATCAGTATGAGCGGCTGTTCGGCCACGAACAAATCTACATCAAAGACGAGCGACAGTCCCCAACTAGCTCTTTTAAGGATCGACAAGCGGCGCTCAGCGTGACGGCCCTCAAGCGGGCGGGCATTACCGAGGTGGTTTTGGCTTCAACGGGTAATGCCGGTGTGGCTTACGCGGCGTTTTGCGCCCGCGCCGGGATCAAGCTGTGGTTGTTCGTCAATAGTTTGGTGCCAGCAGAAAAAATGCGTGAGGCTGCGCTGTATGGTGCAGAGGTGATTAAAATCTCTGGCACATACGATGAAGCCAAGCAGGTCGCAGGGGAGTTCGCCAAGCGCAGGCGGATTCACTACGACAAGGGTGCCAAGAGCGTCCCCGGTAAAGAGAGTATGAAGACCATCGCCTTTGAGCTGGCCGAGCAACTTGGCATTTATCAAAGCCATGACGGGCGCTGGCAAAGCCCAGATTGGTATATCCAGGCGGTGAGCGGTGGCATTGGCCCGCTGGGGGTGTGGAAGGGCTTCGGCGAGCTGTACCAGATGGGCATCATCGACAAAATGCCCAAGCTCGGCATTATCCAGGCCGCAGGCTGTGCGCCGATGGTTCACGCCCACAATGCAAACATGGCTGAGGCCGAACCCGTCGTCCCCAAGACGCTGATTACCGTGCTGGCCACAGGTGCCCCCGGCTTTAGCTACAAACAGTTACATAGCGCCATCAGTGATTACGGCGGTGCGATGGTCGCCGTTGAGGACGGCGAAGCCTTCGATGCGATGCGCCATCTGGCGGCACGGGCGGGCCTTTCGGTGGAACCGGCGACAGCCGTCGCCTTTGCCGGGCTGGAAAAGATGCTCAAGTCGGGTGAAATTTTGCAGGGTGAGACGGTCATCGTCAACGCGACAGGCCACACGCTACCCGCAGAAAGTCACATCCTGGGCAATCAATATGTGGTTGACCTGGAATCGCAGAACGGTAACGGCACAGGCAGCCTGGGTGATGCCCTGGCCGACCTGGACGAAAAGGTCACAACCGTGCTGGTGGTAGACGATAACAACAACGACCGCCGCCTGATGCGAAAGCTGCTGCGGCGTTACAAGCAGTATCGCATGTTAGAAGCTCGCAGTGGCATCGAGGCGCTGGAAGTCATCCGCGACCGCAAGCCTGACCTGATCGTAACCGACCTGATGATGCCGGAAATGGGCGGCCTGGAACTGCTCGTTCACCTCAAGTCCCGCGAGGAAACAGAAGCTATCCCGGTGGTGGTGGTAAGCGCAAAGTCGCGCACTGAAATTGACGACGCAAACCTGGACAGGCACGCCGAATCTGTGTGGGTGAAGGGCAACTTTAGCCGCCGCGACCTCGTTGATCACATTGTCGAAAAGCTGGGGGATCGGCCTGTGGCTGGCACACGCCCCCGCCCGCCCGTCGAAAATATGCGCGACCACATTGCGTCACAACTGCAAAACCCCTCGCAGTCCAAGCAAACATCACGGGAAAACATGCACATCATGGTGCTGATTGACAGCATCAAAGAGGATGCCCGCCTTGTTCAGCGCATGATGGAAGCCACCGGGCAGTACGTGGTGGTTATGGCTCATAACGGGCGCGACGGCCTGAAGGCTGTCCACGAACAAAAGCCCGACGGTGTAATGGTTGAACTGGAACTGGCAGACATTGACGGCCTCACCGTTGTGGAAAAGATCGTCAACGACAAAACCCTGAATCACATCCCGGTGTTTGTGCTTACAAATAAAGAGGTGACCGCGCAGGATATGCTGCGTATGCCAGATAACGTCGCGTCCATCATGCAAAAGGCATCGCTTGATCGGGGCAAGTTCCTATCTGTACTGGAAGAAAAGTTAAGTTAGAATTAACTAACTTTTGTCCAATGCAGTGTACACAGCAAGTGAGTAGATGATGTCAAAGATACTGTACGTCGAAGACAACCCGCATAACATGCGCCTCGTTCGCAAAATGCTGACGATGGGCGGCTATGACGTTGTAGAAGCCCGCACCGGTAAAGATGGCATGGCCCTGGCTGCGTCTGAGCGTCCCCATCTCATCTTGCTGGACATTAACCTGCCGGATATGGATGGCGTGGAGGTGTGCAAAGCGCTGCGCGACGCTGATGAAACGTCCTGGATTCCAATCGTCGCCCTCACCGCCAACGCGATGCACGGCGACCGGGAACGCTTTTTAGACAGCGGCATGGACGGCTACCTGCCCAAGCCCATCACCCGCAATGAACTGCTAAGAACCGTTCGCCAATTCATCGAACCCATTGACGATGGTAACGGCGAAAACTGAACACCCACATAACAAAGTAGAAAAGAGCGTTACACATGGCAACAACAGTCATCATCATTGAAGACAACCCGAACAGCGGCAAGCTGGCGGCAAAACTGCTGCGGGCTGCCGGGCATACCGTTCACCTGTGCGAAGACGGTGAGAGTGGTTATGAAGCTGCTCTGGAACAATCCCCTAATTTGGTATTGGTTGACCTGGGATTGCCCGACATGGATGGCCAGACGGTAGTGGCCCTGCTGCGCCAGGAAGATAACCTGACCGGTGTGCCTATGATTGCCTTTACCGCCTACCCGCCAGACACAGCCCGCGATATGGCGAGAGCCTACGGCTGCGATGGGGTTATCACCAAGCCGATTGACACCCGCACCTTCGCTGGGCAGGTTGCGGCCTACCTCAATGCAAATTCGGAAGCGCCCTCCACAGCAGGGGGCTAAACGTGGCCACCCCCAAAAATGTTGGTGTGGCCGCTAGCCAATACACTTATGAAGAACTTGCGGAAATATACAACCAAACCCGCATTGACTACATTGTGCCCATGCCCATGAATGCCAAACGGATGCACCAGTATGTCGAACATTATGATGTTAACCTGGACGAGTCGGTGGTGGTCACGACGGAAACCGGGGAACCGCTTGGTGTTGGAATGCTGGGCTTGCGTGACAACCGGGCGTGGATCACACGGTTAGGTGTGTTACCGAATATGCGGGAAAGACGCCTGGGCACCTTTTTGATGAAGCAGTTGATTGACAATGCGCGCCGCTGCGGTGCCCAGTACATTCAACTAGAGGTCATCGTGGGCAACGACCCGGCTTTCAACATGTTTCGTAAGTTTGGTTTTGAACTGACGCGAGAGGTACTGGTCGTGCGACGCCCGCCGAAACCGCACATGGAGGGGTCCCACCCGTTGGTGCATGAGCTGCGCCAGCTAGAGGGGGATGAAATCCTAGAATGCCTGGAGCAGCGTGAACAGGAAGCGTCCTGGGTGGAAGAAAACGTGTCCCTGCTTAACGCGGGGGCACTCCAGGGGCTACGTATCCGCATGGGCGATGGTGAAGGGTGGGCGGTGTTTATGTGTACGCGCTTCCAGATTCAGCACATCGTTTTGCACGCAACAGATGCCAATTACGACGACATCGCCTACGCGCTTTTGTATTACCTGCACGAACTGTTCCCAAACCGTGATACGAAAGTCGAAAACATTCCGGTCGATCATCCCACCTGGCCCGCATTTGCGTCGTTAGGCTATGTGGTTGAGTTCCGCCGCTACGAGATGCTGCTCACCCTGTAAACCCTCCCTGGACGGCTCCAGCCTCACGTCCACATGGTTTTTTACACCTGCTGCCGCTAACCTAATTCAAACCATCCGCTTGAAACCCCGTCGCTTGTGATTCCGTTAGGGTTGTGCCTTTGGCGCTTGTTTACGCTATGATGGAAAAAACCCTTTACTGGAACTAAACCATGCAAGACGTTTATCATGATGACCTGCGCGACTTCATCCGGCATGGCCGCTTAGATGCCTACGACCTCACCGACGAAGAACTCCCCCGCTTTTTAGAGTTGTGGCGGTGGAGCGTGTACAACCGCCGCACAAACCCCACCTCACCCGACCACGACGCTCACGATATGGTCAACCGCCTGGAGCGGCACCTGTACGGTAGTTACGGCGTGGAAATTGAGTACAACACGCGCTTGCTGCTGCGCCATGAGCTAGAAGCCATGCTGCACATGAATATCTTGCTGGAAGTGCCCCACGCCCTGCTTTACTTCCTGGACCCGCGCCGCATCTGGCAGGTGATCCCTACATTAAGGCAGATTGCCCGCGCTCAGCGCATTAAGCCAGTGATGGGCGAACAAACTATCGAATGCCGGGGGTACCCGCGCAAGCTGCTCAATGGCACTCGGTTGCGCCGCATTGACCTGCTGCGGCGGCGTTACTGGCACCGCATCAATCCGCAAAAGCCGTCGCAGCGCATTCGTCAGGATGACTGGTGGTAACACCGGCCAGCCGCAAAATAGCGTTGTTCACAAGCTGCGGGCACTCCTTGTTGATGTCGTGCCCGGCACCCTGAATGAAGGGCGCGTCAAGCAGGTTGGGCAGCGTGGCGTGGGCGCGGCGCAGCGTGGCGTGCGGGTCTGTATAGATTTCGTGTTCGCTGGCCATAACAATCACGGGCGAAGTGATGCGCTCTAGCGCGTCGTCCGTGAGCAGGGGCGGCGGCGGGTGCCGCTTAAAGTAGCGCAGCAGCAAATAGCTAAGCTCGACGTTATCCGGGCTGGTATGGGTTCCTGGTCGCATACCGCGCTGCACCACGCGCCGGGCGACACTGGGGCGTGCAATTAGCGGGCGGGCTATGCTCAATAGCTTGATGAAGGCGGGGTAGCGCGTGAGCTTATACACATGCTGGTAGGGGGAGATACCGCAAGGGTTCATCACCAGGGCGGCAGCAGTGCGCTGTGACTGGTAGGCCGCAAATTGCAATGCGAAGTACCCCCCCGCCGATCCGCCAACGATGACCGCTCGTGCCACACCTAATGCGTCGAGCGCATCTGCCAGCCACTTCGCATAGTGATCGCCGCCGTAGGGAATACGGTTGTGGCTGCTTTTCCCCGCAAAACCGGGCACATCCGGTGTGATAACGTAGCATTTTTCCGTGAGCGCTTCGATTTGTGGACGCCACACACACGCATTCACATTGATACCGTGCAGCAGCACCACAGCGGGCGCATGTGGCTTACCCGCTGTGATGACATGCGTTTTGCCGCAGCGTGTATTCACATAGCGTGATGTGGGCTGCACACTCAGTTTGGCGAGGGCGCTGTCATACCAGGCCATCAAGCGGGCGTGGCCCTCAGCCGATGTGTAATTGAGTGGGGCAGGTGGGTGGTGGGTCATTCCCCTATTGTGGCGCAAGCGCGTTCCGCGTCCAGACCAGACGCCGACAGTCTCATAGAGGGCTAAAACGGCAAAACATCACGCAGGCGCACGCCAATCACCAGCAGCACGCCACCCAGGTTTTTTAGCGCCCCGGCGATGAGGCCCAACGTCGCCCCGATGACCAGCGCCCCCGGCGAGAGCGTCACGGTGGTGCGAACGGGTGCCTATTCTACGTCGTCGCTGGCGGGTGGCTGCACCCCACCCAGCGCCCGGCCCATTTCCAGCAGGAAGATCGCATCTTGCAGGGCCGTTTCGATGGCATCGGGCGTGTAGTGCTGGAACACATCACGCACGGTGAGCATAGCAGGCGGCTGTGCTTCAAACTGAATGTTGTTATCATCGGGGTGGGGTTCGCGGTGGTCGTATTCGCCGTTGATGATGGCCCCAGGAATTCGCTCAGCGAAGGCTGCACAGCGCCAGACGCGCTGAACCTTGTGAGCGTAGGGGTCAAAGTGGCTGCACCACCAGCATAACGGCTGCGTCCGCTTGATTGGCATAATCTGCTCCCTACATTTGTCGTTAACTGCGGTACACTATGGCGCACTCAATATTTATGAACTATACCAGACAAGGGGACACACCTCATGGCAGAAAATCAATTACAAGACCTGCGCTCACAGATTGACGAGATCAACCTGCAACTGCTGGAACTGCTGAATAAGCGGGCGGCAGTTGCGTCTGAAATCGGTCAGGTGCGCTCACAAATGGGTACGGAATTCTATGATCCAGAGCGTGAGGCCAACATGTTGAATGAGTTGCAGCATGTAAACCAGGGGCCGTTCAGCAACGAAACGATCAAAACCCTGTTCCGTGAAATCTTCCGGGCAACACTGGCTATGGAAGAACAGGAACACCGTCAGAAGTACCTGGTTGAGCGCAAGCACCCGGATGATCGCACGATCATTGAATTTGAAAATGGGGCCGTCATCGGTGATGGCAGCTTCGCGGTGATTAGCGGGCCGTGCGCTGTTGAAAGCATGGAACAGATGGACGAGGTGGGCGCAGCCCTGGCCGAGCGCGGTGTGAAGATCATGCGCGGGATGGCCTACAAGCCGCGCACGTCGCCCTATGACTTCCAGGGGCTGGGTGAGCCGGGCCTGCAAATTGCGCGGCAGGTGTGCAACAAGTACAGTCTCGCCCTCACGTCAGAGGTTCTGGATGCTTCGCTCATCCCCATGATGACCGACTATGTAGACCTGTTTTGGGTGGGTGCGCGGAATATGCAAAACAGCTTCCTGCTACGGGCACTGGGTAAGGTCAAGCAACCTGTGCTGCTCAAGCGCAACTTTGGCGCAACCATGAAGGAAACGCTGTTCGCAGCCGAGTACATCATCAGCAGTGGCAACCCCAATGTCGTGCTGATGGAGCGCGGCATTCGCACGTTCGAGAACTGGACGCGCAACACGCTGGACATCAGCGCGGTGCCGGTGATGAAGAAGGAAACGCACCTGCCTATCATCGTGGATATTTCGCACTCTGCCGGGCGGCGTGATATTGCGATTCCGTTAGCACGGGCCAGCCGCGCTGTAGGGGCAGACGGCCTCATGTTTGAAACGCACCCCAACCCGCCTGTTGCCATGAGTGACGCCAAGCAGCAGTTGAGCATTCCTGAGTTCCACAAGCTGATGGACGCGCTTGGCGCAATGGACCCCGTTGGTGTGGTGGGGTAAAGCGCAGCCTTCAAATAGAACAGATGTGGGGGGGCGAGGTATGCCTCGCCCCCCTACACTTCCCACCTCTCAGGCAGTCGCTTCATGGGTCATCCCTGCTAGCCACACCCAACATACCCCACCCCACCCGCCAATAACGCCAACATACGTGCGTCCATTTGTCTTTGTTTTGATAGCGTTACCTTCTGACCCTCCATGACCCTTTATTTTGCACTGTAAGCTAGTGTAGACTGTAAACGTCTTAGCGCATCAGAATCAAGCCGACTACGGTAACTTGCCAGGTTACACTGTAAAAACTGGTTCTCAGATCTTATCAATCTGTCCGGCTTGTCGTTCAAATCGACAGCGCTTCGAGACACGAACCAGGGGAAGTGCCGAAAAGGTGCTTCTCCACTTCAGTGAAAGGTAACAGGATGAGCAACCTTAAACCCTACGAGATCATTATTCCGCAAACGCATCGGGGCCTGTGGTATCAGGATGGTGCCTATCAACGCACCCTTGAGCCGGGCCGCTACGAACTGCCACACCGCAGTTGGTACAAATTTCCATTCCCGTGGGCGCAGTTGCCGCAGGTGCGCGTCGTTCAAGTGGATATGCGTGAGCGTGACCTGACCATTAAGGGCCAGGAAATCCTGACTGCGGATAAAGTAGCTATACGTGTAAGCATCATCGTGCGCTTCCGTGTGACCGACCCGGTTGCGGCCATGCAAGAGGTGGACAGTTACGCAGATCGCATCTACACGGATGTGCAGCTTGCCGCCCGGCGTTCGCTGGCGTCGATGAATCTGGAATCCATTTTGACGAACCGTAACGAGCTGAGTGAGGACATCCTGGCTGATGTAACCGAATCAGCAGCAGGGTATGGCGTGTCGGTTGGTCGTGCGGATGTGAAGGACTTGATCTTTCCGGGGAATTTGCAGCAGATCATGAATCAAGTGTTGAGCGCGGAGCGTATGGCCGAAGCACAGGTGATTCAGGCACGGGCCCAAGCACAGGTCAACCGTATTGAAGCCGAGACGCAGGCTGAGAGTGATCGGCTTTATGCCGAAACACAGGCCGAGTCCAACCGTCGTTTAGCCGAATCAGAGGCAGAGGCGGCCCAGGTCAAAACGGACGCGGAAATCCGCAATCTGCTGGAGCGCGAAAAGGCCGCCACCGCCTACACGGAACACCCGGCGCTGCTGCGCCTGCTGGAGTTAGAAACGCTGCGTGATCTGTCGCACACAGCGTCGGCACGGCTGTACATCAACTTTAATGGTAACGGCACCGGCAAAGACGACGACGAGTAATCAGTTCCACTCCAGGGCGCTGCGGGTTTGCCAGTATTCATCGGGAGGCTCGGCAATTTCCGTTAGCGCCTGCATGGCGCGGTCATCGAAGTTGACATTCAGCGCGGCGATATTGCTAATCAAATGAACGCGAGTCGCCGCGCCACTTAGCACAACATCTGCCCAGGGTTGGTACAGCACCGCCGCAATCGCCAGGGCATCAACCGCCGTCCCCAGTCGTGCCGCCTCAGCGACCAAAATCCCATACTGATCGGCAAAATCAGGGTTTTGTGCGTTTCGCATGGTCAGGCGACCGTTGGCAACCACTTCCTTGACGATTACCCCCATGCCTGCCTCGTGCGCTTCGTTTAGCGCCTCACCCGTAGAGGGTTCCAGCAAGTTCCATGTTGCCTGAACCGTATCAAATAGACGCGCCCCCCCGTTTTTGACATCCATCGCAAGCCGCAGGGTTTCCGCCTGTTCCGCGCCGCTGAGCGACAACCCGATAACAGTGCCTTGATGTTTTAACCGGAACAGTTCCTCAATCACGGCGTCGTTTTCCAGAACGCCACTGGACTGCGTGGCCGAATGCACCTGATAAATGTTGAGGTGCCCCCCAATGTTGGCCTGTGTTTCGTCCCATTGGCGCGTTAGCACGTCGATGGAATGCTCTTTGACTTCGTGCTTGTCTGCCTTGATTTGCCAATCAGCCGTGTAGGTGTAGCCCCATTTAGACCCGACGGTTACATCAGCGGGGTTGATGTTGCGCTCGCCCAACCAGGAACCGAGAAATTCTTCGGCTTTGCCATAGCTGCGGGCGGCGTCAAAATAGCGTACCCCAAATTCCCAGGCAGTGTTTAGCACGTAATAGGTGCGCTGCTGCATAGCTGCTACCTCTGTTTGGGTGATGTCCGCGTTGTGGCCCAGATTGATGTAGCCCGGCCTGCCGAGGGCGGCCAAACCGAGGCCAATCGGTGTGACGCGAAGGCCAGTTTTGCCAAGAGAGCGCATGTCCATCATGGGTGTTGGCTCCTGTTACTTTTCGCGGCGAGTGTCTCTGCGGATTTGCTCGATGCGGTTACGATAGGGGCGCTGCGGTGACGCCTGACTGCCTGTAGCCGGGTCATGACCGGGCGCTACTTCATGTTCGGCAGGGTAGTCGGGGGTGGCCGCAGGCGCTGGGGTTCGATCTTGCACGATTTTACCGAATAAAAACACGATCAACACCGTTAGCGTGAAAATACCAGCACTATAGCGCACGCCCTGACCAGCAATCAGCATTAAAAATAACACATACACGAAAATCCCCGTTCCCACTGCCACTTGTAGCGCACGGCGCAGGTCATTGTCTCGCCACATGAGCGACGTAACCATGCCGACCCCACTAATGACGAATCCAAGAAAGATTGACACAAGCACCTGCCCGATGTTGAGCGATGCTGCCGGGGACACATCGGCTTGCGGGTTGACTTCGCCCGGTGATGTGCCCAACACCGCGCCCGTGGCCAGCATCAGCAGGATGCCAATTAACCAGCCCAGGCCGTAGCTTTGATAGTAGCTGCGTTTGCCAATAGCCCAGCGCGTGTAAAACAGAAAAGAGATCATCAAGACGACGAACAGAAACACATCGCTAAGCAGAACACTGTAGAAAAACTGCGACATTGTGTGAGCCTTTCATAGAAGTTGCAAGGCGTTTGCCAGCGCTGGCAAGCGCCTCAACATTAATCATGCCGCAAACACGTCAGGTGAGTGCATGAGGCCCGTGAGTGCTGGATTAGTTCAGGGAGTGATAGTCAAACGTCAGGATGCTGCGAACGCCCTCTAAACCGGCGGTTGGCATGATGGGGGTAACGCCGTGCCATAACGCTTCATCGTGGAACAGGTAGCTATCCAGCACGTTTTGCAGCGTGAAGCTGGTTATGGGCTGCTTATTGTCATCGTAGATACTTACCTCGCCGCCCGTTACGTTGTCCAGTTCTGCCAGATGCACGGTAACGAACTGTGCGCCGTCGCGGTGAACGCCTTCGGGTGTGGGCTGGCCTGCTGTACCCGCCTGGGCAACCACGCGAATTAGATGCACGTCTACGCGCCACTCATCTGACGGAAGTGGTTCAGTAATCGGGAACTGTGAGAAGTCGTAGCGGATAAGTTCGTGCAAAAAGCGGTTGCTGGCGATGGTCGGCGTCAGCGGCGCAAATTCGCGCACGATGCCGCCCGTCACTTCGTTGATGTCCGTTCCCTGGAAATAAGTTTCGTGCGGCAGCAGTTCCAGCGTGCCCAAAGATGGCACAAAGCGGAAGCTGTCGTAGCGGCGAAAGCGGTAGGCACCGTTGCCTGGTAGAAATTTGTCTGCGGGCAGGTTGGCGTATTCGGCCTGAAGCTGCTGCCAGGACGCCCACACCTCCGGTGGCATATCCCAGGCGGACGCGGGTACGAGGCTGTAGTGCTGCTGAAGCAGGTCGCCGTAGACATCGTGGTGTGCGTTGATTTGAACATGATTCATGATTGCCATAAGGCACCTCCGTTGCGTTGTAAGGAATAGGGAGTGTTACCTTGTTACCTTGTAGCGACTCAGCGTGCCCCTCACCCCCTGCGACATTTGTCGCTGTCCCCCTCGCCCACACACGGCCTGGGGCAAGGGGGACTCGCCGTCGGTGGCGGCGCGAACCAGCGGTTCGCCAGCTTTCCTTTACCCTGGTGAGGAAGGTGTGGGAGGGTGAGGGGAAAGGCAGGTGCTATACCTGAGCCTTTACGTTACCCTATCATTATAGCAATAATCACCAAGAAAAAGGCTAATTTTGTGTGAAAAACTTACAAGATTGCTACAGGGTAATGAGGCCAAGCCGGGTGGCCCGCACGACGGCTTCGGTGCGGCTGCCTGCGTTGAGCTTGGTGAGGATGGAGTTAACGTGAAACTTGACCGTGTATTCGCTGATGGTGAGGCGGCGGGCAATGACCTTATTCGGCAAGCCCTCAGCCAGCAGGTCCAGCACTTCGCGCTCACGCGGCGTAAGCGGTTCGGCAGGGGCTTGGGCCAGGGGGTTTGGGGCTGGCCCGCCCATCACTGCCGGGGCCAGGGCCGGGTCCAGGGTAATCAGGTCCTCGACAGTAGCGTGCAGCGCGGCGACTAAACGGTCGGTGCGGGTGTTGCGAACCAACACCCCGTAAGGCGACCTGCGGCTGTCCCCGCTGAGGGCAGCAACCACTTCCGTGACGAACTCGTCGTCAGGAATGAGGACGAGCAGGGGCGTGTCGAGTTCAAGAATGGGGGAGTCTGCCAGAGGGGTGAGAGTGTCGTCTAGCTCCCAGCCCATGTCGAATAGGGCAATATCGAAGGTGAACGCCTCAACTGCACTGGATGCAGGGCTAATCTGCCCGACGACAGTGATGTTATCTTCGCTTTGGAGTAGAGCGGCGAGTCCGGCACGGGCGAGGGGGTCGTTGGCGACGACAAGCACGCGCAGTGGGGTCATGGGGGTGTGTCCTGTCAGTTGTAATATAGGTATCCTTCAGTGTAATGGGGAATGGCGACAGGACACGCAAAAAGTTCGTAGGAGTATGGGGTTGGGGGTTGGTCAGGGCTTTTGCAAAGTTGCATGGCTAATCATTGGGCGCTGCCCAACCCCGTCACTTCAGCCCTCACCCCAACCCCTTTCCCGAACGGGCCTGTGGCCCTGGGAGAGGGGCTTAAACAGCGGCACCCGGTGCCTGAGCAGTTACACGCAAAGCGCCCGAAAACACGGGTTCAAAGGGTGCCAACCCTTTGCAGGGACAGCGTCCCCGCGATGTGAAACCTTGACTTTACAATAGCCCTGTCCCAACCGCTGCGGGCTTGCGCCCGGACGTGTTACAATGCCGCGCACAAACAGAATTTCTTTTCATAGAAACGACGGACGCACGATGAAACTCAGTACAGAGCGCACTCTGGTGACGCATGTGGGCAGTATGCCGCGCCCGCAGAACGTGGTAAACATGCTGTTCGCGCAGGAACGCGGCGACCCTTACGACGAGGCAGAATTTGACGCGGTGATGACGGCAGCAGTTGCGGAAACGGTGCAAAAGCAGGTCGATGCGGGCGTGGATGTGGTCAGCGACGGCGAAATGAGCAAGATCAGCTATGCCACGTATATCAAGTACCGGCTGACGGGCTTCGCGGGTGATAGCGCTCGCGCTACGCCGCTTGACCTGGATGAATTCCCGGCATATCGGGATAAGCTGGCGTCGGCGGGGGGCACACCCAAATACAGCCGCCCGCGCTGCCAGGCCCCCATCAGCGTGAAAGACCTGTCCTCGCTGGAAAAAGACCTTGCCAACCTCATCGCCGCCCGTGATGCCGCTGGCGCTGCGGAGGCGTTCATGAATGCAGCCTCACCGGGCGTGATTGGCGTATTCCAGCCGAATGACTACTACAGCACGCACGAGGCGTATTTGCAGGCCGTTGCCGATGCAATGAAGCAGGAATACGAGATGATCGCGGCGAGTGGGGTCATTTTGCAAATTGACTCGCCAGATTTGGCGATGGGGCGGCATATCCAGTACCGGGATGAAACGGATGAGCAGTTCGTCATGCACGCGGAGCAGCAGGTGGAAGTCCTCAACTACGCGCTGCAAAACGTCCCGGCGGAGCAAATTCGGATGCATCTGTGTTGGGGCAACTACGAGGGGCCGCACACCCACGACATCCCGCTGGAGAAGATCATCAACACGGTGTTAAAAGTCAAGCCGCAGGCGCTGCTGTTTGAAGCCAGCAACCCGCGCCACGCTCACGAGTGGACGGTGTGGGCCGATGCAGATATTCCCGACGATAAGGTGCTGATTCCCGGTGTAATTGACAGCACAACGAACTATGTTGAGCATCCGCAGTTGGTGGCGGAGCGGCTGCTGCGCTTTGCGGACATCGTGGGGCGGGAGCGGGTGCTGGCCGGGTCGGATTGCGGGTTTGGCACATTCGCCGGGTTTGGTGCAGTTCACCCGGATATTGCCTATGCCAAGTTAGGGGTTCTGGCTGAGGGCGCACAAATGGCATCTGATAAGTTGTGGAGCTAGCAAACGGCCATGCGAAAAAACAGGATTAAGCAGAAGTGGGCCGCTGGCGAGGCGATTATCAACGGATGGCTGCATGTGCCGTCTGGCTGGACGGCGGAAGTCATGGCACACAGCGGCTATGACAGCCTGTGCATCGACATGCAGCACGGCCAACTTGATTTCGGTCACGCAATGGATATGCTGCGGGCCATCAGCACGACGGACACGGTTCCGATAGCCCGCCCGCCCTGGAACGAGCCGGGAATGATCGGGCGGCTGCTGGACGCGGGCGCATATGGCATCATCTGCCCGATGGTGAACACGGCAGGAGAGTGCGAGGCGTTCGTCGGCGCGTGCCGCTACCACCCGGCGGGCTACCGCAGCAAAGGGCCGACGCGGGCCAACCTCTATAGTGGGGCGGATTATGCGCGGCACGCCAACGACGAAATTATGACGATGGCGATGATTGAAACGGCAGAAGCGCTGGAAAATGTGGCGGCGATTACGCGGGTGCCGGGGCTGGATGCGGTTTATGTTGGGCCGGGGGATTTGAGCCTGTCGCTGTTGGGCATGGAACGCAGCGGCATTGACCTGGACGACGCCGAGTTCCTGGCCGCGCTGGATCGCATTCTAGCCGCGTGTGAGGCAGCAGGCATTGCGGCGGGTATTCATACCAACTCACCGGACTACGCCCGCCGCATGATTGACAAAGGCTTCCGCTTTACCACCATCATGACGGACACGCTGCTAATGCGGACGATGGCTGAGCGGGTAGTTACGGCAGTTCGCGGTGCAGCAACAACAGATTCTACCCCCAAAACTGCGTATTAAGGCGCGAAATCTGCGTGTAAGCGCGGTAGAAT
>DAOTTY010000340.1:0-9214 GCA_034437575.1 Anaerolineae bacterium | reverse complement strand
AGCGCCGCCGTCGAGGGAGGCCAGGGTGGGCAACTGGTCTTCAGGGGCATTACCACCGCACGCGGTTAGCAGCGCAGCCAAGAAAATCAATAGCAGCAAGGTGCGAATAGGCATAGAAACTATCAAGGGTGTACTCCTTCAGTGATTATGCGGCACCTGCCCATTATAGGGCTGCGTGTGACATGTGGCGAACCACGATTTGTAATGCACGACAGTCATGCTGCCCGCTAGGAGGGCATTTCGCTATTTTTGCCGGGTTAGCGGTACTGGCGATGCAGCACCCGCGAACCCGACAGCGAGGGCGCGACACTGCTGCACCCTCCGAAGTCACTTGAAGTTGCGTTACATGTTCAGCATGTGGCCCTCAAGGCCGTGCGCCGCTTCCTTAACGGCTTCGCTGAGGGTGGGGTGGGCGTGAACATTACGGGCCACCTCATTTGGGGTAAGTTCCGCACTGGCAGCCAGCGTGAGTTCGGGCAGCAGTTCGGTCACATTGGGGCCAATCATATGGGCACCGATGATCTCGCCGTACCGCTTATCGCTAATCAGCTTAACGAAACCGATCCCCTCGTTGAGGCCGAGTGCCTTACCGTTGGCCTGGAACGGGAACTTGGAGACATTCACCTCAAAGCCCTGTTCGCGGGCCTGGGCTTCCGTGTAGCCAAAGCTGGCCACCTGCGGCTGGCAGTAAGTCGCACGCGGCATCATGATAAAGTCTAACTCTTGCGATTCCACCCCGGCGATATTTTCCGCAGCCACAACACCCATAACCTCCGCCACATGGGCCAGCATCAACTTGGCAGTCACGTCACCAACGGCGTAGATGTGCGGCACGTTGCTTTGCATCCGCTCGTTGATGTCGATGGCCCCGCGTTCGGTTAGCTGGACGCTGGTGTTTTCCAGGCCGTAGCCTTCCGTGCGCGGGCGAAAGCCAATGGCAATCATGGCGCGGTCCGCTTCTAGCGTCTTGGTTTCACCGCCATCACGCGCTGTGACGGTGACGACCACTTTATCGCCCTTGTCTTCGACCTGCTCCACACGATGGCCCATCATCAGGTGAACACCCATCTTCTCGTAGTGCTTCATCAGTTCCGTTGACAGTTCCTCGTCCTCGTTGGGCAGCATCCGGTCCATAAACTCGACAATGGTCACGTCTACGCCGTAGTTGGCCATCACATAGGAAAATTCCGTGCCGATGGCACCCGCGCCCACAATGATCATCTTCTCCGGTACGTGGTCTTCAAGGATTTGCGTTTCCCAACTGACGACGTTTTCACTGAACTGCATCCCCGGCAGCAGGTTATCGACTGCGCCGGTGGCGATAACCAGATTCTTGAAGGTGATTTCTTCAGTGCCACCGTCGTTCAACTCAACGGTCATGTTGTGATCGTCGGTGAGGGTGGCCCAGCCTTCGTAGGCGTCAATTTTGTTCTTTTTCATGAGGAACTGCACCCCCTTCACCAGCCGGTTCGATACCTGCCGACTGCGCTTGTAGGCTGCACCATAGTCCATCTGCACATCGCCGTTAATCTGGATGCCAAACGTCTTGGCTTCCTTTTTAATGATGTGGGCCAATTCCGCATTATAGAGCAGCGCCTTTGAGGGGATGCAGCCCACATTAAGGCACACCCCGCCCCAATATTTCTTTTCAACAATGGCCACCTTCAGCCCAAGCTGGGTCGCGCGAATTGCTGCGATGTAGCCCCCAGGGCCAGCCCCCAACACCGCAACATCATATTCTTTTGCCATAATTTGATGACTCCAGTCTAGAGTGGATCGCTGTTTATAAGGCTAGTATAACAGCGGGGGTAGGGGCTTCACAGAATTGGACTCGTAAGAACGCTCTTAGAGTCTTACTAGGAAAGACCCGGCACGGCTGGCGCGTCCAACGCCTAACGCACATCACTTTAATCGGTAAATTCTGACTCAGGATGACGCATGACGACTATCAACTATGACACACTTGGGAAAGACGGCATCAAGTGGTATCAACTGGCCGAGGGCCTCACCCCCAGCCAACTCCGCGATGAAACAAACCGCCTTTATGATGAGGTAAAGGCCATCATCGAAGCCTGCACCGACGCTGATATTGTATTTGAACCCACAGACCCTGACGCGAATGACCCCTATGCTGTTGAAGGTGAAGAGGCTGTTGGCTGGACGCTAGGCCATCTTGTCGCACACATTACTGCGTCCAATGAAGAAGCTGCCGGGATTAGTTCGCTGCTAGCGCGTGGGATGACAGTCGGTGGGCGGCAACGGGTAGAGATGCCCTGGCGCGAGGTGAACACGGTCGAAATCGCGCTGCGGCGCCTGAAGGAAAGCCGCCGGATGGTGCTGGCCTATCTACAGGCCTGGCCGGATGAGCCGCACCTGGATGTGTATCGTGAATTTGGCAGCGAACGCGCCCAGGACTATTTTGGTACGATCAACGCGCCAGCCAGCTACCTGATGGGCCTGACGCACCACCACGAACACATCGCCCAAATTCGCACTGTGTACGAACAGGCCAAAGCTGCCGCTTCGCAACAGGTGTAACCCACACCTGGGTGAGATGGGATGGTTGCACTGTGACTGTCCTATCTCGATTGGGTTTGACCAGGGCTTTTGCAAAGTTGCATGGCTGGTCATTGGGCGCTGCCCAAACCCGTCACTTTTTTCAAAAAGTGAACAAAAACGTAATTACTCAGCTTACCCCCCACCCCGGCGCTAAAGCGCAACCCCTTCCTTCATTTTGGGGGTAAGGGGCTAGAGGATGGGGGAATTCAGCTGAGTACCTGAGTCGTTACACAAAAACTTGCCTTTTCGGACGCTTTGCGTCCGAAAGCACGGGTTCAAAGGGTGCCAACCCTTTGCAAGGGTGTGGGGACAGCGTCCCCGCAATGTGAAAACTTGACTTTGCAATACCCCTATGGGTTTGACCATTGTCTGTAGACCGGACGCTAGACATTCGTTACAATATCTTTTCGAAACCATCCTTAATGCTAGCGACGCACATCCATGAAAAATCCCTTTGAATCGTCTGACGCGAACAATAATATCCCGCTTAAAATTGACGAGCTTAGCCGCTGGTTGGTGCGTGAGTGGGTGAGTATGCGCCCAGATGAAACGCTCGACCTGCTTTGGACATCGGAAACGAGCGTTAACCGGCACATCCTGGCGCGTTATGACTTCGACTTTGAACTGCCGCAGGGGTATCAATTCGAAGGGCGAGAACGCTACGAACAAACACTCATCCCAGAGATTTTGATGGAGTCCTCGTCGGAAGAAATCACTTACCAGTCTGGCGCATTCGTTTACCGCTTCCGGCAGACGGAGCGTAACGAAATGGTGGAACTCATGTTGATTTCGGCTTTTACAACCGATGACTTCTACGATGAAGATGTGATTTGCATGGCGGCACTCCCGGCATCGTTTGAACCCGTCTGGCAAGAGTTTATCCGTGAGTGTAAGCGCATCGACCGGGCGCTGAAGCCACAACAGAAAGTTCATATCATTGGCGGATGGACAACATCGTTCTCGCCAGACACATCATGGGATGACATCATACTGCCCCCAGATTTGAAGACCAGTATTTATGAAGATGTGTCGTCTTTTTTCACGAAGGGCATTCACGTTTACAAGCGGCTGAAGTTGAAACCGTTTCGCAAGCTGCTGTTTGCGGGCGTCCCCGGCACAGGCAAGACGATGCTGTGCAGTGCTTTGGCCAAATGGGCGCTAGAACAGGACTACCTGGTCACGTACATTTCCAGTGCGGACGAAGAAGGCCCCACGTTTCGCAAAATCCAGCGGGCACTGAGCATCGTATCACGCTCGAATCACCCGGCGCTGGTCATCCTCGAAGAGCTTGACGCTTACCTGCACAATGAGGAAAAAGCACTGGTACTCAATGTGCTGGATGGCAGCGAAGGCCAGCCCAACGAACACGGCACGCTGTTGATTGCGACAACCAACTACCCCGAAGCCATTGATGAGCGGGTGCTGAAGCGCCCTGGCCGCCTGGATCGTATCTTCATCATTCCGGAAATGCACCGCAAAGAAGACGCTGAGAAGATGTTGCGCCTCTACCTGGATACGATGTGGCGCGAAGAACACAAGGAAGTTGCTGCGCGTCTTGTGGGCTACCCCGGCGCATTTGTGCGGGAAGTGGCCATCTACGCGCTGACGCAAGTGGCCCGTGATGACCTGTCCGAACTCTCGTTGCAGATGCTGCAAGACTCGTTCGACAGCCTGCGCGACCAGATCAACATGCGTGACGACTTCTTGCTGCGGCGGCCCAATATTGGCTATCGGGGCCTGGGTTTCCCGTCAACGGAGTAAGCTGGTTGCAATTTACACATGCCGATTGCTATACTCATCGTATGACTGAAGGAAACGGGCGCATTATGCACAGCCATCACCCCCCACATTGACCATAAGCAGACCACCGTGCGATTCGATTTTCAGAGCGTAGGCGTTGGTCTACGCTTTTTTTATTGCCGCCTACTACCTGGCTAAGGAGAGACTATGGCAAAGGTAAAACCGTCCCTGCCCAAGGGGATGCGTGACTTTCTTCCGCAGGACATGCTCAAGCGCGAGTATGTGTTTAACACCGTCCGCGATGTGTTTCATCTGTTCGGCTTCGAGCCGATCCAAACGCCAACGATGGAACGCCACGAAACGCTGTTCGGCAAATACGGCGAAGACGCCGAAAACCTGATCTACAGTGCCAGTCACCAGCGCAGCAAGGAAGAACTCGCCATGCGTTATGACCTGACCGTGCCGCTGGCCCGTGTGGTGGCCCAGTACGAAAACGACCTGAACTTCCCGTTTAAGCGCTATCACATTGCCCCGGTGTGGCGTGGCGAGCGTCCGCAGCGGGGGCGTTACCGTGAGTTTTACCAGTGTGACGCGGACATCGTGGGCGTGAGCGAGATGACGGCTGACGCGGAGGTCGTCGCGGTGATTGTGACGGCATTGCAGCGGTTGGGCTTCCCACAGTTCACAGTGAAAATCAACAACCGTAAGCTGCTGACGGCCATCGGCGCGTTCAGTGGCGTGCCAGACGAGCAGCTCCCCGACCTGTATCGCAGTGTAGACAAGTTCGACAAGATTGGGGCGGAGGGCGTAGAAAAGGAACTGGTCGAGCGCGGCATTGCTGATGAGACGGTCAAGCGGATGCTGGAACTCATCACGCACAGTAAGCCGGGGGTGGCGAATCTGGATGACTTGGCAAGCCAACTCGCTGATGCCCCCGGCACAAAAGAGG
The DNA here is from genome assembly GCA_034437575.1 of Anaerolineae bacterium. GTDB lineage: Bacteria > Chloroflexota > Anaerolineae > Aggregatilineales > Phototrophicaceae > DAOTTY01. The sequence goes on along the minus strand of DAOTTY010000340.1, from coordinate 3,966 downwards.
GCATCAGCGAACTACGCGAGCTATCTGATGGGCTGATGAACCTGAATATAGACCCCACCACCTACGAGTTTGACTTCACGATGGTGCGCGGCCTGGGCTATTACACCGGCCCCATCTTTGAAACGGTCATCACCGAGCCGAACCTGGGCAGTGTGAGCGGCGGCGGGCGCTATGATGAACTCATCGGTATGTTTCGGCGCGAGAGTATGCCCACCACAGGTACATCGCTTGGCATCGAGCGTATTATCGACCTGATGGACGAGCTTGACCTGTATCCGGCAGATGTGAGCGGGACGGTTGTGCAGGCACTTGTGACAGTGTTTAACTCCGATGTGCGGGCCGAGTGCGCGAAAATCACCAGTGAGCTACGTGGGGCAGGCATCCGCACAGAGCTTTACCTGACCGACCGTAACGTATCCAAGCAGTTCAAACATGCTGATAAAAAGGGCATTCCGGTGGTGGTCATTGCCGGGCCAGACGAGATTGCGAACGGCACTGTTAAGCTGCGTCGCCTCAAAGATGGGCAGGAAGTGGCCGCAAAACGTGAGGAAATGGCCGCAGAGATCAGGAATTTGCTAACATAGGTCAAACTTTTCTCACTTACTTAACACTGCAATAAGGGACGTTTAACTTCTGTCCCGTATCCTTACATTAACCGAGCAGTTCCACCTAAATCCTGTGTGAGGGTGCAGCCCTGTACCTGACCACAAACAACACCGAGCGCCTATCCCCTTAGGGCGCTCGTGGTTTTTCTACAGCTTTCACAACTCTGGGAACCCACGATGACTGCACGCTCACTCCATTCCCCCGATGACGTAACTTATCGCCGTCGCATCAATGCCTGGGCACTGTATGACGTGGCCAACTCCGCGTTTTTCACAACAATCTTAGCAGCGGTGCTGCCGCCGTACTTCAGTGCCGTAGCCGGGTCAACACTGCCCAGTGCAGCAGTCGCTACCCAGCGCTGGACGCTGAGCCTGAGCATGGCCCTGTTCGTCGCGGCGGTTATTTCGCCTGTACTTGGCACACTATCAGACGTGGTGCGGGGCAAAAAGGGAATGCTGGCGGTGTTCCTGGCGATTGGTGCGGTAGCGACTGGCTTTTTAGTGCTGGTTAGCACGGGCGATTGGCTGCTGGCAGCCGGGTTGATTGTCGTGGCGCGGCTGGGTGCGGCGGGTGCCAACGTGTTCTATGATGCGCTGCTGCCACACGTCGCCCGTGAAGAAGACCAGGACGAAGTATCAACGCGAGGCTTCGCCCTGGGATACTTCGGCGGTGGGGTACTGCTGGCACTTAACGTGATGATGATCTTTCAGATACCGAATGAAATCACGCTGCTGGGCTTCACGTTTGATAACGCGGGCATCCGCCTGTCGTTTTTGAGTGTTGCCGTATGGTGGGTCGTCTTTTCGATTCCGTTGTTTGCGCTCATCCCAGAACCTGCGAGCGCGACAGCAAACCTTACCCCAGGCGAGAACGTGATAACGGCCAGCATCAACCGCCTGCGCGATACGTTCCGCACCCTGCGCGAGTACCGCGAATTATTCAAGTACCTGATTGCCTTCCTGATCTACAATGACGGCATTGGCACGATTATTGGTGTGGCGGCAATTTACGGCGCAGAACTCGGCTTCAATACAACTGAACTCATTCTGGCGCTGCTGCTGGTTCAATTTGCGGGCATTCCGTTCAGTTTTATCTTCGGGAGTTTGCCCAATGCAGCCGCCCAGCGGCGGCATTATTTTTTGGCGTTTATCCTGTTCAATGTGATTGCCCTGCCCGTCGTTGGCATTGGGGCACGGGCTGCGCTTCCGCAGCCGGTGACGGGTGCCCCGCCCCCACCCTTCGCAACCCAGGGCGATTTTTTGGGGCAGGGCGTGTATCCAGTGAGCGAGTTTGCAGCCGACACATCGACAATCGTGCCTGTACCTGCTGACTTGCTCGATGCAGATGCCGACGTGCCCTATGCTACCATCGACGCCACCCATAACGCGCTTGAGGTGCCGTTTAACGGGCAGCGTGTGGAAGTGAGCTATGCGACTGGCCCCAGCTTCGGCGTCTTTGAGGTGCTGCTGGACGGCGAACCGCTGTTAGACGATGCAGGTGCCCCCATCACGGTGGATGCGTACAGCCAGAATGTGCGTTATGGTGAAACCGCTGTCTTCCGAGCTGAGGAACCCGGCCCGCACACGCTCACATTGGTTAACACGGGCGAGCGCAACCTGCAAAGCGGCGGCACGCAGGTCAGCATTGGCCCAATAGAAGTGCTGCCCCCTGAACGCGGCGGCAATCTGCTGGTGGTGATTGGCATTCTGGCGGGGATACAAGTCGGCGCGGCGGCATTCACATTTTTGGGTGGGGCGCGGCTACTGCGCGGCGCGGCGGAATCGCTCAATACCAAGCGCAGCATTTTACTCGCATTGGCGGTCTATGCCGGAATCGCGGTGTGGGGCTATTGGGTTAACTCCACGGTGGAGTTTTGGCTGTTGGCGTGGATGGTGGCGATTGTGCAGGGCGGCAGTCAGGCGCTCAGCCGCAGCCTGTACGCGAGCCTATCCCCCGCTGCCAAAAGCGGGGAGTTCTTCGGGTTTTACAGCGTCATGGCGAAGTTTAGCGCGATCACGGGGCCGCTGCTGTTTGCGCTGGCAGTGGGCATATTCGGGCAAAGCCGCCCTGCCGTGCTGAGCTTGATTGCATTGTTTGCGATTGGCGGTTACCTGCTTACCCGCGTGGATGTGGAGGCCGGGCGACAGGTGGCCCGTGAGGAAAACGCCCGTTATGCTGCAAGCAATGGATAGCGTGCCAGAGCGCCAACAGGTACCCCGGCACGCCGCTTAACTACTACTCAGCAGATTCAGCCGCACGCACGATCTGCGCGGTGTTCTGCACAATGTCATGCACTTCGATCTTGGGATGACCCAGGAACGCGCCTTCCGGCAGAGTGCCGCTTTGGGCGTGCTGCTGCCGAAACTCGTCGGAACTGGTCCAGTTTTCAAACGACGCCCGGTCTTCCCAGAAGGTCTGCACGATATACGGGTCGTCTTCTTTCGTGGGGCGCAGCAGTTGGAAGGCAATAAAGCCGGGCATACCGTCAACCATGCGGTCGCGTTGGCTGAAGCGCTTCTCAAACTGCTCTGCGAACTCCGGGTTTACGGGGATGCGGTTGCATACAAGAATCATAACTCGTTCTCCAAATTCAGGGGTGTATTACGAACAGTCGGGCCTAGTGTACGACATATCAGTTGGTTTCGTCTAAGGTTAATGCCCAATGGGGGCTTCAGATAAGGCACCGCAACGCAAAACGGCGCATCATTGTGCGCCGCTTGCGTGGAAATGGATTCTGCTATGCGGAGCGCCTGCCCTTGAGTTGGGCAAGCTCGGCTTCGAGTTCTTCGCGGCGCTGGGTTTCGGCTGATTTGGCCGCCTGCCGCGCCCGCCGGAAATTCCCGGTCAGGTTAGTGCGGAACTCCTTGCCCGTTACCGGGACAAAAAGCGCCACGACCAAAGACCCCAGAAATGCCCCAAGCAGAAAGCCTAACAGCAGTCCGAGTATTTTACGGCTCATGGGGTTGGCCTGCCCTTTAGCAAAATGCATCCGTCTGGTATCTAATTAGACTTTGAAACCAACAGATTTGCAACCGGAGTTTGACAAATGCCCAAGCAAGTGATTTCTACAGATGCCGCCCCCGGCGCAGTTGGCCCTTATTCGCAGGCGATTGTCGCCAATGGATTTGTATTCGCGTCCGGGCAACTTGCGCTAGATACAAACACCATGAAGCTCATTGACGGCGATGTGCAGGCCCAGGCCCGCAAAGCGCTTGAAAACATGCAGGCCGTCCTGGCTGCTGCCGGGACGAATGTGGCCAATGCTGTGAAAGTAACTGTGTTCCTGGCAGATATTAATGACTTTGCCGCCGTGAACGCGGTGTATGCACAGGTGTTTGATGCAGCCGGGGCACCGCCTCC
>DAOTTY010000339.1:0-1647 GCA_034437575.1 Anaerolineae bacterium | reverse complement strand
CCTCACTTGCCCTGGCGGGCAGTGCCTATTATTGTATACTGGTAAAAGAGCGCCGACGGACTAGAATAGTGGGAGACACTGAGAACCCATCTATTCCGCCCGTCGGCGACGACCTGGGAACAAAGACCTGGCAGTGCCTGCACTACGAGTGCCCCCCCTGGATCGTCTCCCAGGTGAACTGGTACCATTGGCCGAAAGTACATTGCACCACGAGTGCCATAATAGGCTGGCGAGGACCAGTTATTGCCGATGGGAGGACGTATACAGCGAAAGGAGGACCACTCATGTTGCTCATCGGCATTGATCAAAGTTCCCAGAAACACGACATTTGTATCACAAACCTTCAGGGTCGTCAACTGGCGTACAAAGAAGTGAGTCATACCTTGCAAGGCTTTGAATGGATTCACAAGCAGTGTCAGCGGCTGGACGTCATCCCCCAAGACTGCCTGGTGGCCCTGGAATCGGCGCACAGCTTGCTGGTGGACTATTTGCTGGACAAAGGTTATCAGGTCCACGTGGTGCCGGGCCGAGTTGTGAACCGCTACCGCGATCGCTATCGGCAGAGTCGCTCTTGCAGTGATCAGGGCGACGCCGCTGTGTTGACCAACATCTTGCGCAACGATCGTGACCAATATGTACCCTTGACCCCCGATCAGCCCTTGACACGACAGATTTGCAGCCAGGTGCGCTTGTTGAGCACAATGAAGGGCAACGTAGCACGAGTCAGCAACCAGTTGCGGCAGTTGCTGTGGCGCTACTTCCCGTTGGCAGCCGAGTTGTTCAGCAAACTGGATCAGCCGCTATCTTGTGCCTTCATCCAGGCTTATCCGACCCCTCAAAAGGCTAAAGGACTCTCCAAGTCGGCGTTTGAAACCTTTTGTCATCAACACCGCTATTGGAACAAGCGCTACATCGCCCGCCGCTATGGACAGCTTCAGGCAATGCAAACCTTTGCCAGCGAGTCTATAGCCAATGCCTATGCTCAGCAAGCACAATCTCTGGCACGGGTCTTGGGATTTTTGGTTAAGGAGCGAGATGCCGCGCAAAAAGCGCTCACTCAAAGCTTCGAACAGCACCCTGATGCCCATATCTATACCTCGTTGCCTGGCGCTGGCAAGTTTTTGGCGCCGGCCCTGTTGTCCAAGTTCCGTGATTGTCGGGCGCGCTTTCCTACGGCCGCCGTCGCCCAAGCCATCGCCGGTACTTGCCCTGTGACCCGGAAAAGCGGCAAGCGGCGCCACCAGGTTCTGTTCCGCCGGGCTTGTGATCGCGAGTTTCGCTTCATCGCCACGCAGTTTGCGCGCTGCTCCATCGCTGATTCTGGCTGGGCGGCAGCCTACTTTGAGACGATACGGCCACGTGTGGGCAAAGCCTCTCATGCCTATCGCTGTCTGGCCAATCGCTGGATTGCCATTATCTGGCGGCTGTGGACGGATCGTGTAGAATATGATGAAGCAGTTCATTTGCGAAATCGATTTGCCAACCGTACGCGGAGTTAGCTCTCAAGGGCATAACTCTAGCGTCTGATCTTTAACGTACTTTGGGTTCTCAGTGCCACAATATTCTATGCCAACAACGCTCCTTGGAGCGCTGGTAGTTCCGTGCGCCTATTGCCCGTTTTGGGGCTTGACAAAGTACATCCAGGGG
>DAOTTY010000338.1:0-2638 GCA_034437575.1 Anaerolineae bacterium | reverse complement strand
CCATTCCCGCCACGGCCATGTCCCGTCCAGCCCCGATCGACCCTCGGGACAGCTATCGGCCACAAATCGCTCCCCGCAGAGCCACCACCCAACTCTACAACGCAACCGGCTCTGCCCAGCTACAAGAAAGCCCCGCCTGAGCGGGGCTTTCGGCACGATACCTGTCTCGGGCGACTGAGGGGCTCAAGCAACTGCCTCATCGCCCTGCGACCTGTCGTGTTCGTTCATTCGCGGCTGTGTCGCGATATGCGCTCCAAGAACACTGCGATATCTTGATGCTTCTGCTGCCTGGCGAGATCAATGGCAGAAAAACCATGCTCTCCTTTCTCCATCGGGTCTGCCCCAGCTTCTACCAAAACGCGCGCCACATCCTTATCTCCCCGCAGTGCCGCGAAGTCCAAGGGCCGCACCCCCTTGGCAGCAGCGGCTGCGACAGGAGCGCCCGCCCTGACCAGTAACGGGATGACAGCGGGTTGGCCCCGCTTGGCCGCATAATGCAGCGCCGTCATCTTGTCATTGTCACTCTTGTTCGCCTGTGCGCCTGCTCCCAGCAACGCCTTCACCGAAGCGATATCGCCCACGCCGGCAGCAAGCATCAGCGGGGTAAGGCCTCTGCCCGTAGCCTGGTCGGGAGGAACACCGTTCTGAAGCAGTAGTTGCACCACTTCGGAACGGCCCTTCATGGCAGCGTAATGAATGGCCGCAAGAGTGCCCAGGCTCGCATGAATGCCTGTCCTCTTGGTTGCGTCAGCTCCGGCGTCGATGAGCCCTCGCACGAAAGCGACGTTTCCTCTTTCCGCTGCAATCATCAACGGGGTCGCGCCCTGCTTCGACGTGCGATCAATGGCCACCTTGGGCAACTTGGCCAATGCCAGTTGAAGTATGTCAGTATTGCCACCGTAGGCTGCAAAGTGGAGGATGCTGCCGCCATTGTCCGCTGTCCAGTCCAAACCACCACCGGACTCCAACAGCAATCGAACCATCGCTGCGTCGCCCTTGCCAGCGGCTAGGGCCATTGGAGGCTGCCCGTCGGCCTGTGTTGCGTCGGGCTTGGCCCCGGCTTGCAGCAAGAACGTCGCCGCAAGCAAGCAGCCCGAATCCGCCGCTGCATGCAATGCGGTGTGGCCAGTTTCCGTCCTCGCGTTCGGGGCAGCGCCGGCCTTCAACATCACCTGCACGAGGTCGGGCTCGCAAAGACCGGCAGCGAGGATCAAAGGCGTTACCCCGTCCGGAGTGGCTTCACTCAATTTCGGATGCCCCTCCTGCGACAGCAGCATTTCCATGCACTGAGCACTTCCGCCAAGGACGCCTGAATGAAGGATGTTGTATCCCGATTCACTTCGAAACCGCAACGAGGCATTGCTTGCCAACAGGCGCTTCAGCATTGGAACGTCGGCGTACTCGACGGCCTCAACGACAGGCGGGACGCCAGCGAAGTTCTTGCCCTCAATCACGGCAGCGGGCATTTGCGGCACCTCGGACCGAGAGACCCATAGCCGTTTGTGGGGCATGTCGAACGTCAGGCGATACTCCCGTAGCAGCGTTCCGCCGACGGCGCTGATACGTGATTCGTCCTCCGGGGTTCCTTGAGCATCGCTTGACGAAACAGGCGTCATGGCAAAAGACAAGTCGCGCCAGCGTTTGCCCAGGACATCCATCTCCGTTACATCGAAGACGTGCATGTTGGATTCCTGGCCCGCCACCACCGACGCTTCCCGAAGCGGCGGCACCGGGCGGCCGATTCTGGCTGGCTGTTTGGAGGCGTCCGAGCGTCCAATAAACACCCCGCGACTCAGGCCTGTATCTAGCACCATCGTGAGCTCATGGCCATTGACCTCGCCCGTTATGGCTGGCGTTCCCACAGACTCATCCGTGCCTGCCAGCCCCGGGCCGCTCTGCAACTTCACGATCTTAAGGTCACACTCCTTCGTTCCCCCCGGAGGCTCGAACCGGGACGGATCATGAAGAACCAAGCGGGCTTCGCGGTAGTCCAGCGTGAATGGAATCTTGCCAAGCACATCTGCGCCCAGGATGCCGACAACTGGCTTTGTGAACTTCTGTAGCGGAGCAAGGTCCATGATACCAACTGGATGTCGCCGGATCGTCACGGGGCCGAAAGACAGGTCGACGCTCGCGATCCCACCGACCTGCCTGCCACCAACATTTAGCGTGGTATTACCTGCTTTGATCTCCAGCTTCTCTGCAGTGTCTGCCCCTATAACCGTTATGTTCGACCCCGTATCCACCAAAAAGAAGCTCGCTTCGTTTCCGTCTACACGGACAGCATCCGTGAAGAGCAGACCGTGGCCTGTTGCCAGTTTGAATTCGACAGCTGCATCAAGAGACTTGAACGACACCTTCCCGGCAGGCGCTGCTGCAGCTTGCCTTACGACGGCGACTCTCTGCGGTCCTTTGACCGTCTGCCCGGGGGCACTACAGCCAAATCCGGTGATCCAAACGAAAGATACCGCCAGCCCTAGCAGACGCCACTCGCTCCGCCAATTGTCGCAAATGTGTTTCATGTTTTCTATGAGATCTCTATGTCTTGTCGGTCAGAGGCCGCACGCATATCATGATTGCAGCAGCCATCACATCCGTTACCAAGACTCCAATCAGACACCGCCTGTGTAAATCTCCA
>DAOTTY010000337.1:0-3475 GCA_034437575.1 Anaerolineae bacterium | reverse complement strand
AAACAGAAGCCCCGACCAACACCGCGACGCCCGTGCCGACGAACACGACGGCCCCGACGAACACCCCTGTGCCGACCAATACCCCGGAACCGACGGCAACGGACGTTCCGGGGGAGGCGGCGGTAACTGAGAGCGTGACGGCTGAGGCCAACGCTGAGTAAGCTCACGTAGTACACGCAACAAAAAAGCCGGGTGCCCACGCGCCCGGCTTTTTAATTTCACTGTCTCACCATGTAACGACTCAGCTTGCCTTTGAGGGTATTCAGGCGGATACCTGGGGCGTTACTTTTGAGGTTGGATGACGCGCCGCGCCACTGGCTAGGAAACGCCTACCCGTACTGGCAAACTGACGGTGAAGGTGCTGCCCCGACCAATCTCGCTGCGGACTTCTACTATACCACTATGCTGTCGGGCAATTTCTTTGACGATAGAAAGCCCCAACCCGGTGCCCCGGATGCGGCCTACATTGCTGGCGCGGGCGAACGGCTCGAAGAGGTGTTTCAGGTCTTCGGCGGGGATGCCGATCCCTTCGTCGGTAACGGAAAAGGACAGGGGTTTATCTACCTGTGAGACTTTTAGATTAATTGAACCGCCTTTGGGTGAGTATTTGATGGCGTTGCTAATGAGGTTGCTGAGGGCGTGATGCATCAATTTACGGTCTAGCATCACTTTGCGCTCTGTGGTGTTAACGTTAACGGCGAGCCTGTGTTTGTGGGTGGCGTCGCTCAGTTCGTTAACCAACCCCTCGCAAAAGGCGTTCAGGTCGGTGGGTTCCGGGTGATATTGCAAAAAGCCGCTGTTTGCCTGTGAAAGCAGGCTGATTTCGTCAATCATCTGGTCGAGCTGGCGCACCTGATTGGCGATGCCGGTTAGTTTTTCCTGGCGCATCTCATCTGAAATGCGGTCGGCATAGTGCTGGAGCAGGTCGCTGGATGTTCTAATCACGGTGAGGGGGGTGCGGAACTCGTGGGCCACAATGGAAAACATACGGGCACGGGCCTTTGTGAGCGCCTGTTCCTGTTTCAGTTGGCGGGTAAGTTCGGCGCGTTCGGCCTCAAGCAACTCGGCTTTCTTTCTGTCGGTCATGTCGTAAGAGATGACCTGAACCAGCCGTTTAACGCCGTTGTCGTCGGTCACGGGCTGCATGACCGACCAGTACCAATAGTCTTCCCCGTCTATTTCGAGGCGGTCTTCAACGTAGAGCGGTTCGCCTGTGGCCAATACCTGGGCGATGCGCTCTACGGTGATGGCTTGTTTTTCGGGAAGGAATGTCCCCAGGGGTTGGCCGATAATTTTGCCAGGATCATTGCCCAGGCCGTCAATGGCGATCTGGTTGCCTATCACGATGCGTGCCTGCTCATCGTACACGATAACCGGATTCACGAAGGCGTTAAACAGGGTACGGTAGCGGGCCTCGCTGATGGCCAGTTCACGTTTGGATCGTTCGTAGTCGGTAACGTCCAGGTTGATGCCGATCAGTCTGGTGATGTTGCCGTCGTCGCCGCGCAGGGCAATGCCGGAGCCGTTGATGTGGCGCACCTCGCCATCGGGCCGGATGATGCGGTATCGGGAGTCGAAAACATCGGCCCCACTTAACACCTCTGCAAAGCTGGCGTCTACCGCAGGCCGGTCGTCCGGGTGGACGTACCCACGCCAATCTTCCAGGTTGCTACAAAACTCACCCGGCAAGACGCCGTAAATGGCGTGCTGCTGCTCGTTCCATGAAAGGGTTTCGGTTTGCGGGTCGAACTGCCAGATGCCCAGCTTAGCTGTCTCGATGGCGAGTTGCAGTTGGCTGTTCAGGTCGCGCTGCCGCAGTTCGGCTTGTTTAAGGGCGGTCACATCTTGGCTGATGACCATGCCGCTGATGATGTTGCCCTCATCATCCTTGACGGGCAGCGTCGTCACCTGGAAGTAACCCCCGGCGAACGGCAGCACGGATGTGGTGGTTTCCCCGCGCAGGGCGGCAATCAGGGCGGGTTCGTCGCGCTCATAGTGTTCGGGCGGGAAGACATCGCGCAGGCGCTTGCCTAGCAAGTCGTCGTTGGTTATGCCAATATCGCGCAAGTTGTTTCCATCCACCAGGGTGTAGCGCAGGTCACGGTCGTAGAGCAGCAGGCTGCCATTGGGGAAGTTTTCGGCGACGGCGCGGTAGCGGGCTTCGCTTTCGCGCAGGGCGTCTTCGCGTTGTTTTTCTTCGGTGATGTCAATGGCGGAGCCGATAATCTGGGTGGGGGTGCCGTCGGCGTCACGTTCGAGGATGGTTTCATAGCTGCGCAGCCAGCGGTATTCGCCGTCGGCGCGGCGCATACGATATTCTTTGATGAAAACGTCGTCATCGGCGGCAGCGTCCCATTGATGTTGAAACGCTGCCAACTGGGCCAGGTCGTCCGGGTGGAGTGTTTCTATGTAAAGCTGTGCGCCCCACTCTTGAATTTCGGCCAGGGTTTTGCTGAAGAAGTTGCGTGTATAACGATTTACAAACGTGTTGTAGCCCAGACGCCTATCGAAGATGTACAGCATGTAGGGGACGGCATCGCGTGCGTCCAGTTTGCGGGCCAGGTCTGCGGGCGGCTCCGAGGGGGCATCCGCGAACTGCTGGCTCAGCAATTGCTCAACGGTCAGGCCCTTGTCCTGGGCAAGCCGATTCAATTGGTCATACAGCTTATCCGAAATCTCGAAGTTTGGCATTTATGGATCAATGATTCAATAACCTGAAAGTTCTATTGTATCGCAAAAACACGTTTCATGGGTTGCAGTCTATGTTACGGGAATACATTTCATTTCAGGGCGAATTCGCCCTCACCCCCCTCGCCTGGCCGCGCAGCGGCAGTTGGTAAAGGGGCGAGGTGCGTCTCCCCCCGTTTGTTTAAGATTTTAGGATGGTTGGTGATATTTTTGTTAATAATAAACTTAAATGGTCGTTCTGATTCTTAAATCTACTTATCAGATGCCTTAAAAGGCACCGTATATATTCTGCCTTATCGTGATGTGCATCACGAGATTGTAAGTCGTTTTTCCACATCTCAATAAGTTTGAGGAGAACAATATGAACAAGCTTTACTCGCTGCTGAGCGCAGCCCTGCTGGTCGTTAGCCTGTCCTTTGCGACGGTGAGCGCCCAGGACGATGCTATGCCAACTGGCAACGTCATTTTCTACCACCCGGACGGCTCTGGCCTGAACCACTGGAACGCGGGTCGTATGTACTGGTACGGCCCCGATGGGCTGCTGAACTGGGATCAGTTGCCCGAAATGGCAATCTATCGCGGTCACATGATGGATCGCCTGACTGGTACCTCTCATGGTGGTGCGACAGTTCACGGTCGTGGTTACAAGGTAGAGGCGAATTCCTTTGGGCAAGACGGCCCCCGCCTGGTTAACAGCCTGAGTGGGTTCGAGGGCAGCATCATGCGCGAGGCTGGTGCTGCGGGCCACCCAATCGGCATCGTCAACGATGGCGACCTGCCGGAACCG